>JAISSQ010000046.1 GCA_031273045.1 Puniceicoccales bacterium
ACGTAGGCGTTGACGGCGTCGCGCTGCGCGGCGGTCGTCAGCACCGGCACCAACGGGTGCTCCGGCGCGACGACCATATAGGTGGCGCCGAAAAGCGTGTCGGGACGGGTGGTGTAGATGCGAAGGGAGCGGGGAGGAAGTGCGGCGGCGTCACCGGCATTCGGTGCGATTTGGAAATCGACTTCGGCGCCTTCGCTGCGGCCAATCCAGTTTTTTTGGAGACGTTTTGTGGAGTCCGGCCAGTCGAGTTCGTCGAGACCGGCGATGAGTTTTTCGGCGTAGGCGGTGATGCGCAGTACCCATTGGCGCAGCGGGCGGCGTTCGACGGGGTGCGCGCCGCGTTCGCTGCGCGGACCTTCGGGCGTGTTGAGGACTTCCTCGTTGGCGAGGACGGTGCCGAGCGCGGGGCAGAACCAGACCGGTTTCTCGTCAACGTAGGCGAGACCGTGTTTGAAGAGTTGGAGGAAAATCCACTGCGTCCAGCGGAAGTAGCGCGGCTCGGTGGTTGCGATTTCGCGGTCCCAATCGAGCGCGAAGCCGAGCATTTGGAGTTGCCGGCGGAAGTTGGCGATGTTGGCGGCGGTCTGGATTGACGGGTGCTGACCGGTCTTGATGGCGTATTGCTCGGCGGGCAGCCCGAAGGCGTCCCAGCCCATCGGGTGCAGGACGTTGAAGCCGCGCGCCTTCTTGTATCGGGCGAGAATGTCGGTGGCGGTGTAACCTTCGGGGTGGCCGATGTGCAGCCCCGCGCCGGAAGGATAGGGGAACATATCGAGGACGTAGAACGGCGGGCGTTTTTGCGGGTCGCCGGCGGGCAATGCGGCGTCGGCGTCATCGGCGCGGAAGGTTTTGTTTTCGAGCCAGAACTTCTGCCAGCGTTGCTCGATGGCGGCGTGGTCGTAGCGGTTTTGCTGGTTTTGTTTTTCGGCGGAGTTTTCGGCGGTCTCTTGGGACATGGTTGTTTTCGCGGTTTTTATCTCGTTTGTCTTCGTGCTCTTCGTGTTTTCGGAGGGAAAAACAAGCCCGCCCTTGCGGCAACAGGGAATTTTTACAGGGAACGCACCGCCGGTGGTGCCGCCGGTGCCACCGTCGGTGACGTTGCTGGTGCCACCGTCGGCACCACCGCCGGCACTGTTTCCCCTTGCCAGAGATGCCGCGCCGGCGTCTCCTTTCGCCATCAATGTTTTTCAGAAACAAAGCAAAAGAACAGGGTCAGGAGAGCATAACAGGGGAGAATAGTTCCGAATTTGGTGACGAAGCGGAAAATGCCACCGGTGCCGCGCGCGGGAACGGACAGCGCGGCTTGCGCATCGAAAAAGACGCCATCGCCGCGCTCCCGCTCGGTCAATACGAGGGCAAAATCATCCTCGTCGAAGACCCCGAAGACACGCCGGCGGCGGTCAAGGCACTCGCGAAAGAGCGCGTTTTGGGCTTCGACACCGAGAGTCGCCCGTCCTTCCGCGCCGGCACCACTTACTTGCCCTCCCTGCTCCAACTCGCCGGCAGCGAGGCCGTTTACCTCTTCCGGCTCGATGCCTGCGGCGGCATCCCGCCCCTCTATCCGCTACTCAAAGACGAGCGAATTCTCAAAGTGGGCGTCGCCGTGCGCGACGACGTTCGCGGATTGCAGGACCGCGCGCCGTTCCGCGACGCCGGCTTCGTCGAAATCAGCGATTTCACGCGCCGTGCCGGCATCGAGAACACCGGTCTGCGCGCCCTCGCCGCGCACTACCTTGGGCTGCGCATTTCCAAGAGCGCGCAAGTCACCAACTGGGCGAACAAGCGGCTCACGCAGCAGCAAATCGTCTATGCGGCGACCGACGCATGGGTCAGCCGCGAACTCTACCTGCACCTCGAAAAGAACGGAATCGCGCCATGAGTGCCCCAGCACCGGCAACGGAAACGGCGACGCCACCGGCGGCGGCACCGGCGATGAATGCGCCGGCGGCGACGCTTACCGCCCTCCTGCACGGTCCCGACTCGCCCGGAATTGTCGCCAAAACCGCCGGCTGGATTTTCGAGAGCGGCGGAAACATCCTCCACGCCGACCAGCACCGCGACGCCGGCGCCGGCGTGTTTGTCCAACGCCTTGAATGGACGCTCGCCGCCGGCGACGACCCCGGCACCGCCGCCGCCCGCTTCCGCGAATTCGCCGCCGCGCTCGGTCTGGACGCCACCGTCGCACCCGACACCGACCGTCCCCGAATCGGCGTCCTCGTCTCGAAGCAAGGGCACGCCTTTCACGACCTGTTGCTGCGCTGGAAAGCGGGCGAACTGCCCTGCGAAATCGCCTTCGTCGCCTCGAACCACGAAACGTGGGCGGCGGCGGCGCGCGACCACTACCGCGTCCCGTTCCACCACCTGCCGGTGACGCCGGAGACGAAGCGCGACGCCGAGGCGGCACTGCTCGAACTCGTCCGCGCCACCGGCGTCCAACTGCTCGTCATGGCGCGCTACATGCAGGTCTTGAGCGCGTGGTTTTTGGAGCGGTGCCCCGTGCCCGTCATCAACATCCACCACTCGTTTCTGCCCGCGTTCGCCGGCGCCAAGCCCTACCACCAAGCGCACGAACGGGGCGTCAAACTCATCGGCGCCACCGCGCACTACGCGACGCCGGTGCTCGACGACGGTCCCATCATCCACCAAGCCGTCGCGCCCATCACGCACCGGCACAGCGTCGAAGACCTCGTCCGCCTCGGCAGGGATTTGGAGAAGCAAGTGCTCGCGCAGGCCGTCCGCTGGCACCTCCAAAACCGCGTCCTCGCCTACGGCAAAAAGACCGTCGTGTTCGAGTAGCACCGCCGGCACCGCCGCCGGCAACCGCGCCGGCAGCGTCACCGGTGACGCACCGGCGCGCGGAGAAAAAAATCCTTCCCACGCCGCGCATTCCCGTTACCGTCGCCGGCAGTTTCCCCGAAACACCCCGCCGCTCGGCGTCCCTCACCTCTCACCACACTCCCGACAAACATGCTCCCGAACTTCCTGAAGAAATTCGTCCTTGCCGCCGCCATCACCGCCGGTGCCGCGCTTTCGCCCCTCGCGACGCTTCCCGTGCTGGTTGCGACCGCGAACGCGCAACCCGTCGCCGCCGCGACCGCGACCGTCGCCGCCCTGCCCGCCGGCGTCGTTTTCGCCCAAGGCACCACCGCCGCCCCCGCCGCCCCCGCCGGCGAGACCGTCCACGAGGAATCCCTGTGGCAGCAAATCATGAAGTTCGGCTTCATCGGCAAGACGGTCATCCTCATCCTCTTCATCAGTTCCATCCTTGTCGTGTGGTTCGGCATCGACTGTATCATCAAGACGACCAAGGCGCGCGCCATCCCGCCCATCCAACTCGCCCAGTTGCGCGAACTCTTCAAGGCCGGCGACTACACCGGCGCCTACAACTACGCGAAGGCGAACTTCTCGCCGCTGTGCGACACCGTCCGCGCCGGCGTCACGTTCCTGCCCGACGGCAAGACGATGACCGAGGAGGCGGTCTTCAACGAAATCAACCGTATCAACGGCAATCTCATGGGGCGCGTCTCCTACCTGTCCGTCATCGGCGTCTGCGCCCCGATGGTTGGTCTGCTCGGAACGGTCTCCGGTATGCGCGACGCCTTCGGAAAACTCGCCACCTCCGGTGCCGGCGACACGAGCAAACTCTCCGAGTCCATCGGTGAGGTGCTCATCGCGACCGCCTTCGGTCTGTTCGTCGCCATCCCCGCGTTCGTCCTCTACTACGTCATGCGCAACCGCATCAGCGTCATCCTGCACACCTTGCAGGAGGAAATCGCCAAACTGTTCCGCAAGATGCCCTACGAACTCTTTGAGGGAACGCAGTTGGGTGACGAAGAGATTGTCGCCAACACGCCGAACTGGGCGGGCGTCGGCGACACCGCCGGCGGCGTCCCCGGCGTCTCCGGCATCTCCACCCCTGTCGCCCCGCTCCAATAAGCCGCGCCGCGCCACATCCACACACTCAACACGAACCCTAACCACCAAGGAGGACACCCAGCATGGGAGGCGGAGGCGGAGGCGGAGACGGCGAACCGGAATTTCAGGTCGCCCCACTAATTGACGTGCTGCTCGTCATGCTCATCTTCTTCATGAGCATCACCACGTCGCAGGTGCTCAAGATTGACGCCAGCATCAAACTGCCCGTCGTCAAACACGCCGAGAAAACCAAGGCGGAGGAGGGCAAGGACAACAAGGTCAAGGTCTCGCTCATCAACATCAGTTGGAACGGCGCGACCGCCCAAGCCACCTACAAGTTGGACGACATCGTCATCGGCAACACCGACACCGAGGCACCGGTGCTGCCTAATGGGAAACCCATCATCGAGGAATTGAGCGCGCGCAAAAAAAGCGGCGGAAAGGACTACCGAATGCTCATCCGCGCCGACGAGGCCGTGCAGGCAAAATTCCTCAACACCGCCCTCAAATGGGGCGCGCAAGCCGGAATTGATAACATCTCCTTCTCCGGCAAGGACAAGTAACGGAAACGAAAAATCGCAACACGAACCCGCATGAAACGCATCTCCTCCGAACGCACCGGCGACCTTGGTTTCCAAATCGCCCCCATGATTGACGTCGTCTTCGTCATCATGCTCTTCTTCATGGTCATGGCGGGACAGGTGACGCGCGAACAGTCCCTGCGAATCAAACTCCCGGGCGAGGAACAAGCCACCGACGCTCCCCTCGAAATGCCCGACGAACTGACAATCGCCCTCTCCGAAAACGGGCAGGTCTCCATCAACGACAACAACGTGGACACGCCCGCCTCCAACGAACTGCCACAACTCTACGGCGAAGTCCGAAAACTCGCCGAAAACGCCCGCATGGCGAAAACCAAACTCCTCGTCACCGTCCAGTCCGACGAGCGAACCCCCTACAAGAAAATCGCCCTTGTCCTCGATACCCTCGCCTGGGCCGGCGCCAACGAAAACGTCACGTTCTCCATCGGTGCCGACGAGGAGTAGCCCAAGGTAAAAATTCTTGTTTCGCGACGCGCCCCTTCCCGCTTCCCTGCGCGCTCATGACGAACGAGGGCTGTTGCCACAAACACGCCGCCGCCGCCGGTGAGCAAAAAACCGGCTCCCGCGCCGCCACCAGCAGTGCCACCGGCAGTGCCGCCGCCGGTGCCGGTGCTTCCGCCGCCGCCGCCGGTGCCGCCGCCAAGTGCGCCGAACGCGCCGAACGCGCCCGCAACCAAATCAAACCCGCCGACCTGCGCGGAATCCTCGAATACGTGCCCATGTTCCGTGACCACGTGTTCGTCATCGCCATTGACGGCGTCCTCATTGAGGACGAGGGCTTCCCCGACATCGTCACCGACATCGCCGTCCTGCGCTCGCTCAACATCCGCGTCGTCATCGTCCACGGCATCGGTGCCCAACTGCGCGAAGCCGCCGCGCGCCGCGGGCTCGTCACCGGCGACGTCTATGGCGAAGGTCCCACCGACGCCGCCACGCTCGCCCTCGCGCGCGAGACCTCCGGCGTCGTCACCCAGACCATCGTCGAGGCACTCACCCACTCCGGCCTGAAAACGGCGGTCACGAACGCCGTTCGCGCCACCGAGGCGGGCATTCTGCGCGGACGCGACCAACTGTTCACCGGCAAGGTCGAGAAGATTGACGCCGCCCTCGTCAAAAACCTCCTCGCGCAGGAAATCATCCCCGTCTTCACGCCCATCCTGTGCGACCGCGAAGGCCGCTCCCTGCGCATCAACAGCGACCTGCTCGCCGCCGAACTCGCCATCGCCCTCGGCGCCTCGAAACTCATCTTCCTCACCAACTATCCCGGACTGGTCATTGACGGCAAAGTCACCGTCAACATCCCCCTCGACCGCCTCACCGCGCTCTTCCGCGAAAAGCGCGCCCACAGCATCGCCGAACGGCTCCGCAGCAAGGCGTCCCACGCCATTCGCGCCCTCGAAAACGGCGGCGCCACGCGCGCCCACATCCTCGACGGACGCATCGTCGGCGGGCTGCTCACCGAGATTTTCGACAAGGTCGGGCTGGGAACCATGATTCACGCCAACGACTACGAGCGCATCCGCCCCGCGAAGAAAAAAGACGCCCGCGCCATCTACAACATCACCAAGTCCGGCGTGCGCGACGAAATGCTCCTCCCTCGCACGCGCGCCCACATCGAGCAGCACATTGATGAGTATTTCGTCTATGAAATAGACGAGAGCGTCATCGGTTGCGCCTGTCTGCGCCGCTACGGCGACAGCGCGATGGAGGCCGGCTCCGTCTTCGTCCAACCGTTCTACCACGGACGCGGCGTCGGCAAGAAACTCGTCGAATACGCCGAACTGCTCGCCCGCAACGCCGGCGCCCGCCGGCTCTACGCGCTCACGACCCAAAGCCACGGCTTCTTCCGCGACGTGTGCGGCTTCTCCGACGTCAGCGTGGACGACTTGCCGCCCGCCCGCCGCGCCGAGGCGCTTTCGAGCGGACGCCACGCCCGCGTCCTCCTGAAAAACCTCGGCACCTTCACCCGCGCTCCGCGAGCCACGCGCGCCAGCCGCCGTAGCGGGTGATTTCGCGGTCGGGGTCGAGGGCGAAGGGTTCGCAGATGAAGCCCTTGACGGCGCGGCCGTCGCTCAACTCGACGGTGCCGATGCCCAGCGGCGGCGGAATGAGCGCGACAAAGGTGCCGAACGCTTCGGGGTCGAGCGACCAGAGTTCAAGTTCGATGCCGGAGGTCGGCGAGGCGTCACCGGCAGCAGTCGTCGGTGCCGCGCCGCCGGTGGTGCGCAGCAGACCGGGCTTTTTGCCGTCGGCGAGGGCGTAGAGTTTGTAGTTCGGCGCGGTGCGGACGGTTTCGAGGAACACGGCGCCGCGCTCCTGCAACTGCCAATTGAGCGGCTGGCCGCGCAGGTGCGCGCCGGCGACGGCTACGGTGATGCGCTCGCTCGGCGCGGCGGGGCCGCCGCAGACGCGCGGGAATTGCAGGGCGCTGGCGAGGTCGAGCAGGGCGGCGTCGGTGCCGGCGGGGGCAATCAGCGTGACGCCGAACGGCAGTCCGTTTTCGGGGCGGAAGCCGGCGGGGACGGCGACGGCTGCGAGGTCGAGCAGGTTCACGAAGTTCGTGTAGTAGCCGAGGCGCGTGTTGAGCGCGACGGGCTGCTCGGCGACTTCGGCGCGGGTGTAGGTGGTGCCGGTGGTGGGCAGCAGCAGGACGTCCATCTTCGCCCATTCGCGTTCGGCGGCGGCGCGGTGTTCGGCGAGCGCGTAGGCGCCGTTGTAGGCGTCAACGGCGGAGAATTTCGCGCCGCCGGCGATGATTGCACGGACGGTCGGGTCGAAGGCGTCGGCGTGGGCGGCAAGCAATTCACCGCAGGCGGCGAGGCGTTCGGCAACCCACGGACCGGAGTAAAGCAGCGCGGCGGCAGCGGCGAACGGCGCGTAGTCAATCTCGACAATGCGGGCACCGGAGGCGGCGGCGCGACGCACAGCGGCGTCAAAAAGCGCGGCGGCGGCGGTGTCGCCAAAAAATTCGAGTTGCGCCGCCGCCGGCACGCCGATGCGGACGCCATTTGTTAGTGAAGGACTCCCGACTCCCGACTCCCGACTCCCGACACATGAGTCCAGAGTCGGGAGTCCAGAGTCGGAAGTCCTTTCCCCGCTCCCGACCGCAAACACCGCGCCGGCGTCGCCGGTGGAGTTGGCGAAGATGGAGACGCAGTCGAGCGATTTGCAGGCGGGGAAAACGCCGGCGGTGGGCAACGCGCCGCGCGTGGGTTTCAGCCCGACGATGTTGTTGAACGCGGCGGGGACGCGGCCGCTGCCGGCGGTGTCGGTGCCAAGCGAAAACGCCGCCATTCCCGCCGCGACCGCGACCGCCGAGCCGCTGCTGCTGCCGCCGGAGATGTGCGCGTCGGAAAACACCGACGCGCAGGCGCCGTAGGGCGAGCGCGTCCCGACAAGACCGGTGGCAAACTGGTCCATATTCGTTTTGCCGATTGGGACGGCGCCGGCGGCGATGAGGCGGGTGACAACTAATGCGTGTTCACCGGCGGCGTTCGCCGGCGTATCGAGCGCACGGCACGCGCAAGTCGTCGGCACACCGGCGACGTCTATGTTGTCTTTGACGGCGAACGGCACGCCGTAGAGCGGCAGTGCGGGGTCGGCAGGGTCGCGGGCGTCGAGCGCGGCGGCGGCACCGGCGAGCGCGTCATCACCGGCGAGCGAAATCCAGACGTTCGGAAAACGCGGGTCGCGCGCGCGGCGCAACGCCTCGCGCAAAACATCGGCGACGGTGAACTTTTTGGCTCGGTAGCCGCGACGCAGCGCGGCGAGCGTGAACGGCAGTTGGGCGAGTTCGGATGGCGAGTTTTCAGACATGCGCCGGCGGAAAAGCAGAGCGTATGCCACCACCGGCGGAATACCGCAGCGTTATCAGGGCACTCCTAAAAATAAAATTTTTACTCACACGAAGTCCCAGCACGGGTGTTCTTCCGCACAATCCAAAGAGGAACATGACGGGCGAGAATTTTCTCACGCGAAGACGCGAAGACGCGAAGGCGCGGACACTTCCAACCCCAACGGGGTTGCCCACGTCCGCGTTATTGCCGGCGTCACCACCGGCGGCGTGCGCCGCCTGCGCGGAGGGAACCCCGTTGGGGTTGGAAGTGTGTCGGCGCGAAAAAGGGCGACGGGAATGAACCCGTCGCCCTGTGCTTTTTTCTACTTTTTCTTTACGCAGACAAGAAACGCTGCGCAACGAATGCAAGCGGCACCGCCGGCGAGCGAAGAACGAACGTTACCGGCGATGACTGTTTGGGTGATTTAGAACCGTTTACGGAAGCCGAGGTTGAGGCGGACGGGGCTTTCGTAGCGGTCACCGAAGGCGGCTTCGTAGTCGAGGCGAAGCGAGGTGGTTTCCCCGATTTGCCAAGTGATGCCGATGCCGGCGGTGACGTTGATGGCGCCGCCGGTGAACGTGGTATCGGCATTGATGTTCAAGCCGCTGGCGACGACGCCAGTCTCGTGCACCTCAATGGAGGCGCCGGCGGTGGCGAAAGTGATTTCGTCTCCGTCCCACGCGCCGGCGCTTGTGCGGGCACCGGTGAGCGTTCCGAG
>JAISSQ010000059.1 GCA_031273045.1 Puniceicoccales bacterium
CTACTGCGCCTTCCTGTCGGCGGCGGCTTCGAGGATTTCGTAGATGCGGGCGGTCATCTGGCGCGGGTTGTCGAGGAGACCGGCGGCGAGCAGGGCGTTGTCAACGACTTGGGCGGCGAGCAATTTCGCGAACGCAGGGTCGGTGTCGCGCAGGGTGTCGAGTTTGTGAATGAGCGGGTGGCGGGGGTTGATTTCGAGTTTGACGCCGGCGGCTGGCGCGTCGGCGGCGTCGGCGCGTCCGATGGCTTGCATGTAGCGGCGCATCGTTGGGGAGAGGTATTTGTCGGAGTTGAGGGCGACGGCCGGGCTGTCCACGAGGCGTGTGCCGGCGGCGATGGTCTCGACGTTTTTGGCTTCGGGTTTGAGCCATTCGCACAGGGAGCGGAGGCGTTTTTCGGGGAGCGGTTCGCCGGCGCCGGCGGCGGGCGCGGGGGCGTCGCCGAGGTCGAGGTCGGCGGTGTCGGCGGCGGTGAGTTTTTTCTCGTTGAACTCGCGGAGGTGGTTGGCGACGAAGTCGTCGGCGGCTTCGTAGAAGAAGAGGACTTCGAGGCCGCGGGCGCGGAACGCTTCAAGGTAGGGACCGTGCTCGATGGTGTCGCGGTCGGGGCCGACGAGGTAGTAGATGTCTTTCTGGTCGGGCTTCATGCGGGAGACGTAGTCGGAGAGGGAGACGGTTTGTTTTGGGGACTCTGGACTTTCGGCTGACGCTGCCGGACTTTCGGATGAGGACGCCGGACTTTCGGTTTTCGTGTCTCCTTTCCAACTGCTGTCCCAGCGCAAGAGGGGGGCGAGGGCTTCGCGGTTGGTGGCGTCGGTGACGATGCCTTCTTTGATGAAGTGGCCGAACTCCTGCCAGAACTTGGCGTAGGTTTCGGGGGAGCGGCGGGAGAGTTCGTCGAGGTGTTTGATGACGCGCTTGGTGAGGATGTGGTTGAGTTTTTGGACGAGGGCGGAGTCCTGCATCGTCTCGCGCGAGATGTTGAGCGGCAGGTCGGCACTGTCCACGACGCCGCGCAGGAAGCGCAGCCATTCGGGGAGGAGGCCGCGCGGCGCGTCGTCAATGAGCACCTTTCGGCAGTGGAGGGAGACGCCTGCCTCGGTGCGCCCGAAGCCGAGTTTCTCGAAGTTTGAAGAGGGGAAGAAGAGGAGCGCGTTGATGGCGAGCGGTGCGTCGGCGGCGAAGTGGAGCCAGTCGAGCGGCTCGTCCCAAGCGTGGCACTGGAACTTGTAGAACTCCTTGTATTCGTCGGCGGTGACCTCGCTCTTGTTTTTGAGCCAGAGCGGGGCGACGGTGTTGAGTTTCTCGCCGTCGAGCAGCAGCGGCACCGGCACGTATTTCGAGTAGCGCAGGAGGACGTTTTTGACGCGCTCCTTGCCGGCGAACTCCTTCTGCTCCGGCTTCAGGAAAATGGTGATGGCGGCACCGCGGCCGACGCTGCCGGCAGCGGCGGCGTCGAGCGGCGTGATGGTGTAGGCGCCGGAGCCGTCGCTCGTCCACAGCAACGCCTCGGCGTCCGGCCGCCACGAGCGGGTGCGGATTTCGACGCGCTCGGCGACCATGAACACGCTGAAGAAGCCGACGCCGAACTGACCGATGAGGTTGTCGTTCGAGCCGCCGTTTTCGCGCAGCGCGGCGAGGAACGCCTTGGTGCCGGAGTGCGCGATGGTGCCGATGTTCTCGACGAGTTCGGCGCGGGTGAGGCCGACGCCGGTGTCGGCAATCGTCAGCGTGCCCGCCTTCTCGCCGGTGGTGACGCGGATTTCGAGCGGCGCGGCGTCACCGGCGGCGGTGCCGGCGGCGTCCTTGTCGGCGAGTTGCAGATGGCGGAGTTTTTCGAGGGCGTCGGAGGCGTTCGAGACGAGTTCGCGGATGAAGATTTCGCGGTCTTTGTAGAGCGAGTGGACGACGATATCGAGCACCTGCCTGACCTCCGCTTGAAACGGGCGGGTCTCGGCGGTGCCGGTGCCGGCGGAGTTTTCGGAAGTGAAATTTGGAGTGTCGGACATAGGTTGAAAGAGTCGGAAAAAGGGGGCGAAAAAAACGTTCCCCGCCGGCAGCGTCAAGCGGAGCGGCGGAGGGGCTTGGCGGGGCATGCGGTTCCGAACAGCAGGGAACCGCCGGCGGCGCGCGTTTTCTCAAAACACACATGTCCCTCCTTCGTCTCCCCTTCGCCGCCGGCGCGCTTCTCGCCCTTTGCGCCGGCACGGAAAAATTCGCTCCGCCGGCACCGGCGGCACCACCGGTGCCACCGACGACGACCGCGTCCGCGCCGCGACCCGTGCTGCGGTTTAACGCCGCCGGCGAGTTCAAAATCGTCCAACTCACGGACTCGCATTTGAAGTTTCGCAAGGGCAAAACCGGCGGTGCGCAGACGCTCGCCGCGCACGCAAAAATCCTCGACGCAGAGAAGCCCGACCTCGTCGTCTATACCGGCGACAACGTCACGAACCGTCCGCCGCAGCCCGCGTGGGACGCGCTGCTCGCGGTGCCGTCGCAGCGCAAAATTCCGTTCGCGGTCGTTCTCGGCAATCACGACGACGAGGGCGGTTGGTCGCGCGCGAAAATCTTTGAATACACGACCGACCGCTCCCGTTTCCCGTGGAATCTCTCCGAACGCGGCCCCGCCAACATCAAGGGCGAAGGCAATTTTCTTCTGCCGGTGCTGCCGTCAAAAACCGCCGCCGGCAGTGCCCCAACTGCCGGCAGCACCGCCGGCAGCACCGCAGCCGCCGGCAAGCCCGCTGCCCTGCTCTACTTCCTCGACAGCGGCGCCTACGGCCGCACCGCCGCCGGCAAACAACAAGGTTACGACAGCATCGCGCCCGAACAAATCCGTTGGTATCAGGAACGCAGCGCGGCGTTCACCGCCGGCAACGCCGGTAAGCCGCTGCCGGCACTGATGTTTTTCCACATCCCGCTTCAAGAATACTCGCTGATGGTTGACACCAAGAACCGGCGCAACTTCGTCCCGCAACGCCCCGTCATCGGACTGCGCACCGAAGCCGAATGTCCGGGCTGGCTCAACACCGGCATGTTCGCCGCGCTCTACCGCGCCGGCGACGTCTTCGGCGTCTTCTGCGGACACGACCACGACAACGACTACATCAGCGTCCTCGAAGGCATCGCGCTCGCCTACGGCCGGTTCAGCGGACACGCCGAAAACGTTTACAACCACATCGGCTCCGGCGCGCGCGTCATCGTGTTGA
>JAISSQ010000129.1 GCA_031273045.1 Puniceicoccales bacterium
CTGTTTCTCGGCTCGGCGGGTGCGTTGAAACACGCGGGACCGGCGCTGCTGCTGTGCTACGTCATCGGCGGATTTGTCGAACTGCTGATTATGCGGCAACTTGGCGAGATGGTCGTCGAGGAACCGGTGGCGGGTTCGTTCGCGCATTTTGCGCACAAGCATTGGGGCGGGTTCGCGGGCTTTCTTTCGGGCTGGAATTACTGGCTGCTCTACGTGCTCGTCGGAATGGCGGAGTTGACCGCCATCGCGAAATACGTCGCGTATTGGGCGCCGGCGGTGCCGCAATGGGTGCCGGTGCTGGCGTGCTTCGTCGTAGTGAACGCGGTGAACCTCATCAACGTCCGCGTGTTCGGCGAGGCAGAGTTTTGGCTGTCAATCGTGAAGGTCGCGGCGGTGTCGGCGATGATTGTGCTCGGCGGCTGGCTCGTGCTCACCGGCGGCGGCGCGGGCATTGCTGCCGGCGGCGACATCGCCGCAAAAGGCGCGGTGCCGGCGGTCTCAAATTTGTGGACCGACGGTTTCTTTGCCGGCGGGTTTCCCGATTTCGCAATCGCGCTGACGCTTGTGATGTTCTCGTTCGGCGGATTGGAACTCGTCGGCGTGAGCGCGGCGGAGGCGGCGGAGCCGGAGCGCACCATTCCGAAGGCGGTCAACCAAGTGCTGCTGCGCATTTTGATTTTCTACGTCGGCGCCGTCGCGGTGATGCTGATGCTCGCGCCGTGGCGCGAAACGCTCGCCGCAATTGATGTCGCCGGCACCGCCGGTGGTGCCGCCGGCGACGCCTACGCGGCAAGTCCGTTCGTGTTGATTTTGGAAAAGACGGGCGTTCCGGGCGCGGCGCACATTCTGAATTTCGTCATCCTGACCGCCGCGCTCTCCGTCTATAACAGCGGCGTTTATTGCGACAGCCGGATGCTTTACGGACTGGCGCAAAAAGGCGCGGCGCCGCGCGGTCTTGCGCGTTTGAACCGGCGCGGCGTGCCGGAGCGCGCGCTGGCGTTGTCGGCGGCGGCCACCGGCGCGGCAGTGCTACTCAACTACGCGGCACCGGCGGAGGCATTCGGCTTTTTGATTTCAGTCGTCGTCGCCGCCCTCGTCCTCAACTGGGCACTCATCAGTTTGACGCACCTGAAATTCCGCTCGGCAATGCGCACCGCCGGCACCACGACCCGCTTCCCCTCGCCCCTCGCCCCATTCTCCAACTACGCCTGCATCGCCTTCAACGCCGGCATCCTCCTCGTCATGATTTTCTGGGCAGACATGTGGAAATCCGCCGCCGCCCTCGCCCTCTGGCTCGTGCTCCTCACTGCCGCATGGGCACTGCTCGGAAGAGACCGCAATGCGGAGCGCCGACTTTCCAACGCGGAGCGCCGACTTTCAAGTCGGCTTGGAGATGATGCGGCGTAGCCGCCTTGCATTCTCTAAAAAGCGTGCTGGCGGCGGCGGCGGCGGGCGAGAGCGGCGACGGCGAGGAGGAGCGCGGCACCGGTGGCGGCATAGGTCGAGGGTTCGGGGGCGAGCGGCATCGCCTTGGGCGTGATGGCGGTGTAGCCGCCGCCGGTGAGCGCGGGGACGAGCACGAGCCGTTCCAGCAGTTCGGGGTCGTTGAGCGCGTAGTCCGGCGAGACGCCGAGGTAGTTCAGCACTGAGAGCGTCGAGCCGGAGCCGGCGATGAGCGCGAGGTTTTGCAGGGCGGCGGTGACACTGCCGCCGGTGCCGCCGACGTCCGCGATGCGGATGATGTTCGCGAACGACAGGTGGAGCGTGACCGCGCCGTCCAACTTCGAGGCGGCGTCGAGTTGCAGCAGGTTGCCGGAGTTCTCGCCGGCGGTGCCGGTGCCGACGAACACGTCGAGTGCCTTGAGCGTGCCGGAGACCTGCAGCGTGTTGTCGTTCGCGCCGGGTTGCCGGCCGACATAGACGCCGGTGCCGGCGACGGTCACGTTGGCGACATCGGGAATCCACGCCGGCACGGGGGTGCCGAGCATGACTCCGGCGAGTTGTTGCAGCCGCGCCAGAATCACTTTCTGGTTCGAGGCGGTGTCGCCGATAATCCAGTCCACGCGCGAGACGAACGAGACGCCGCCGGTGGAGAGCGTGAGCGGCGTGGCGGAGTTGAGAACGGTGAAGGTGCGGATGTCGCCGGTGACGACGCTGCCGTTGCTGTATCGCCCGCTGTATCCGTAGGCGAACGGCGCGCCGGCGGCGAAGACCGTGCCGTCAACGGAGAGGTCCCATCCGAAAGCGCGCAGCGAACTCGTGTCCGAGACGAGCAGTTTGACCGTCTCGACGATGACGCCGCCGGTGGTGACGTCCGCGTAGTAGTAAATCGCGCCGGAGCCCGTGGGGTTGGTGCCCGGGTCAATGCCGCCGACAACGTAAGCGGCGGTGCCGCTCAACGCGGTGAAGTGTCCGAGGTAGCCGTTCGCGGCGACGTCGGAGGCGACGAGTTTGGTCGTCTGCGCGCCGCCCGCCGCTGCGTTCGCCCAGTAGTAGGCGGCACCGGCGTCAGTGAGACCGCCGGTGTCCGCGCGCGGGGCACCGACGAGCGCGCTCGCGCCGTTGAGCGCGACCGCGAAACCGAAGCGCGAATCGCTCTCGGCGTCGGAGGGGACGAGCGCGACGGCGTTCGCGGCGGTGGCGGTGTTGGCGTTCGCCCAAAAGTAGGCGTTGCCGGCGTTGGTGACGCCACCGCCGGCGGAATCCTCGAAAGGCGCGCCGACGAGCGCGCTCGCGCCGCTCAACGCGATGTCGTCGCCGAATCGCCCGCCGCTTTTCGGGTTGGGCGAGACGAGTTTGGTCGTGTAGGCGTCGCCACCGGCAGCGGGATTCGCCCAGAAATAGACGGCTCCCGCATAGTCGAGCGCGGCGTTGTAAGCACCGCTTCCCTGTGTCGGGTTGGCATAATACGCGCCGATGAGCGCGCCGCCGGACGAGAGCGAGACCGAGTAGCCGAAACTGTCGCCATTGTTGCTGAGCGTGACATCGGCGAGCGGCGTTTTGAGTAGCACCGGCGGCGCGCCGCCGAGGATGTCCGCATAGTAAAGCACGGCACCGGCGTTTTGCGCGGCGGGGGTGTTGCCGAGCGGCGCGCCGGTGTCGTAGCCCTCGACGCCGACGACTGCGGAGAGCGTCGTGCCGTTGTCGTAAATCGCGAGCGACTGTCCCATGCGGTCACCGGGCACGCCGTTTGAGAACGTCGCCGGCAGCGTGAACGAGGCGGTTTGCGTGCCGCCGGCGAAGGCGTCGCTCCAATAATAGACGGTGCCGGCGGTGTTGAACCCGCCCTGCCGCGAGTCCGGCGCGCCGGCGAAAATGACGCCGAGGCGCGCGTTGATGGCGACGCCCAAGCCGACGTTCTCGGAGGCGGTTCCCCACGGCGTGTCCGAATAATTGACCGCCGCCGGCGCGCGCGGGGGGTTGAAGGCGAGCGCCGCCACCGGCAACGCAAGGGCGGCAACGAGCAACGTTCGCCTGCGGACACAAGGCGGGTGAGGTGGGTATGGCATAAGGGGAAAGTTCCTTTGAGGAACGAGTGGAATGTTTTTAGTTTTCGGGAAAACTATCGGGTAGGCACCGGCGAGGGAGTGGAAAAAATGCTTTTGTGCAACCCCATTTCCGGTAGGTTGCGCAACGCAAGAACGGACGCCCGCGCGGGCGTCCGCACCGGCAATCACCGGCGACACCACCGGCACCGGTCCCCATAGTTCAATGGATAGAACAGCGGTTTCCTAAACCGTTAATCCAAGTTCGATTCTTGGTGGGGACGCCGGAGAGTCGCTTCGCTCCAAAGGATGAAGGCCAAGGGCAAAGGGCTGAAAGAGCCGCTTCGCTACTTTCTCGGCAGCCGGTTGCAGAATGCTTCGAGGCGGCGGACGCCCTTGTCGAGCACGGCGTCGGAGGTGGCGTAACTGAGGCGCAGGTAGCCCTCGGCGCCGAAGGCGGAGCCGGGGACGGCGGCGACGAGTTCCTCGTCGAGCAAGCGCGCGCAGAACTCCGCCGACGGGATGCCGAACGAGGAGATGTTCGGGAAGAGGTAGAACGCGCCCTGCGAGCGGAAGCACGTCACGCCGGCGATGTTGTTGAGCGCGTTGTAGAGGCGCATGCGGCGCTTGTTGAAGCGTTCCAGCATCGCGTCGAGCGCGGCGCGCGCGAGGTCGGGGCGCTCGAACACCGCCAGCGCGCCGTATTGCGCGAACGTGGTCACGTTCGAGGTCGTCTGGCTCTGCAGGTCGGCGACGGCGGCGGCGACGGGTTTGCTCGCGACGAGTGTGCCCACGCGCCAGCCGGTCATCGCGTAGGTCTTGGCGAAGCCGGAGACGGTGATGACGCGCTCGGCGGCGTCGCGCGCGAGCAGCGCGGGGTGCGTGGGCGCGACGTCGTCGTAGAGCAGGTGCTCGTAGATTTCGTCCGAGAGAATGAACAGTCCCGCGGCGGCGGCGGCTTCGACGAGCGCGCGCAACTCGGCGCCCGAATACACGGCACCGGTGGGGTTCGAGGGCGAGTTGAGAATGAGCAGGCGCGTGCGCGGCGTGACGGCGGCGCGCAACTGCGCGGGCGTGATTTTGAACCCGCCCTTGTCGTCGGTCGGCAGGAACTTCGGCGTGGCGCCGGCGAGTTTCACCATTTCGGGGTAACTCACCCAGTAGGGCGCGGGGATGAGCACCTCGTCGCCCGGACCGACGGTGGCGAGGATGGCGAGGTAGCAGGACATTTTGCCGCCTGGGGAGACGACGACCTGCGACGGTTCGATGGCGAAGCCGAGCGCGTTGTAGGCGTCGGCGAGCGCCTTGCGCAGCGGGAGGATTCCCGGCGTCGGAGTGTATTTGGTTCGGCCGTCGGCGAGTGCCTTCGCGGCGGCGTCCTTGATGAACTGGGGCGTGTCGAAATCCGGCTCGCCGGCGCCGAACCCGCACACGTCCTTGCCGGCGGCGGCGAGGGCTTTGGCGCGCGCGTCAACGGCGAGCGTCGGCGAGGGCGAGACGCCCCGTGCCCAAGGGGAGAGACGACAGCCGGCGCCGGTGTCGCCGGCGGTGTCGTTATTGGAGGAGGTCAATCGTTCGCTCATGCGGGGCGTGGAGGGTGCCGGCGCGCCGGTCGCGGAGCAACTGCGTTTTAGTCCGCACCGCGCACCACCGGTGGCGCGCGGCGCGTGGCGGCTCGTTCAGAATTTCGCGGTGAGCGAGACGAAGCCGTTGATGCCGGGCTGGGTGTAGCGGGTGGAGGACATGCCGCTTGCCATGCGGGCGGTGCTCCACGTGCAGTAG
>JAISSQ010000162.1 GCA_031273045.1 Puniceicoccales bacterium
AGTTACCGCGTCGCCTTTCCCGATGAGGTGAAAAATCCGGGCTACACGTGGACGCCCAAGCCCGCGAAACGCGAGGTGCACGACCGGATTGACTTCGTGATGTTTCACCCGGGCGCACGGCGCGTGACGGTCAAGAAGGTCGAGATTGTCGGCGAGAAAGCCGGCGCGGCGGACATCGTTTTCAAGAACTATCCGTCCGACCACCGCGCTGTTTTGGCGACGTTTGAAATTGAATAACGCCGCCGGCACCGGTGGCGTCGCCGGCGGTCAGTTCTCTCAATTCCGCCTTTTCTCCGCCGGTGGCGGACGGCATTTTTCCGCGCCACGACGCATGACCACGCTCACCTCCCTCTGGCTCATTCCCGCGCTGCCGTTGCTGGCTTGCGCGCTTGCCGGTTTCGCGCCGCGCTCCGCGAAACGTTTCGCCTCCGGCGCGGCGCTCGCCGCCATGCTGGGCGCGTTCGCGCTCTCGGTGAACGCTCTTGCCGCCGCGCTCGCGCTGCCCGCCGGCGCGCGCGTTTCGGACAACTTCGCGTGGCTCGCCACCGGTGCCGGCACCGGCGCGGGCGTCTCCTCCGCCGGTGCCGGCGCCGGCGGCTACGCGGCGCAACTCGGCGTTTTGCTCGACCCGTTGACGGCGTTCATGCTCGTGATGGTCACCGGTGTCAGTGCGCTGATTTTCTTGTTCAGCACGGCGTATATGCGCGACGACCCGCGCTTCACGAAGTTCTTCTGCTACCTGTCGCTGTTCGCGGGGGCGATGCTCGGCATCGTGGTGTCGAACTCGCTGTTGCTGACGTTCATCGCGTGGGAACTCGTCGGGCTGGCGTCCTACCTGCTCATCGGATTTTGGTTTGAGAAACCGTCCGCCGCCGCCGCCGCGAAAAAGGCGTTCATCACGACGCGCGTGGGTGACCTCGGCTTCCTGCTCGGAATGATTTGGCTCGATGGCGCCACCGGCACGTTGCTGTTCTACAACAACGGCGCCGGCGCCCTCGAAACCGCCGCGCTCGCGCACCTTTCCGCCGCGCTACCGTGCGGCGTGCTTGCCGCCACCGCCGTCGCGCTGCTGCTGTTCGCCGGCGCCGTCGGCAAGTCCGGTCAGTTCCCGCTGCACGTGTGGCTGCCCGACGCGATGGAGGGACCGACGCCCGTCTCCGCGCTCATTCACGCCGCGACGATGGTTGCCGCCGGCGTCTTCCTGATGTGCCGCGTGTTCCCGCTGCTGGCGCTTTCGGCGACGGCGCAGACGGTCGTCGCGCTCACCGGCGCCGTCACCGCGCTGCTCGGTGCGCTCATCGCCGTCGCGCAAAACGACATCAAGCGCGTGCTCGCGTTTTCGACCGTTTCGCAACTCGGCTACATGATGCTCGCCGTGGGCGTCGGCGCGCCGGCGGCTGCGATGTTCCACCTGCTCGCGCACGCCTTCTTCAAAGCGTTGCTCTTCCTCGGTGCCGGCAGCGTCATCCACGCCGCGCACCACGAGCAGGACATGCGCGAAATGGGCGGCCTCGGCGCGCGGATGAAAATCACGTTTGCGACGTTCAGCGTCGGCATGCTCGCGCTCGCCGGCGCACCATTCCTGTTCTCCGGCTTCTGGTCGAAGGAGGCCGTGCTGCACGGTGCCTCGCACTGGCACGCGCACTTCGCCGGCGCCGCCGCGCCGTGGCTCGACAAACTGCCGCTCGCCGTCGCGCTCGTCGCCGTCGTCCTCACCGCCTTCTACATGACGCGCCTGATGACGAACGTCTTCTTCGGAAAACCGCGCTCCCACGCCGCCAAGCACGCTCACGAAAACGGTTGGACGATGACGCTGCCGCTCGCGCTGCTCGCCGTCGCCGCCGTCTTGTTCGGATTTCTGAACACCCCCGCGTGGCCGTGGCTCGCGAACCACCTCAACGGCACCGCCGGTGCCGCTGCCGGCGGCTTCGGCGCAATCTTTGAAACGCCCGGACTGCTCGCGCTCTCAATCTTCCTCGTCGCCACCGGCATCGGCGCCGGTTGGGCGGTTTACTTCAAACGCTTCCCCCGCGTCGCCGCCGCCGACCCCGACCCGCTGCAATCGCGCTTCCCGCGCGTCTGGCGTTCGCTCGAAAACCGGCTCTGGTTCGACGAACTCTACGCCGCGACGGTCATTCGCGCGCACAACGCCGCCGGTGCTGCCGCCGACTGGCTCGACCGGCGCGTCATCGGCGGCGCGGTCTCGCTTGTCGCCGCCGCCGCCGGTGCGCTCGGACTCGTGAACCGCGACGTTTGCGAGCACGGCATCAACGGCGGTGTTGACGCCGCCGCCGGCGGTTTGCACGGCGCCGGCGACGCCTATTCCGCCGCGCAGACCGGCGAGGCGCACGGCTACCTCCGCGCCCTCGCACTGGGCGTGGTCGCGCTCACGGCGGTCATCGTCTGGCTCGGCATTTGGCTGCTCGCGTGAGCACCGCCGGTGACGCCGCTCGCGCGCGCCGCCGGTGAACTCCGCCGGTGACGGCGGGGCGGGGCGGGGGACTTATTCGCGCAATAAGCGCAACTTCTTTCGACGCCGCCGGTGGTGCTCTGACCGCCGGCGGCGTTGACACTTTTCAGCGTCTTTGCGAAAAGGGCAGACGGCGGAGATTGGTGTCCATCCTGTCTTTCGCCGACTTCTCCAAAACGAAATCACAACACCACCTATGTTCGCACATCTTCAAACTGGTCTCGCGACCGTGCTCGCCGGCGTTGGCGACGCGGTCTCGAACGCCGCCGCCGCGACGGCAACGGTCGTCAACGCCGCCGGCGCCGGTGCTTCGGCGACGCTCGCCGCGGTCGCGCCGGTCGCCGTCGCCGCCGCCGGTGACGCCGCTTCCGCAACCGCGGTCGCCGCGCCCGCCGCCGCCGCTGCCGCCGGTGGCGGTGGCATCGCGCAGTCGCTGTTCTGGCTGACGCCGGCGGCGTCGGTGCTCGCGCTGGCGTTTGCCGCGTTCTTCTACAAGCGGATGAAGGCGGCGGACGAGGGGACGGAGCGCATGCAGGAAATCGCGCAATACGTGCGCGAGGGCGCGATGGCGTATCTGAAACAGCAATACAAGGTGGTCGGCATTTTCTTCGTCTTGCTGACGGTTGTGTTCGCCTACCTCGCCTACGGGCTGGGCATCCAGAACGGGTGGGTGCCGTTCGCGTTCCTCACCGGCGGTTTCTTCTCCGGACTGGCGGGCTTCTTCGGGATGAAGACGGCGACTTACGCCTCGAACCGCGTCGCCGCCGCCGCGCGCAAGTCGCTCAACGCGGGGTTGCAACTGGCGTTCCGCAGCGGCGCCGTGATGGGGCTGGTGGTCGTCGGGCTGGCGCTGGTTGACATTTCGGTGTGGTTCCTCGTGCTGCGGGAGTTCATCCCCGAAACGCCGAACCAATTGGCGATAATCACGACGACGATGCTGACGTTCGGCATGGGCGCGTCGTTGCAGGCGCTGTTCGCGCGTGTCGGCGGCGGCATTTACACGAAGGCGGCGGACGTTGGCGCGGACATCGCCGGCAAGGTCGTCGCCGGTCTGAACGAGGACGACCCGCACAATCCGGCGACGATTGCGGACAACGTGGGCGACAACGTGGGCGACGTCGCCGGCATGGGCGCGGACCTCTACGAGTCCTACGCCGGCTCGATTCTGGCGACCGCCGCGCTGGGCGCCGCCGCCGCGCTCACGCCCGCGCTCAAGAGCGTTGCGGAGCAGGACGCGAACCTTGGCTACAAACTCGTCGTGGCGCCGATGGTCATCGCCGCCGTCGGCACCGTGCTGTCCATCCTCGGCATTTTCGCCGTGCGCACGAAGGAGGGCGCGACGCAGAAGAACCTGCTCTCGGCGCTGGGACGCGGCGTGAACCTCTCGTCGCTGCTCATCGTGCTGGCGTCGGCGGGCATCCTGCACGTTCTGGGCGTTCCGAACAACTGGGGCATCTGGGGCGCAATCGTCACCGGTCTGGTCGCCGGTCTCATCATCGGGCAGTCCACGGAGTATTACACCTCGCAGGAATACAAGCCCACGAAGCGCATCGCGGAGAGCGCGACCAAGGGCGGCGCCGCGACCGTCATCATCAGCGGCATCGGCGTCGGAATGTTGAGCACGGCAATCCCCGTGGTCGTCATCGCCATCGGCACGACGCTCGCCTACTGCCTCGCCGCCGGCGACTGGACGTTCTCGGCGGACAAGATGGCGCTCGGCCTCTACGGCATCGGCATCGCCGCCGTCGGCATGCTCTCGACACTCGGCATCACGCTCGCGACCGACGCCTACGGTCCCATCGCCGACAACGCCGGCGGCAACGCCGAGATGAGCGGCCTCGAACCCGAGGTTCGCAAACGCACCGACGCGCTCGACGCCCTCGGCAACACCACCGCCGCCACCGGCAAGGGCTTCGCCATCGGCAGCGCCGCGCTCACCGCGCTCGCCCTGCTCGCCTCCTACGTCGAGGAGTTGAAAATCGCCATGGAGCACGCCGGGCAGAAAGCCATCGAAGTCGCCGGCAAAAGCATCCCGCTGGCGTCCGCCACGCTCACCGACTTCATGAACTACTTCGAGGTGAACCTGATGAACCCGAAGGTCATCGTCGGCCTCTTCCTCGGCTCCATGATGGCGTTCCTCTTCTGCGGCCTGACCATCAACGCCGTCGGCCGCGCCGCGCAAAGCATGGTCGAGGAAATCGTGCGCCAGTTCAAGGGCTTCGGCATCCTTGGCGGCGACGGCAAACTCGTGGACAAGTTCGTGGACAAGCAGAGCGGCAAGGTCAGTTTCCCCGAAGGGCTGAAACCCGACTACGCCACGTGCGTCGCCATCTCCACGCGCGGCGCGCAACGCGAAATGATTGTCCCCTCGCTCATCGCCGTCGTGGTGCCGATTCTGACCGGACTCGTCCTCGGCGTCAGCGGCGTGTTCGGCCTGCTCGGCGGCGGCCTCGCCGGCGGCTTCGTCCTCGCCGTCTTCATGGCGAACAGCGGCGGCGCGTGGGACAACGCGAAGAAATACGTCGAGGAAGGCAACTTCGGCGGCAAACGCAGCGAGGCGCACAAGGCGACCGTCGTCGGCGACACCGTCGGCGACCCCTTCAAGGACACCGCCGGTCCCTCGCTGAACATCCTCATCAAGTTGATGAGCATGGTCAGCATCGTCACCGCCGGCGTGAACGTGGCGGTCACGCTGCTCGGCAAATAAGAAGCGGAATTTTCGACACCACCGGCGGCGGGCGACTTTGCGGTTGCCCGCCGCTTTTTGCATCCGCACCCCAAGGGGGTAAGCAAGCGGGCGGTGCGATAAGGGGGACGGTTCCGACAAAAAAGCACCTTCCGACCCTATCCCATCTTGACCCCTTCCCGTCGCTTCTTTCCCTGTCCTGCCCGCGCCGCGAAAGGTGGCGCGCCCCTTTCACATCCAATCGAACAACTCCCTCCGCATTCCACACATGTCCGCCGCCGATGCCGCCGCTATTGAACCTTCGTCAAGCCCCGCCGCTTCCTCCGACTCCGACCCCGCCGCAATAACCACCACCGGCGGCGGCGCGTCCGTCGTCGACGGCGCGAGCGCCAACTGGCGCGTGACGAAGCGCGACGGGCGGGTGGTCGCCTTCGACAGCGGGCGCATTGAGCGCGCGTTGGGCGCGGCGCTGGCAAGCGTGACGCAGCCGGCGGACTGGCGCGACTTGCCGCGCTTCGGGCTGTCGGGCGCGCAGGTCGCCGAGGTCGCCGCGATTGCCGGTGCCGTCGCCGCGCGGTTCGCGCCGCGCTTCAGTGCCGGTGAGGCGCCGGGCGTGGAGGAGATTCAGGACGCGGCGGAGCAGGCGCTCGCCGCCGGCGGGCATTTTGACGCGGCGCGGGCGTTCATCGTCTATCGCGAGGCGCGGGCGAAGGAGCGCGCGGCGGAGGCGGCGTCGGCACCGGCGGCGGCGGCGCGTCCGAACGGGCTTTCGGACTACATCGCGATTTCGAAATACTCGCGCTACGTGCCGGAGTTGAAGCGGCGCGAGGTGTGGCCGGAGCCGGTGAACCGCGTCGAGGCGATGCACCTGCGGCGTTTCGCTTGGGTGGACAACCAGCCGGCGTTGCTGCCGGAGTTGGCGGAGCCGGTGCCGTTCGCGGAGCAAATCCGCGCGGCGTTCGACCGTGTGCGCCGCCGGTGCGTGCTGCCGAGCATGCGCAGTTTGCAGTTCGGCGGTCCCGCCATCGAGAAGGAGGAGGCGCGGATGTTCAACTGCGCCTTCACGTTCATCAACCGTATCGAGGCGTTCGCGGAGACGCTCTGGCTGCTCTTGTGCGGCACCGGCACCGGCTTCTCGGTGCAGCGGCACCACGTCGCGCAACTGCCGGCGTTCCCGCCACGCGCGGGCGACGACGAGTTGCCGGTGAAGCACCACCACGTCGCCGACACCATCAAGGGCTGGGCGGAGGCGCTCAACGCGCTGGTGCGCTCCTACTTCGCCGGCACGCTCGTCGAGTTCGACTATTCGAGCATCCGCGCCAAAGGCACGCCGTTGGTCACCTCCGGCGGCAAGGCGCCCGGGCACGTGCCGCTGCGCCGCTCGCTCGAAAACATCCGCAAAATCTTGAACCGCGTCCCGGGCCGCCGGCTGCGCCCCGTCGAGGCCTACGACATCATCATGCACGCCGCCAAGGCGGTGCTCTCCGGCGGCATCCGGCGCAGCGCGACCATCTGCCTGTTCAGCGCGGACGACGAGGAGATGATGTGCGCCAAGACCGGCGAGTGGTTCACCGAGAACCCGCAGCGCAGCGCGTCGAACAACTCCGCCGTCATCAACCGCCACACGACGCCGCAGGACGTTTTCCTCGCGCTCTACGAGAAGCAGAAGGAGTTCGGCGAGCCGGGCTTCTACTTCGTCGAGAGCGAGGACTACGGCGCGAACCCGTGCGTGGAAATCGGACTCGCGCCCTTCGCCGACCTGCGCGAGGAGAGCGAAATCGCCCGCCTGCGCGAACTCGGCTACGAGGGCGACCTCGAACTCGGTCAGCGCGTCTTCGGCTGGCAGATGTGCAACCTCACCACCATCAACGCCGCCGCCTGCGCCAACAAGGAGGAGTTCCTCGCGAACTGCCGCGCCGCCGCCCTCATCGGCACCCTGCAGGCGTCCTACACCAAGATGCCCTACCTCGGCCCCGTCACGCAGTTCATCAACGAGCGCGAGTCGCTGCTGGGCGTGAGCATCACCGGCATTCTCGACAACCCCGCGCTGTTCCTCGACCCCGCCGTCCTCGAAGCCGGCGCCGCGGAAGTGCGCCGCGAGAACGCCCGCGTCGCCGCCCTCATCGGCATCCCCGCCGCCGCGCGCACCACGTGCGTCAAACCCGAAGGCACCGCCTCGCTGCTGCTGGGCACGTCGAGCGGCATCCACCCCCACCACGCCAAACGCTACTTCCGGCGCGTCCTCGCGAACCGCCTCGAACCCGTCTATCAGCACTTCCGCGCCGCCAACCCCGGCATGACCGAACGCAGCATCCACAACGCCAACGACGACGTCATCACCTTCCCCGTGCAGGCGCGCGACGGCGCCATCGTGCGCTCCGACGTTCGCGCGCTACGCTTCCTCGAATACGTCAAACTCGTCCAACGCCACTGGGTCCAGCCCGGCCGCGCCCACGAGCGCTACAACCCCGGCCTGCACCACAACGTCTCCAACACCTGCACCGTCCGCGAGGACGAGTGGGACGATGCGGCGGCGTTCATCTGGGAAAACCGTGCCTACTTCACCGGCATCGCGCTGCTGCGCGACATCGGCGACAAGGTCTATGCGCAAGCGCCCAACGAGTCCGTCCAGACCGAGGCGGACATCGCCCGCTGGAACTCGCTGCACTACACCCCCGTTGACTACACCACGCTCGTCGAGCACGTGGACAACACCGCGCTTCAGGAAATCCTCGCCTGCGCCGGCGGTCAGTGCGAGCAACAGTGAGGGAAGGATGAAGGTTGAAGGAGGTTCTTCCGTTTTTTTTGTGGGCAATTGGGGAAAACATGCTAATAAGGGCTATCTATGCAAGAAGACACCGGCATAACTGAACACTATCAGCGTTTGTTGCGGCTGCCCTCACCGTG
>JAISSQ010000049.1 GCA_031273045.1 Puniceicoccales bacterium
GCCATGCGGTCGAGCAGGCGGAAAATTTGCTCCTTGGTGAAGAAGTGGCGGGCGACGTCGAGCAACACGCCGCGCCATTGGAAGCGCGGGGCGTCGGTGATGGAGACGGCGGGAATGGAAAGTCGCTGAACGGGAACGGGAGCGGATTTTGCGGTGCCGGCGCTGCCGAAGACCTCATTGGGAAGGAGTTGGCGGAAGGTTTGGACGGCGTGGAAAAAGCCGGCGGGGTCGCCGGCAGCGATGGCGACGAGCGCGGCGTTGGACGGGGCGCGGACAACTTCAAGCGTGTAGCCGCCGGAAACGGGCGCGGCGGCACCGCCGGTGCTACCGGCACTGCCGGCGGGAGTTTTGAGTGCTCCGAAAATAACATCGCCGCCCTGCGGCGCGGCACCGGCGGGGAGTTTCGCCACGTCGCGCACCGGCAGCGCGAAACCGGTGACGGGGCGCAGCGTCTTGGCGAGGAACTCGGCGGCCTCGCGCGAACCGGCGGCGCGTCCGTCGAAGTAGAGCGCGCTCTTTGCGCCGAGAACGAACTCCGGCGCGCCGTGAACGGGCAGGATTTTCGCCGGCGCGGGAACGAGCATTTGCGCGCGGGCGGCAGTGCCGGTGACGTCGGAAACAACGGAAACCGCCGCGATGGCGGCAACGGCAAGAAAGCGGACAAAAGATGAAATCATCGCCCCTGCGACCGCCACGCCGACGCACGGGTTCCGCCACCGGTGGCGTCTTCGCGAAATTCAAACCGGCAGTTGCGCCGGCGATTTCTTATTTCGCCGCCAGCAGGACGACCGGACCGAGCAGGCCGCTGTCGGCGGGGAGGAGTTTGCGACCGCGGGGCGGGCCGACTGTCCACGTTTTGCGCTGCTCCGGCGGCTGCGCGAAATCGTAGGCGAGGCGGTTCAGCCAAGTGCCGGTGACTGCGATTTCAAGGACGTTCTCGCCGGCAACAAGGGCACCGGTGACGTCGAGTTCGTAAGGCGGCGACCACAGCGCGGGGAAGCGGCGGCCGTTGAGTGTGATGACGGCGATGTCGCGGACTTTTCCGAGAACAAGAAGGGAACGAGGAGCGGGGAGCAGGGAGCGGGGAGGAGGTGCAGGAAGAGTGAAGGTGGCGCGGTAGGTGGCGGTGCCGGAGAAGGCGCGGGCTTCTGGGTTGTCGGCGAAGGCGGGGAGGTCTTTCCACGGGGCGAGCGTTTCGAGGGCGATGGGCGTTGCCGGTGCGCCCCAGCCAGCGGGGAAGGTGAGCGTGATGCGGGTGATGGGGAGCACCGCCGGCAGAGCGGCGGCAGCGGTGGTAGTGCCGGCGGCGGCATTCCGCCCGTAAACGGACGGCACAGCACTTGCGCCGGCAGTGGTGGCAGTGTGCCGGATGACTACAAACACGGCTTCGGCGCGGGCGAGGCGCAGCGGGATGGCGAGGCGGTCGTCGGCGGTGCGGCGAACGCCGGCGGCGCGCGAAATCGCGCCGGTGGTGGGGTGCCAGATTTCAACGGCGGGGCACTGGTTTCTGTCCACTGACCACTGACCACTGGCAACTGGCCACTGTGCACTGTTTCGCAGCGTAATTTCGCCGGCGAATTCCGCGCCGTATTCGGCGCACACGAAATACCAGTCGGCACCGGCGGCGCGGCGGTGGGCGAAGAGGATGCCGGCGGTGTTGCCGGCGGGCGTGAGACGAGCGGGCGTTGCCGGCGGTGGTGCCGGTGCCGGCGGCGGTGTTGTGAGCACGTCGGGCGCGAGGCGGAGCGCGGCGAGCGCGGCGGCGAGGTCTTCCGGCGAACTGCCGCGAAAGACACGGCCGCGTCCAAGCCGGCGCGCCGCCGGCAGTGCCGGTGGCGAGCCGCTGCTGCCGTGAACGGCAGCGACCCGACTGGAACCTTCCTTCGCCGGCACCGCCGCTGCCGCCGGCGCTTCTTCGCCCCAGATTTCGCGCACGGCGTTGTCGAAGCGGTGTTGGGCGGTGGTGCCGCCGGTGAGGGTTGCGCAGGCGCGGGGCGGGTCGCCGACGATGGTGGCTCCGGCGCGGGCGAATGCGGCGAGGCGCTCCAATGTTTCGGGGAGCATCCGGCGCGTGTCGGGGAGCCACAGGACGCGCCACGCGGTGCCGTCGGGGGTGACGAGTGCGCCGTCGGCGGGGCGCACCGAGAGGCGCGTCAGCAGCGCGTCGGGGTTGCAGTAGTCGAAGGCGAATCCTTCGGGGAATGGCGCGAGTTGGTCGGGCTTGTGGGGGATTTCGTCGCCGAGATACCAGAGGATGTCGTTCGCCGGTGAGCCGCGTTCGAGGAGGAGTGAGAGCCGCGCGAGGTGCCGGCAGAAATCGGGCATCGCGTGCCACCACGTCTGACCGCGCAGGAAGGGTGCGCCGTAGTGGTCGCCGAACGCGCTGCCGGGGGGCTTGAAGTCGGCGCCGGTGGCTGGGTTGTGGGCGTAAGTGTGGAAGACAGGGTGGGTGATGCCGGCGGCGGCGTTGATGTTGGCAATCTCTTTGAGGAACGCGGGGGTCTCGTCCCACGTGGTGTTGCCGGAGGTGAACGCTTCGGCGGCGACGCGCGGTTTGCCGTAGAGGCGCGCGGCGCTGGCGGTGGGGCGGATGGGTTTGAAGTTCGGGTGCGAGGCGGTGACGGGGTAGTGGTATTCGCACATCGGGATGTCGGCGTGCTTGTAGTATTCAAGGATGTCGGCGGGGACAACGTCGCCGGCGGCGGTCTCGAACTCGAACGCGAGGCCGTCGGCGCGGGCGCGGCGGGCGAGTCCGCCGTAGAAGCCGTTCGCGAAGAGGTCGCCGAGGACGGCCCGCCAGTCGCGCAGGAAACGCGCGGTGTGCTCCGGCGATTCGATGACGTAGCCGTCGGCGACCGCCGGCAGCCAAGCGCGGAGGGCGTAGCCGGCGCGTTCGCGGAAGTCGCGTTCGAGGGAGCGCGTCCACGTCTGCGTGTGGCACTCCCACGAGTCAACGTGCGTGCCGGTGAGCAGACCGCCGGCGAGCGGGCCGCGCGCGAGGCGTCCGATGTAGGCGGGGTAGTGCGCGGCGGGACCGGCGTCGGAGAGTTTGTCGCACTCCCAACCGGTGGCGTTTCCCGGAGCGGCGGCGTTGCGGCGACCGGCGTTGACGTGGCCGAGGCGGAGGATGGTGTAGGAGGATGGGGAGCGGGGAGCAGGGAGCGGGGAGCGAAGAACGCCGGTGGCGGTGTCGAAGAACGCCGTGATGTCCTGAATGTCGTCGAGGCGGAGCCACGCGGCGGGGTTTTGCGGGAGGTCGGAGTCGTTGCCGGCGAGGGCGGAGCGGAGCGTCCACGCCGCCTCGGACTCCCAACTGTTTTTTCGCGCGGCGGTCGAGAAGCGCAGCACGCCGGGCTTGAGGTAGAACGGGCTGTCGCCGCCCTGCATTGAGATGATACGGTGGTCCGACGGCGGGTGAATGAGCGTGAGCCGGTAGGTGTCGGTCGCCACCGGTGGCTCGCGCAGCGCGATGGTGATGGCGTTGCGCGGCGACTGCCACGCATCCTGCGGCAACGCGACGCGGACGAGTTCGACGGCGCGTCCGCCGGCAATGACGGCTTCGACGACCACCGTGATTTCGGGGTAGAAAAAGCGCGGGTGATAGAAGTTGTGCGACATCGAGTTGGGCGTCGGGAACTCGAACGAGCGCAGCACCACCGGCGCGTCGAAACGCACCTCGCAGCGCAGCGGCGCGTCCGGCGACGTTCGCAGCAGCACGAACGGGCGGTCGCCCTTTTTCGCCAAACCGTGGAACGCCGACGCCCACGGGAGCGGCTTTTCTTTTCCCGCCGGCAACGCCTTCACCGCCGCCGGCACGACCACGCCGCCGGCGCGGGCGGAGTCACCCAACGGCGTCGGAAACGCGAGCACCGCGATGTCTTGGAAATCTCGACCGGCGGGCTTCGGCAGACGCGCCTCAATCACGCCGCCCTTCGCCCCCGCCGCCGGCACCTCCACCCGCGACCACGCGAGATTGCGCATCGCGTTCTCCTCGGAAATCCACGGACCGCCGGCGCACGACCAGCCCGGACAGTTGTGCAGCGAAAGCCGCAGCCCCAGCCGCCGCGCCTCCAGCCCGACGTGCCGCACCAACTCGTCCCATTTCGCAGACAAGCACGGCACCGGCTCGCGCACGCCCGGAAACGGTGCGCCGCCCATATTCCCGTGGAACAACTGCACGCCGCCGATGCCCGCGCCGGCAATGGCTTCGAGGTCGGCGGTGATACCCTCGCGCCGCACGTTCGAGCCGAGAAAGTGGAACCACGTCTCCGGCCAAAACACCTTCGGCGGCTCCTTGAAATCGCGCTCGTCCTCCGCGCCAAACGCCCTGCGCACCACCGCCTCCGCCGGCACCGCCGGTGCAACCTCCGAAGTTTGCTTGCTCATCACCCCGCGAAGACCGCCGCCCCCGCCAAAGGTTCAGCACCGGCGGCGGGCGCGTTCAGCGGCTGTTGACGCGAACGCCGCCGCCCGGCGCGGCTGCGGGCTGTCCGGGGTCGGACGAGTGCGCGCGGCGGAACGAGTAACGGTTGATGGACTGCATGGAGAGTTCGACGCGCTTGCCGAGACCGTCGTCGCTGACGATGCGCAACCGGCGCGTGCCGCGCTCGGCGAGATTGCTCTCGCGCGTGGAGTCGAGGAGGTTGCCGGCGTTGCGCACGGCGTCGGCACCGGTGCCGTCGAAGCGCGAGGTGCGGTGCTCGCGGACGCCCTTGCCGCCGGTGTCGAACGCGGGCGCGTCGAGCGACTCGGCGTCGAGGAACTCGCGCTCGCCGATGCGCGAGAAGCGCGTTCCGCCCCAGATGTCGCCGCCGAGCGCCCAGCGCAGACGGCGAGCCACCGGTTCGCGGTCGCCCGGGTCGAAGCGCGAGTCGCCGTGCCAGCGGGCACCAGCGGTGTCGTCGTCGAACCGCCGCGCGCCGAATCGCTCGTTCATTCGCGTCAGGTTCCGCAGCGAGTCGAGCGTGTCCGCGGACTCGTCCACGGGCTTGGGCTTGGCGTCGCCGGAGGTGGAGAACAGCGAGTCGAGGAAGGAGGCGTTTGTGGCGACCGGCCGTGCCTCGCCGCGCTTGGGGACGCGCCACGGGAGGACGCGCCCGTCGGGCAGGACGGTGTTGATGGTCTGGGTGTTTTTGTCGGGCGGGGCGACGTTCGCGAGGAGGTCGTCGCGCAGGGAAGACGGGGCGTTGCCGACGGCGGGGGCAACTGCCGGCGGCTGTTCCCGCCGCGCTTCGGCAACGTTGTCGGCGGGCTTGGGGGCGGCGGCACCGCCGGCGGCGGTGGATTTTGCACCGGCAGCGGCACCGGCAGTGGCACCGGAGGCGGTTTTTGGGGCGGGCTTCGGCGCGGTGGGCTGCGCGGGAGCGGCGACGCCCTGCTCGCGCAGGATTTTTTCTTCGCGGGCTTTGAGGAAGGCGCGGCGTTGCTCTGGCGTCATGGCGTCGAAGGCGGTGCCGTCGTAGGAGTAGGAGTCCTGCACCTGCTTGTCGGAGCCGCTGCCGGTGCTGGTCGTCACCTTGATTCGTCCCTTGCGCAGTCCTTGCGCGGCGGCGTCCGGCGCGGCGAAAGACGCGAGCGCGGCGCTGCCGGCGACGACGATTGCGGCGCGGAAGGCGATGGATGCTCCGGCTGGGGACATGAGCGGAAAAATGCGCGGGAAGCGAGTGTGTCGCCATTCTTTTTTCGAGGAGCGGGGCGGCGTGATTTCGCATGGAGCGCCGACTTTCAAGTCGGCTCGCATACCCCATGCGGCGCAGCCGCCACTTCCCCAAAAACCGCCGGTGAGGGTTACGACCGGTTCACCGGCGGCGGTGTTTGTGCTTTTGGCGTTTTTCCGGCTTGGTCGGGCGGGGCGGGGAAGGGCGTTTGCCGGAGCGTTCGGCGCGTTCGGCGCGTTCGTGCGGCAAAATCTTTCCGGTGAACTTTTCACGACCGCCGGCAGCGGATTTCTTTCCGTCACGTTTTCCGTCCCATTTCTCGTTTCGGTTGCCGTCTCGGTTGCCGCCGCCGGTGGTGTTTTTTGATGCAGTCGGCGGTGTGCTCTTCGGCGCGTTCGCGCTTGTTGCCGGTGGGGGGACGATGCGGAAGTCGGTTTGGCGTTTGTAGCGGTCAACGCGGTCAACGGTCACCCAGACGTGGGCGCCGAGTTCGTAGGCGGCGCGGTGGCGGCGGCCGACGAGGGCGGTGCCGGCGCCGTTGATGTGGTAGAGGTCGTCGGTGAGGGTGGAGATGTGGACGAGGCCGTAGGCCTGCGAGTCGGTGAGTTCGACGTAGAGGCCGTGGTTGCGGACTTCGACGATGACGGCGTCGAAGGGTGTTTTCACGGGTTTGTCCAACTCGCGTTCGAAGAGTTCGAGGAGTTTGATTTTGACGGTTTCGCGTTCGGCGTCGGCGCTGTTGCGTTCGGTGCGCGAGAGGTGGGCGGCGATTTCGTTCAACTCGGCGATGGGGGTGAGGGGGCATTTGCGCGCGGGGGCGGTGGGGTCGTTGCGGCGTTGGAGCATCGCGTCGAAGAGGCGGTGTTCGACGAGGTCGGCGTAGCGGCGGATGGGCGAGGTGAAGTGGGAGTAGAATTTTTTGGCGAGGCCGTAGTGTCCGTCGGGCGAGGCGCGGTAGCACGCTTGGCGCATTGAGCGCAGGAAGGCGATTTGGAGGGGGTAGGAGTCGGGGGTGCGTTTGAGCAGGGCGAGGAGTTTGTTGACTTCGGGGCGTTTGGTGAGGTCGCCGGTTTTGATGCCGGCGGCGAGGAGTTGCTGGCGCAGGTCGCGGAGTTTCTGGGGGTCGGGGTCGTCGTGGACGCGGGCGAGGTTGGGGATGCGGGCGGCGGCGAGTTCGCGGGCGACGGCTTCGTTGGCGGCGAGCATAAACTCCTCAATCAACTGGTGGCTTTCGTCGGTCTCGACGCGCCGGACGCGCTCGGCGTAGCCCTCGGCGTCGCAGTAGATTTTGACTTCCGGTGTTTCGAGGTCGAGGGCGCCGGCGGCGAAGCGTTGCCGGCGGAGTGCGGCGGCGATTTTCCACAGTTCGCGGATGGCGCGTTGGAGGTCGAGCAACTCGGCGTCGGCGAGCGTCGCGAGGGGGCGTCCCGGGTGACCGGTCTGGTGCGGCGGTGGCGCCGGCAACGCGCGGATTGCGGCGAGGTCGTCGGTTTTCAACAGCGCGAACGCCTGCGTGTAGGTGAGGCGTTTTCGGGAGTTGATGACGGTGTTGGCGAAGCGGGCACCGGCGGGGCGGCCGGTCTTGTCGAAGGTCAGGATGACGGCTTTGGTGAGCCGCGTCTGCCCTTCGACGAGCGAGCACAGACCGCTGGAAAGTTCGTGGGGCAGCATCGGGATGACGGTGCCGACGAGGTAGGTGGAGTTGCCGCGCTCGCGCGCCTCGCGGTCGAGCGCGCTGCCGGTGCGGACGTAGGCGGAGACGTCGGCGATGTGGACGCCGACGCGCGTCGAGCCGTCCGCGAGCCGCTCGAACGAGAGCGCGTCGTCGAAGTCCTTCGCATCATCGGGGTCAATCGTGAGCGTGAGCGTCTCGCGGAAGTCGAGCCGCCCGCGCAATTCGCGTTGCTCGACGACCGCCGGCACCGCCGCCGCCTCGCGCGCGACCTCCGGCGGGAAGTCCGGCGAGAGGTGGAATTTGTAGAGCACGGCCTTGTATTCGGCGAGCGGCGTGTGCGTGCGGCCGAGGTTCTCGATGATTTCGCCGACGGGGTTCAGGTGCCGCTGCTTCCACTCCGCGATGCGCACAATCACCTTGTCGTCCTCCGCCGGCGCCGGCGTGACGCCGCAACGCGCGGGGTCGCCGACGATGATGTCGCGCCCGATGCGCGGGTCGTCCGGCACGATATACCAGAACAGGCGCGTTTTTCGCAGCGTTCCCGGCAACGCCTCGAAAGCGCGTTCGAGAATGCGGATGACGCGCCCCGCGCGCGGCGACGAGTTCTCATAGACGCGCGCCAGCACCTTGTCGCCGTGCAGCGCGATGCCGGTGTCCTCGGCGCGAATCGCGACCGGCTCCGGGTTCGGATTTTCGGGCGTCGGGTCGGGCAGCAACCGCGCCGCCCCGCTCTGGCGGAACAGGATGACGCCGCTGGCGAGGTCGGCGTCCGACGGCAGGCAGAAGCAGTTCTTTTTGACCTTCGCGACGCTGCCGGCGGCGAGCAACCGCGGCAACGCCTTGCGCACCGCCCGCGCGACCCGCTTGTCGCCCAGTTGCCTGCCGATTTGTTCGAGCGTCAACGGCGTGTAATCCTTCCGCCCCATCAGAGCGAGAATCTGGTCTTCGACGGACAGCGGCTTGTTCTTGACGACAAAGTTGGAGGCGGCGGCGGGATTGGAGGAAAAATTGGCGGGCGGCATTGCGGCGCGGACATTGCGCGGCACCACCACCGGTGGCGAGCGGGGATTTTCAAGACAAATGCTAATCGCCGGCAGCGGCACTGTTTGTCGGCGCGATTTGCCGGTGGCGCGGGGCAGGACGGAACCGAGTGACGGGGGGCGGGTTGTTGGGCGAATGCTCACCATTTCGCGCAGACAGTTTCTGGAAAACGCCGCCGGTGCCGCCGGCGCTCTCGCTCTTTCGAGCGCCGGCAACGCCGCCACCGGCAGCACCTCCGCCGCCGGCGTTCCCGCAATCACCGCGCCGGAGCGTATTCGCTCGTGGTGCGTGGATTTTAATTGGCTCAACGGCACCTACGCGCCGCCGGGCTATTGGACGAATGTCGCCGACCCCGCGAAACACATCGCGTGGCACCGCGACATGAACTGCAACGCGCTCTCGACGTTCGCCGTTCCATTCCACGGGCTGGCGTGGTTCCGCAGCGAAGTGGCGCCGGTGAATCCGGGTCTCAAACACGACTTCCTCCCCGAAATGGTGCGTCTCGGCGAGCGGCACGGCATCAAGGTCTTCGCCTACATCAACGTCGCCGCGAACCGTTTTTGGAGCGCGCAATACCCCGCCGAGAGCCGGCGCGGCGCGTTCGTCTCGCGCCCGACGGTCGCGCTCACGAGCCGCTATCTCGATTACCTGCGCCGGTTGGTCGCCGAGATTTTCGCAAAGGCAAACCCCGCCGGTCTGCACATTGACTGGCTCGTCTCGCCGATGGCTTCGGGAAACGCCACCGTGCAAAACGGCGCCGACACCGCCACCGCCGCCGGCAAAGCCAAAGCCGCGAAAGCCGCCGCCGCGTGGCTTCCCTGCGAGCGCGAAATGTGGCGCGAGTTGCTCGGCGAAAAATTCCCCGCCGGCAGTGCGCCGTCCGCCGCCGACGCCGCCGAGTTCCACAAACGCGCCGTCGTCCGCGCGTGGAAAATCATTCGCGAGACCGCCAAGGCCGCCCGCTCCGACGCCCTCCTGCGCTTCAACTGCCCGCACCTCGAAAACCCGCAGTTGCGCGGAACACCAATCTTTCGCGAGACCGACTGGCTCGTCGGCGAGACCGGCGACATCGCCGGCATCCGCGCCATCAAACAACACGCCGGTCCGCACACGCGCCTCCTCACCTGCCTCGCCGAGTGGAACGGAAAAGACCCGTTGAAAATGCTCGCCGCCATTGACGCATCCGGTCTCGACATCGG
>JAISSQ010000070.1 GCA_031273045.1 Puniceicoccales bacterium
ACCACAACCACGAGCGCAAGGAAGCCCTCGCCGGTTTCGCCGGCATGGTGAACTTTGCCAAGGAAGTCCGCGCCAGCGTGCTCTCGCCGGTGTGGAAATTTATGCCGCGCCGAGCGGAACGACTACACCACGGTTCGTAGCGGACACATTTCAGGAACAAGGCACCCCGCCGGTGTCGGCTTCGACGGCGCGCCGGTTCTTCACGCGGGCGCGTTGGGAATGGGTGCCGGCAACACCGGCAGCCGCGCCGTGTCTCTTCCAAAATGCGGTTCCTTGCTCCCTTGTTTCTCTGCGCATTCGCCATCGCTACAAACGCGCTGCCGGCGGCGATTCCTGCCCAGCCGCCGGCGTTGCCGCCACAGTGGGTGGTCTCGCGTCCGTTCTCCGATGCCGACAAGGCCGCGTTCGCGACGCCGCCGCGCGTCAACCATCCGCAAACGCTGCTCTTCCTGCTCGGCGGAAACGTCTCGCGCGAGGGCATCGCCGCCGACTTCGACGCCATCGCCCGCGCCGGCATTTCGGGCGTCCTCATTTTTCACGGCTCGCAGGGCAATTGGCCGTGGCCCGGAACCAAGGAGCAAATCCCGTGCCTCTCGCCGAAGTGGGACGACACCGTGCGCTTCGCAGCCGAGGAGGCGCGCCGGCTCGGTCTGCGCTTCACGATGCACAACTGTCCGGGCTGGAGTATGGCGGGCGGTCCGTGGGTGAAGCCCGAAAACGCCCAGCGAAAACTCGTCTGGAGCACGACGCAGGTCTCCCTCGACGCCGCCGGCAGTTCTCAAAAACTCACCGTCAAACTTCCGCAGCCGCCGGGCACCGCGCCGGCGTCGAAAAATCCGGCGGCGGACTACCGCGACATCGCCGTGCTTGCGTTCCCGACGCCCCTCGGTTGGGAGACCGGCGACCGCTATCGCGCCCTCGCGCCGGTGGCGACGCGCAATGTCGCCGGCGCTCCCGACGCGCCGAAAAACTTCCCGTGGGCCGACATCTTCGCCGGCAAAATCTCGCGCCGGCACAAGCCCGCGCCGACGCTGCCGCCGGCGCCGGCGGGTCGTCCGTGGCAAATCGAAGTCGCGTTTGCCGCCGGCGAGACGCCACGCTCCGTCGAACTGCCGCCGGTGGAGCAACTCGCCGGTCACGCTTGGGCTTACGACCCGCGCCTGACGTTCGCGTTCTCCGCCGTCTTCGCCAACGGCTCCACGCGCCCGCTCCTCGAAACGCCGCTCCCGCAAGCGGGCTGGCAGGACTCCGGCAACACCACGCTCGCGTTGCCCGAAGTCCGCGACGCCGCCGGTGCGCCGCCGGTGGCGTTCCGCGTCGCCATCACGAACGCGCACCCGCTCCTGTTGCGCTTCGTCCGCTTCTCCTCCTCCGCCCGGCCGCACAACTACGAAGGCGAAGCCGGCTGGACCCTTCGCGGCAAAATCCGCGCCGGCGAAGCCCCCGCGCAAAACCCCGCCGCATTCGTCCCCGAAGACAGCGTCGTGGACGTGAGCAAGTTCTTCGATGCCGCCACCGGCGTGCTGGATTGGGAGCGGGGAGAAAGAGCCGCTCCCCGCTCCCTAACCATCCTCCGCTTCGGCCACATCAACGCCGGCTATCGCAATGCGCCGGCACCGCGCGAGGGCACCGGTTGGGAATGCGACAAACTTTCCGAACGCGGTCCCGACGCCCATTTCCCCGGCTTCATCGGTCGCCTCGCAAAGGGACCACTCGCCGGCGGTCTGCTCAACGCCACGCACCTCGACAGTTGGGAGTGCCACACGCAGACGTGGACGCGCTCGCTCGAAGCCGATTTCGCCGAACGCGCCCGCTATCCGCTGCGCCGGTGGTTGCCGGCGGTCGCCGGATACGTCGTCGGCGACCACTCGCGCACGAACCGCTTCCTGCTCGATTGGCGGCGCGTCATCGGCGACCTCTTCGCGAACAAGTTTTACGGCCGAATGGCGAAACTCGCCCACGACGCCGCGCTCGACGTCTCCTTCGAGACCGCCGCCGGCGACATCTTCCCCGCCGACATCCTCGAATACTACAAACACGCCGACCTCCCGATGACCGAGTTCTGGCAACCCTTCGACGAAAAATACGTCGGCTCGATTAACTTCAAACCCATCAAACCCGCCGCCTCCGCCGCCCGTCTCTACGGCAAACGCCGCCTCGGCGCGGAGTCCTTCACGTCCTTCCAACTCACGTGGGACGAGAACTTCGCCGACCTCAAGGAAGTCGGCAATTTCAACGCCACCGAGGGCGTCACCCATTTCCTCTTTCACACCTACACGCACAACCCGCAGACCGGCGACGCCTACCACCCGCCGGGCACCTCGTTCGCCGCCGGCATCGGCACACCGTTCCTGCGCGGCCAGACGTGGTGGAAGCACCTGCCGGAGTTCACGACCTACTTCGCCCGCCTCGGCTATATGCTCGAACGCGGCGTGCCGGTCTCCGACTTCCTCTGGTTCCTCGGCGACGAAATCGTCCACAAGCCCGACCAGCGCGCGCTCACGCCGCTCGGTCACAAATACGACTACTGCAACCCCGACATCCTGCGCAACCGGCTCTCCGTTGACGCCGCCGGCAACATCGTCACCCCCGAAGGTCTGACCTATCGCGTCCTCTGGCTCCCCGACTGCCGGCGGCTCACCGTCGAGACCCTCGAAGCCCTCGCCCGCCTTCGTCGCGCCGGCGCCGTGCTCGCCGGCAACCCGCCCCTCGAACCCGCCACCCTCACCGGCGGCGAACCCGCCCGCCTCCGCTTCGCGCA
>JAISSQ010000154.1 GCA_031273045.1 Puniceicoccales bacterium
TTGACCGATTTGGAGCAGATTGCTCGGTGCCTCGGCGCCCAGCACGCGGGCGGGGATGATTGCGGGGAACGCCGCCGGTAGCGCGAGGGCACCGGCGACGGCGGTGGCGGCGTTGCGCAGGAACAAGCGGCGACCGATTGCACCGCCGAAGACGCGGGCGGCGGGGGCGACGATAGTGGTGGAATTTGAGGGCGCGGGTGTGGAGAAAGCGGAAAAAGACATAGGTCGTTTACAACACCGCCGGCGGCGTGTGGTTCCGCCGGCGCACACTTCATTCTCAATACGCCTTTGCGAACACCACGCGCTGTTTGCTCGGTTCGCCGGTGAAGATGCAGCGGCCGGCGGTGAGGTTGCCGGTGATGCCGGCGACTTCGTCGTCGAGCGGAACGCAGCGGATGGTGACGTTCAGGTCTTTCTTGACGCGCGCCTCAATCGCGGGGTCGCCGTTCCAGTGCGCGAGCGCGAAGCCGGCGTGGATTTCGGGCTTGTCCTTGTTTGCCGGCGTGAACCACGAATACAGGTCGCTCTCAGTTTCGATGATGCGCGTGTTCGCGGCGCGGAACGCTTTCGCGCGGGCAAGCAGGTTGTCTTGAATTTCGCCGAGCGTGGCGGCGATGTTCGCGACGAACTCGGCGCGGGGGACGCCGCGCTTCTCACCGGTGTCGCGCCGCGCCGCAAAAACGCTGCCGGCGGCGACGTCGCGCGGGCCGACTTCGACGCGCAGCGGCGCGCCTTTCTTGACCCAGCCCCACGTCTTTTCGCCGCCGCGCAGGTCGCGCGTGTCGAGCGTGACGCGCACGGGTTCGCCGGCGTAACGCTGTGCGGTGAGTTCGGCGCGGAGTTGTTCGCAATACTCGCGGACGGCGGCGCGCGTGGCGTCGTCGCGCTCGACGGGCAGAATGACGACGTGTTGCGGGGCGAGGCGCGGCGGGGCGACGAAGCCGTCGTCGTCGCTGTGCGTCATAATCATACCGCCGATGAGGCGCGTCGAGACGCCCCACGAGGTTGTCCACGCGAGTTCGAGTGCGCCCTGTTCGTTCTGGAATTGAATGCCGCAACTCTTTGCGAAGTTCTGACCGAGGAAGTGCGACGTGCCCGCCTGCAACGCCTTGCGGTCTTGCATCATCGCCTCGATGCAAAACGTGTCCACCGCGCCCGGGAACCGTTCGCCGTCGGTCTTGCGCCCTTTGATGACCGGCATCGCCATCTGGTTCTCGGCGAAGTCCGCATAAACTTCGAGCATCTTGCGCGTCTCTTCCTGCGCCTCGGCGGCGGTGGCGTGGACGGTGTGCCCTTCCTGCCAGAGAAATTCGGCGGTGCGCAGGAAGAGCCGCGTGCGCATTTCCCAGCGGACGACGTTCGCCCATTGGTTAATCAGAATCGGCAGGTCGCGGTGCGACTGCACCCATTTCGCGTAGGTCGCGCCGATGATTGTCTCGCTGGTCGGGCGCACGATGAGCGGCTCCTCCAAGGCACCGGCGGGGACGAGGCGGCCGTCGGCACCGGCTTCGAGCCGCGAGTGCGTGACGACCGCGCATTCCTTCGCGAACCCTTCGACGTGCTCGGCCTCTTTTTCGATGAACGATTTTGGAATGAACAGCGGGAAGTAGGCGTTCACGTGACCGGTCGCCTTGAACATCGCGTCGAGACCGCGCTGGATGTTTTCCCACAGCGCGTAGCCCTGCGGCTTGATGACCATGCAACCGCGCACCGCGCTGTTCTCGGCGAGGTCGGCGGCCTTGACGACCTGCTGATACCATTCGGGATAATCCTCGGCGCGTGTCGGCGAAATCGCTGTTCGGGGCTTCTGACCGCCGCCGGCGGCGTTGCCGGCGGTTTGTTTTTGCTGTTTTTCGTTCTGGCTCATTCGTGCGGAAAAAAGGGGGAAAGGGAAGGAGGCGAGTGCTGTTCCTGTGCCGTCGCTCAATACGGCAGCGGGTATTTGGCGGCGAGGGCGAGGACGGTGCTCTTGACGCGGGCGAGGACGCCGTCGAGGGCGTCGGTGCCGATGGCACCGAGGACGTCGTCAATGGCGCCGGCGACGGTTTCCATGTCCGCCTCGGTGAAGCCGCGGGTTGTCACCGCCGGTGTGCCAAGGCGGATGCCGGAGGTCTGGAAAGGCGAGCGCGTGTCGAACGGCACGGCGTTTTTGTTCGCGGTGATGTTTGCGCGGTCGAGCGTCTCTTGGGCGAGTTTGCCGGTGAGTTCGGGGAACTTGCCGCGCAGGTCAACGAGGAGCAGGTGGTTGTCGGTGCCGCCGGAGAGCAGTTTGTGTCCGCGCTTGAGCAGGGCAGTGGCGAGGGCGGCGGCGTTGGCGCGGATTTGCTTCGCGTAGGTCTTGAACTCCGGCTTGAGCGCCTCGCCAAAGCAGACCGCTTTGGCGGCGATGACGTGCATGAGCGGTCCGCCCTGTGTGCCGGGGAACACGGCGGAGTCGAGCGCTTTGGCGTGTTCGGCGCGGCAGAGGATGAGGCCGCCGCGCGGTCCGCGCAGGGTCTTGTGCGTCGTCGTGGTGACGAAGTCGGCGTGAGGCACCGGTGACGGGTGCTCGCCGGCGGCGACGAGTCCGGCGATGTGCGCGATGTCGGCGAAGAGGTAGGCGCCGGCAGCGCGGGCGATTTCGCCCATTCGCGCGAAGTCAATGATGCGCGGATACGCGCTGGCGCCGACGGTGATGAGACGCGGGCGTTCGCGCTCGGCGACGGCGGCGAGTTCGTCGTAGTCGAGCCGGCCGGTGTCCTCGCGCACGCCGTATTGGACGAAGCGGTAGAACTTGCCGGAGTAGTTGGCGGCGTTGCCGTGCGTGAGGTGGCCGCCGTGCGCGAGGTTCATTCCGAGGACGGTGTCGCCGGGCTTGAGCACGGAGAGATAGACAGCGAAGTTCGCCTGCGCGCCGGAGTGGGGCTGGACGTTGGCGTGCTCGGCGCCGAAGAGTTTTTTGGCGCGTTCGATGGCGATGTTCTCGACGACGTCCACGTGCTCGCAGCCGCCATACCAGCGTTTTCCCGGATACCCCTCGGCGTATTTGTTCGTGAGCACGCCGCCCTGCGCTTCGAGGACGGCGGGGTAGGTGAAGTTCTCGGACGCAATCAGTTCGATGTGGTCCTGCTGGCGTTTCTTTTCGGCTTCGACCGCCTGAAAGATTTCGGGGTCGAGCGCGGAGAGAGGTTTGGTTTCGAGCATGGGCGGATACGGTGTGTGGGAGTGGTTTTCCAGCGCGCCATTTAGGGCGGCACCGGCGGCTTGGCGAGTTTTTGCTTGCCCCGAAGTCCGCCGCCGGCGGCACTCGCGCCCGCCAATGACCGACCCGCAATCCACGCCAGAAACGCCCGCCGCGCGCCGTCCCGCGCCCGTCCGCTATGTCGGAATCGACCCCGGCGACCGGCGCGTCGGCTTGAGCCACGGCGACTCCGAAACCGCGCTCGCGTTTCCGTCGCCACCGGCGGTGGAGCCGGACCCCGCGCGCCGCATGGAGCACATCGCCGCCGAAATCCGGCTACGCCGCGCCGACGCCCTCGTCGTCGGCTACCCGCTCAACATGGACGGCTCGCACGGGCCGCGCGCCGCCGCCGTTGACGGGTTCATCTCCGAGTTGGAGGAACGTTTCGCGCTGCCGGTGCACCGCGTGGACGAGGGGCTGACGAGCGTCGAGGCGGAGGCGACCTTCGCCCCGCGCAAACGCGGACGCTCCGTGCGCGAACGCCGCCGGCACCGCGCCGCCGGCGAAACCGACAGCCGCGCCGCCACGCTCATCCTGCAGGATTTCCTCAACGCCACCCACCCACCGCCGGCGGAGTTTTTCTGACGCCTCCGGTGGCGGAATTTTCCGTGGAAAAATTTTCGCGGCATTTGGCTTTTTTCCCGTTGCCGCCGCCCGCCGCCGGCGGCACCTTCGCCGCCGTCATGGCTACCAGCATCGTCCCCGAAACCCCGCTCAACGACGGCCGTTCCATTCCGCAACTCGGCTTCGGAATGTGGCAAACGCGCCCGGAGGAAGTCACCCTCTCCGTCACAACCGCCCTCGACGCCGGCTACCGGCACATTGACACCGCGTGGGGCTACCACAACGAAAGCGAACTCGGCGAGGTCGTGCGCGAGAGCGGCTTCGCGCGGCGCGAACTCTTCATCACCACAAAGTTGTGGAACAGCGAGCACGGCTACGACAAGGCGCTCGCCGCCTTCGACACCTCGCTCGACCTGCTCGGCATGGACTACGTGGACCTCTACCTCATCCACTGGCCGCTGCCGATGTTCGACAAATACGTCGAGACGTGGAAGGCACTCGTGCGCCTGCGCGAGGAAGGGCGCGCGAAGTCCATCGGCGTCTCCAATTTCAACGCCGAGCACATCGAGCGCATCATCGGCGAGACGGGCGTCGCCCCCGCCGTCAACCAAGTCGAACTCCACCCCGACTTCGCCCAGAAGCCGCTGCGCGAGTTCCACAAGAAACACGGCATCGCGACCGAGGCGTGGAGTCCCCTCGGCGGCACGTGGTCGCCCGCCAACGGCGTGCCGGTGCTCAAGAACCCGCTCGTCGCCGAGGTCGCCAAGCGCCACGGCAAGACGCCCGCCCAAGTCATCATCCGCTGGCACCTGCAGAACGGCATCATCGTCATCCCGAAGTCCGTCACGCCGGAGCGCATCCGCGAAAACTTCAACGTCTTCGACTTCGCGCTCACGCCCGCCGACCTCGCCGACCTCGACACGCTCGACACCGGTGAACGCCTTGGTCCCGACCCGCTCAAACTGGACCTGCTGCACATCTGAAATCACAAATGCAACTACGCAACGTCGCCGTCATCGCCCACGTGGACCACGGCAAAACCACTCTCACCGACCAATTGCTTTATCAGTCGGGGATGTTCCGAACCGAGGAACTCGACAAACTCGCCGGCGGTCAGCACGGATTAGTCATGGACTCCGGCGACCTCGAACGCGAACGAGGCATTACCATCACTGCGAAAAACTGCGCCGTCAGGTGGCGCGACCCGCGCGACGGCGGCGAGTTCAAAATCAACCTCATTGACACGCCCGGGCACGCCGACTTCGGAGGCGAGGTCGAGCGTGTGCTCAACATGGCGGACGGCTGTCTGCTCGTCGTGGACGCCTTCGAGGGTCCGATGCCGCAGACGCGCTTCGTGCTCTCGAAGGCGCTCGCGCTGGGGCTGAAACCGGTCGTCGTCGTCAACAAGATTGACAAACCGGCGGCGCGTCCCGACGCCGTCGTCAACGAGGTCTTCGACCTGCTCGTCTCACTCGACGCGCCGGAGAACGCGCTCGATTTCCCCGTCGTGTTCTGCTCCGCGCGCGAGGGCTGGGCGACCGCTGACCACGCCGCAATGAGCGCGTTCCTCGAAAACCCCGCCGCGCCGCGCCCCGACAATCTGCTCGCGCTCTTCGAGGCAATCGTTGACGCCATCCCCGCGCCTTACGCGCCCGGCTCCTCGCGCGGCGCCGCCGCCGGTTTCGCCACGCGCGAGGCCGCTCTCGCCGCGCCGCTCCAACTGATGGTGACGAGCATCCTTTACAGCGACTACGTCGGCCGAATCGCCGTCGGCCGCGTCTCCGCCGGCACACTGCGCGACGCGCAGATGGTCGCCCTCATCGCGCGCGACGGCTCCGTTCGCCGCCAGAAAATTCTCAAACTCGAAACCTTCGAGGGACTGCGCCGCGCCGACGCCGAGGAGGCCGCCGCCGGCGACATCTGCGCCGTGCTCGGCCTCGACGGCGTCGAAATCGGCGCCACCATCGCCGACCCCGAAACGCCCCGCGCGTTGCCGCCGGTGGAGGTTGACCAGCCGACGGTCACGATGGCGTTCCGCGTCAACGACTCGCCGTTCGCTGGTCGCGAGGGACGCTTCGTCACCGGCCGCCAAATCGGCGACCGCCTCGAGCGCGAGTTGGAGCGCAACGTCGCGCTGCGCGTCGAACGCGACCCGTCGAGTGACGCCTTTCAGGTGAGCGGCCGCGGGCTGATGCACCTCGGCGTGCTCGTCGAGACAATGCGCCGCGAGGGCTTCGAACTCCAAGTCGGCAAACCGCAGGTCATCATCCGCGAGATTGACGGCGTCCGCTGCGAACCCGTCGAGACGCTCGCCGTTGACTGCCCCGACGAGGCGCAGAGCGACGTGATGTCGCTCGTCCTCGGTCGCAAAGGCGAGTTGCAGCACATGGGCGCCAAGACCGGCGCGCGCGGCTGGGTGCACCTCGAATTCAAAATCCCCTCGCGCTCCATCTTCGGACTGCGCACCGCGATGCTCACCGCCACGCGCGGCGAAAGCGTCATGTATCACACCCTCGCCGGCTACGAACCGCTCAAAGGCGAACCGCCCCGCCGGCCGCAAGGCGTCATGGTCGCCGCCACCGGCGGCACCGTCTATGCCTACTCGCTCGACCGCCTGTTCGACCGCGGCGACTTCTTCGTCTCGCCCGGCGACGAAATCTACGAAGGGCAAATCGTCGGCGAGCATTGCAAGGACAACGACATCCCCGTGAACCTCGACATTAACAAGAAACTCACGAACGTCCGCGCCGCCGGCAGCGACGACGCCGCGCGCGTCAAGCCCCCGCGCCGCATGAGTTTGGAGGCGTGCCTCGAATACATCGAGAGCGACGAGTTGGTCGAAGTCACGCCGACCTCGCTCCGTCTTCGCAAACGCCACCTCGACGCCAACGCTCGCAAAAAGGCCGAGAAAGAGGCCGCCG
>JAISSQ010000168.1 GCA_031273045.1 Puniceicoccales bacterium
GCGGCGGTGCCGGTGAGGACGAGGATGCCGTTGCGGTCGCCGGTCTTGACCAAGCCGGCGGTCGCGCCGGAGGCGTCCGAAATCGGCTGCGCGACAACCACGTAGCCGTTGCCGGTGGCGTCGGAGGTGAGGACGGAAGCGGTGTAAGCGGCGGGGAGCGTCACGCCGCTCGGCAAGTCAGCGGAAGAGACGGTCGTCGCGACGTCGCTGGATGCCGTGCGCGACGAGGTGGCGGAGGTGTCCCAGACGCCGAAGGTCGCGCCGTTGATGGCGATGGTGCTGCCGGTGTCGGACGCGCCGGCACCGCTGGCGGCGGTCTCGTCGTAGAGGAACAAGCCCTTCGCGTTCGCGCCGTGGACGCCGAAGAAGTTCAGCGTCGCGCCGGTGAGCGTGACGGTCGCGTCGGCGCCGGAGGTAATCGTCGTGGACGCGGGACCGCCGGCGACGCTGCCGAAGTTGATGATGGCGTCGGTAACGCTGACCGTCGGCTGCGTCGCGCCGGAGGCGAGCAGGTTGAGCCACGCGCCGCCGGCGGCGGTGCCGGCGAAGTTGACGACCGTCTGCGGCGTCACCGAGGCGAGCGTCGAGACCGTGACCGCGTTGAAGTTCGCGGCGTAGTTCGCGCCGGAGGAGACCGTCGTGTTCGTGAAGTTCGTCACGCCGCCGTCGGTGAGGAAGGACTGCGCCGAGACGTTGCCGGTGAAGGTCAGCACGCTGTCGAGGTGCTTGATGATGCTGCCGGTGAGCGTGGGCGTCGTACCGACGGTGTTGACGTTGCCGGTGAGGGTCTGCGTGGAGGAAGCGCCGGAGGGCAGACGGGAGGCGAGTTGGTTGAAGATGAGCGTCGCGCCGCTCTGGATGGTGATGTCGCCGTTGTAGGTGGCGGTTGCGCCGCCGATGGACCCCTTGCCGCCGGTGCTGCCGATTTGGAGCGTCGCGCCCGCGCCGGTGCCGCCGGTGCTGTCCTTCGAGATCAGGAGGTCGCTCTGGAAGGTGTTCTCGCCGGTGAGGACGACTTTTCCGTTGAAGGCGCGCGGGGCGCTCGTGAAGGCGTTGTCGAGGTCGTGGTTCGTGAACGTCTCGCCGCCGATGACGAGCAGGGTTGTCGTGGTCGCGGTCGAGGCGGGACCGGAAATCACGCCGGCGATGGTCAGGGTGACGCCGCTGGTGGGCAGGTCGCCGGTGGTGAGGGTGCCGTTCGTGCCTTCGGCGCGCAGCGCGCCGCCCTTGGCGGTCAGCACGATGGAGGCGGTGTCGCCGAGGCCGGCGGTGTAGTTCGCGGTGCCGGTGGCGTTGCCGACGAGCACTTCGAGCGCGCCGGCGTCGAGCGTGACGGTCGTCGCGGCGACGCTCGCGCCGTAGGCGAACTTGCTGTCGGCGGTGAGGCGCAGTGTGCCGGCGGTGCCGTTAGTGGCGGACGCGCTGCCGACGTTCACGAGGGCGGTGGTGAGCGTGGACGGGGCGTCGGCGACGCCGAGTTTGAGCGTCACCTCGTCGCCGATGAACAGCGCGCCGGTGTTGATGGTGACGGTGTCGGCGGTGAGCACCGGCTTGACGGTCGTCGCGGACGGGACGGTCACGTCGGGGTTCTTGACGAACTGGACACTCGTCGCGCCGTCGAGGATGAGCGTTCCGACGGCGGCGTCGTTCTTGAAGATGAAGTCGCCGGTGTTGTCGGCGTCGCCGAGGGTGAGTTTCGCGTCGGCGACCGTGTAGGACGCCGGCAGCGTGCCGGCGGTGATGGCGGCGGCGACGGCGGTCGGGTCGTTGATTTTGTCGTAGAACGTGATGGCACCGTTGTCGGTGGCGGGAACGGTGCCGGTGGCGGGGACGACGCCCGCGCGGTCGGCGCGGAAGAGCGCGTTGCCGACGAACAGCGTGTTGTAGGGCGCGACGGCGTAGCCGATGTTGCCGGTGCCGGCGCCTTCGGTCAGGAACGTGAGCACTGCCGGCGTGGTCTTCGCGGCGGTGCCGGCCGACGCATCAACCGCGCTGAGCGTGGTGTTCGTGCCGAGGAAGGCGGTGAGGACGGACTGGGCGCCGAGCGTCCAGTCCGCGCCGAAGATGACTTCCGCGCCGTGCTCGACGACGATGCCGCGATTGGCGGCGAGCGAGGCGGCGTTCTCGCCGTAGCCGGCGACGGCTCCGTAGGCGCCGAAGTTGCCGACGTTGACGGCGGCGTTGAACGTGGCGGTCGCGCCTTCGAGCACGCGGTAGCCGGCGAAGTCAACGGGGACGTTGAACGTCGCCTTGGGCGTGGTGACGGCGCTGGCCGTGGCGTCGTAGCCGCCGACGGTCAGCAGGCCGGTGACGTGTTCGCGGATGGCGTAGTTGGCGAGCGTCTGCGCGGTGGCGGCGCTGATTTTGCCGTCGCCGTTCGCGTTCTGGTTGAAGGTGTAGGTGCCGCCGAAGACGGTGGCGGCGCCGACGCGGACCGCTTCGGAGACCGTGATGGTCTGCGCGACGGTCGGGATGAGGGAGTTGCCGCCTTCGTCGTGCGCGGCGCCGGTGTGGACGTCGCCGAAGTGGACGACATCGCCCTGCTGGAACGCGAGGCGCGTGTCGGGCGGCAGTTGGCTGCCGTGCTCCGCCCAGAGCGCGGAGCCGCCGGCGGGCGAGGTAGCGGTGAGGTCGTCCCAGATGCCGGTGGCGGTGGTCGTGGTCTTGTTCAGCCAGTCGAGGACGAGCGATTTGCTCGTGAGAACGACGGCGATGTCGTTGTCCTCGTTCGTGCCGTTGGCGGTGGTGAGGTAGGCGACCTGACGCTTGGTCGGTTCGGCGCCGGCGACGGTGAAGGATTTGATGTAGTCGTCGGGGAAGAGGTGCAGATTGCCCAGAACGGGGTCGTGCCAGTCGGTCAGCAGAAAGTCACCGGTGCCGCCGTTGAGTCGGTAGGAGCGGATGGGCACGGTGTTGGACGCGCCGTCGGTGGCGAGAATCGGCTGGGTCGTGTCCACGATGATGTGGGCGGTCGGGGCGACGGCGGTGGCGACCCAATCCCAGACGTCGAGCGCGACGGTGTTCTTGGCGGCGGTGGTTTCGACGCCGAAGGTGAGTTGGTCGTTGGCGTTCGGCAGGCGGACGAGGTCGGCGGACAGGGTGCTGCCGGAGCCGGTGGTGTAGGGCGTGAGGTGCTTGCTGTCGAAGACGCTCACGTTGAGGACGCTCTTGCTGATGGAGACCGTCCGCGCGGTGGCGGTGGCGGTGCTGGCGAGGCGCAGTTCGCCGATGCGGTCGGCGTAGAACTTGGAGGTGGTGGCACCGGTGACGCCCGCGACGGCGCGCGCGGCGTAGGCGGCGGCGGCGGCTTTCTCGCCGGTGCTCGACGTGCCGGAGACGCCGTTGTCGGCGAGCCACTTGTTGTAGGCGAGGGTTTCGAGGGTGTCCTCGGCGGCGGTGATTCCGGCGAGTTGTCCGGCGAGCGCGGCCTGCTCGGTGAAGTGCGGATTCGCGGCAAGGACGGCGGCGGTCTCGGCGGCGGTCGGGTTCGCCGGGTCGGCGGCGAGGTTGTTGTGGCCGTTGTTCAGGTAGTTGCTGACGAGCGTCGCAAGCGTGCTGGCGTAGGTGCTCGCGTAGGTGGTCGTGTAGGCGGCCTTGACGGTGTTGGACGGGTCGAGGGTCGCGTCCGCGAATGCGGCGTATTTGGCGGCGACGGCGGCGGCGACTTGGGCGTCGAGCGTGGCGGCGGTGCCGGTGCCGCGCGGGGCGAGCGCGCCGGCGGTGTCGGGCGCGATGATTGCGCCGTGGATTTCGAGGGCGGGCGTGGCGCCGGCGACGGTGATGGTGCCTTGGCCGGTCAGGACGGAGCCGGTGCCGAAGTGCGCCTTGTCGGTGGCGCCGACGGTCGGGTCGGACGACCCGCCGAGGCGGAACTCGCCGAAGTTGCCCGGACTGGCGGCGGACTCGCTGACCGCGATTCCGCCGAGTTGATTGTCGGTGGTGGAGAACTGCGTGAAGCCGCCGACCTGCTCGTAGGAGCCGGAGGCGTTCGTGACGACGCCGTTGACGAACACGACGCTGTCGATGGCGTCCACGTCAATTTTGCCGGCTGCGCCGCCGGTGCCGGTGCCGCCGGTGATGTCGCCTTTGAGGACGAGCGCGTTGTTCCAATCGGTGCCGGAAAGGATGAGGTGGTGCGTGGCGCTGCCGGCGGCGGCGGAGATGTCGCCGTTGAGTTTGAAGAGCCAGCCGTTGCTGTTGAGCGTGAATTCGACCTGCGTCGCGGTGTCGGAGCCGAGGACGATGTCGTTGGCGAGGGTGCGGACGGTCTGGGAGCCGCGGTTGACGTAGTCGTAGCCGGAGCCGCGGACGTTCGTGAGGGCGGCGAGGGTCGCGTGACCGGTGCTCGCCCAGTTGCCGAGGATGGTCAGGGCACCGGTGCCGAGGGCGAGGTCATCGGCGGCGTAGAGCGTGCCGAGGTAGAGGTGCGTGCCGCCGGTGTAGGGGTTCGCGGCGGTCAGGATGAGCGCGCCGGTGGCGTTCCCGCCGTCAATGGTGTTGGCGTTGACGACCAATGTGCCGGCGGCGCCGTCGGCGCGGTCGGCGATGAAGGCGTCCACGCGGGCGAAGACGCCGGCGGCGACGTCAATGGCGCCGGTGGTGGTGCCGGTGCCGTCGAGCAGTTTCTGGTCGGTTCCGAAGCCGTCGGTGACGGTGATGGTGTTGGCGGAGCCGAGGCGGATGACCGCGCCGATGTTGCCGGCGGCGGGGGCGGTGACGACGCCGGTGGAGGCGTTGATGGCGTAGGCGGCGGTGGCGTCAATCTCGCCGCCGAGAACGTAGGCGTTCGCGCTGCCGTTGACGCCGGTGCCGGCGCCGGTCGCGCCGCTGCCGGCGAGGTCGTTGAGGATTTGCAGGGCGCCGGAGAGCGTGATGACGGCGGGCGCGGGCGCGGCGTGGTTGGCGAGGTTCGTCGCGCTGGTGAGGACGAGTTTCGAGGAGGTGTAGAGTTGGACGGTCGCGCCGGTGAGGATTTCGGCGGTCGGGGCGGTGCCGGCGGACGGGGCGCCCCAGTTGAGGTCGCTCGCGTCGGAGTTCCACGCGGTGATGTTGCCGCGCAGGAAGAGCGTCACGCCCTTGCCGAGGGTGGCGAGGGTGGTGACGGGCGAGGCGATGCCGACGGTGCCCCACACTTGGAGGTTCTGGAAGTCGAGCGCGGCACCGGCGTCGAGGTCGAAGGAGACGACCGTGTTGCCGCCGGCCTTGCCGAGGAGGTTGGCGTCGGGCGCGGTGCCGACGTAGTCGTAGGCGTCGGTGATGTAGCGGTCGGTCGGCGTCGCGCTGATGCGCAGGTTTCCGGCGGGTGTCGGGTGGAGTTCGGACCACGACCATTGGTCGCCGGTGATGCCGCCGCCGTTGAAGACGTAGTTGCCGCCGGTGATTTCGAGTTGGGAGACCGTCACGCCGCCGGAGGCGACGGTGACGGGCGTGTAGGCGCCGGTGCCGGCAGTGCCGGAAGAGGAGCCGGCGGCGGCGGTGTTGTTTTCAAAGACCGCCCAGTCGCCGTTGGCGAAGAAGGTGTTGCCGTTCGCCTGATTGGATTGGAGGTGCCAGTCGAGCGCCTTGTCGGCGGTCGCGGCGCCGGCACCGACGCCCGCTTCCCAAGTGCCGGTGCTGGTGCTGACGAGCGTGCTGTCGCCAATCCAGTAGATGACCGCGTTTCGGGTGTATTCTTGGAGGAAGAGCGTGCTGGCACCGGTGCCGCCGTAGGTGGCGGCGTAGCCGGCGCCGGCGTAGTTGAGCGCGCCGTTCACGCCGTAGATGCTGTTGGGCGAAACGGGCGTGGCGGCGGTGTTAACGCCGACGATGGCGCGGACGCTCTTGCGGTCGGCGAGGTCGCCGATGTCGAGCCGGTAGAAGCCGTTGGCGATGCGGACGGCGTTGGGCGAGGCGTTGAGGTTGACGAAGTCGGCGGCGGTGAAGTCGCCGGAGGAGCCGAGGAACGGATAGACGCCCTCGGTCCAGGTGGTCAGCGAGGAGGCGTCGGTGACATAGGCGCCCGCCCAGTTGTCGTTCTCCCATTTGTTCGTGCTGGTGTTGTAAACCGGCTGGCGGTAGGCGTTCGCCTCCCAATGGGTGACGCCCTGCCCGTCGGTGAGGACGAAGGTGGAGAACTGACCGACGGGGACGGACGACAGGTCAATGCGCACGCCGGAGCGGGCGTTGAAGAAGTCGAGCGCGGGCTGACCGGTCGCGTTGCCGGTGCCACTGCCCTGCCGCAGGACAAAGGTGGTGTTTTGCAGTTTGCCGTCGGCGGCAACCGTCACCCCCGCGCCGTCGAACGTGCTGTCAAACCCACCCGTGATGTAGGCGATGTTGCCGATGTCGTTGTCGCCGGTCTTCAGGCCGGTCTCGCCGACCGCGAGGGCGTTGTGGAGCGTGGCGACGCCATTGCTGTCCGCCGCGCCATCGGTGCTGACGACGCCGACGGTGTGGAAGCGCCAGTCGCCGTTGAGGAGGACGCCGGCGGCGGTCTGGAAATCAACGAAGGACTCGACGCCCGCGCTGCCGGCGACGCCGTATTTGTTGTAGGCGTTGTGGTCGGACTGCGTGAGGGCGGACGTTGCGGTGTCGAGGACGACGCCAAGGTTGAACTGACCGGCGAAGGTGGCGGTGGCGTCGGCGGCGACGTGGACGTGGCGGCTTTGCTCCCAGACAGGGGGGTTCGACGGACCGGCGGGATAAGTCCAGCCGCCGGCAAGGGAGAAATCGAGCCAGCCGGTCTGGACGTTGGTGTCCACGCTGGCGGCGGCGATGTTGGTGACTTGGGTGACGAGGGTGTCGCCGGAGGCGTTCTCGCTGCGCAGGAACCACAGGTCGCCGGTGCCGATGTTGGAGTTCGGGTTGGAGGCGGAGCCGATGTTCGAGATGCGCAGGATGGAGGCCTGTTCGGCGTCGCCGGTGCCGTAATCGCCGAAGCCGATGACGGTTCCGCCGTTGTAGGTGGAGCCGGTGTTGGAGAGCGTGAGTGTGCCGCCGCGCAGCCACACGCCGCCGTCGAAGTGGATTGGGTCGGAGGCGTCGTTGGTATCCGTGCCGCCGTGCGAGCCGAAGATGCCGCCGGCGTATTCGCCCGCGTAGTGCGAGGCGTCGCCGTAGAGGACGAGCGAACGGCTGCCGAGGACGGTCTGCGAGCCGGAGTTGGCGCCGGAGAGGGAGGTGATTTCGACGTATTGCTCCGCCGCGCCCTTCACGTCGAAGAGCGTGCCGGTGCCGGTGTGCAGGACGACCGGCTTGTTGTCGAGTTGCGCGCCAGTGACGCCCACGAGCGTCGGCGAGGATGCGGTGTTGCGGGTGAGGTCGGGCAGTTCCGGGTTCGTGTCGTCGTAGGCGAGGACGAACGCGGCGGTGCCGGTCATCTCGATGAACTTCGAGAGCACCTCGCCTTGGAACTCGGCCTCGGCGCTGCCGGTGACCTTCGTGGCGCCGGTGTAGACCTGATTCTGCTCGAAGGTGAGACCGGCGGTGCCGCCGATGGTGACGGACGCCTTGGTGCCCAGACCGGTGGTGTCGGTGCCGGTGATGGTGCCGCGGAAGGTGCCGTTGCCTTGCTGGATGACGAGGTTGCGGTCGTTGAGGACGACGAGCGCGCCGACGCCGATGGCGCGGTCGGTGTCCGGCGAACTGGTCAGGTTTTTGACGGTCTGGTCGCCGGCGGTGAGGTTGAGGGCGGTGCCGACGCCGCCGTCGAGGACGACGCCGGTGGCGGGTTGCAGGTTCGGGAGGGCGGTGCCGGCGCTCCAGATTTGGGCGATGCGCGTGGCGGCTTCGATGTCGGCGGCGGTGGGCGTGGTGATGCCGGCGAGCGCGAGGTAGAGGTCGTAGGCGGTCTGGTCAACGGCGCGGGAGGCGACGGCGGCGGCGCTCACGTCGCTGTCCTCGGCGCGGACGACGGTCGTGGCACCGGTGACGCGGAGCGTGCCGTTGAAGGCGTTGAGGTCGCCGGTGATGTGGGTGTTCTGACCGAGGACGAGGGAGGTGCCGGTGGCGGCGGTGATTTTCGCGGCGATGTAGTTGTCGCTGCCCAGCAGCGCGCCGTAGTTCGTGAGCGTGACGGTCGCGTAGTCGGCGTTGGACGGCACGGTGCCGGTGATGACGGCGGTGGCGGGCGTGTTGGTCGCGAGGATTTGGAGCGTCGAGGTGCCGGTGAGCGAGATGTCGGTTCCGCGCTCGGCGTAGAGGGCTTTGACGACCTGCGAGACGCCGACGTGCAGTGTGCTCGGCGAGGTGGGGTCACCGTTGTCGAGCAGGTAGAGTTCGCTGCGCGGCGAGAGCGCGCCGGAGCCGGGGTTGTTGGCGGCGGCGGTATAGGCGGAGCCGTCGGCGTCGAGTTCGCCGGAGTGGATGATGGTGTCGCCGGAGAACGTGTTCTGCCCTTTGAGGTAGAGCGTCTTGCCGTAGGAGAACTGTTCGAGCGCGCCGGTGCCGGAGACGAAACTGGTGAGCGTCTGGTCGTGGCCCGGGTTGTTGAAGACGATGCGGGTGTTCTCGCCGGCGAGGTGGACTTCGCCGCCGTAGAGGCCGGAGGCGCCAAGGAGACCGGTGATGTAGAGCGTCACCTTGTCGGAAGCCACGCCGGCGGCGGCGGGGTTCGGGAGGGACGCGAGCGCGGCGTCGAAGGTGCCGGTGAACGCGCCGATGATGGCGGCTTGGAGGTCGGCGGCGACGCCCGCGCCGATGCCGTTCGCCCCGAAGAGGTCGGCGGCGGTGGCGGCGGTGCGGATGAAGAGTTTGACGAACGCGACCTCGGCGTCGGTCGCGGCGGCGGTGGCGGCGGCGATTTCGGCGGCGGTGGGCGCGAGCGGGTTGACGGCGTTCGCGGCAATCCAAGCGTTGTAGGCGTTGGAGTGGACGCCGGAGAAGGGCGAGCCGGTGGCGGTGCCGTCGGAGGTGAGGCCGCCGAGCAACGCGCGCTGCTGGGTCACGAGGTAGGTGGCGAACGCCTTCTCCTGATTCTTGGCGTAGGCGAGGGTCGCCGTGGCGGTGGAGGGCGAGGCGAGTTCGTTGTAAAGGGCGGTCACCTTCGAGCCGTCAACGGTGGTGGTGCCGGAGTAGGTGTTGACGCCGGAGAGGATGGTGTCGGCGAGGACGGTGAACGCGGCGGCGCCGGTGATGTTGCCGTGGAAGTCGCTCTTGCCGGCGAGGGTGAGCGAGCCGTTGGAGGGCAGCGTGATGGCGGAGTTGGAGCCGTTGCCGCCGTGGATGGAGGAGAGTTCCTGCGTCGGCAGCGCGGAGCCGAGGTTGAGGTGCTGCGTGGCGGAACCGGAGGTGGCGAAGTTGACGACCGTGCTGGGCGCGAGTTGTCCGTCGTCGCCGTTCACGCCCGTGCCGTCGTTGATGACGGCGATGACGCCGCTGGCGAAGTTGATGCCGCCCTGCGCGGTCACGTAGTTGTGGAACTCGGCGTAGTTGGTGCCGGAGAAATCGACCTCGATGGTGCCGGTGGACGCCTCGAAGCCGGAGGCGGGGACGATGACGTTTTCGACGAAGATGTCCGCGCCTTGGAAGATGTAGGAGACGCCGCCCTCGAAGAACACCTGCGCGGGACGGACTTCGCCGAGGAGCGGGTCGCGGGTGCCGACGACAACGCCGGAGCCGTCCCTGCCGTCCACGGTGATGGTGATGGTTCCGCCGGAGGTGCCGTGCTGGGCGTTCGTGTGGAAGTGCACGATGTCGCCGTTGTAGAAGAAGTCGGTGCCCTTGACGGTGAGTTGGTCGTCCGGCTTCCAGTTCGAGGCGTAGCCGAAGTCGGTGGTGCCGTCGCCGCCGTCGGAATCGGACTTCCACGTCAGGTATTGCGGCTTGGAGCCGTAGGGGTTGTTGACCGAGCCGTCGCCGCCGGTCTGCCACCAGATTTCGGCGCGGGTCTGGGTGATGATGACGGACAGGTCGCCGGCAAAGCCGGTGATGTCGTAGATGGTCTCTTCGTTGTTGTCGGTGCCGCCCGTCAGGAAGTTCGGGTCGCTGGGCGAGTAGGTCGTCGCGCCGGTGTAAGCCGAGTAGGAGCCGGGCAGCAGCGAGGTGAAGTAGGCCGCCTGCGCCTGGTCGAGGGAGGTGTAGCTGGTGCCGTTCCAAATCCACTGCGTGGCGGTCGGGTCGTTCCACAAACCGTTACCGGTGCCGTTGGAGGTGATGGTCGCGTTGCGGTTCGTGCCGCTGCCGGCGTCGCCGCTGCCGAGGATGATGCCGAGGACGGTCTGGCGGGCGTTGGTGACGAAGCGGAAGGTCGGGTTCGCGTTGTAGTCAATCGTTCCGGTGCTCTGGACGAGGTCGAGCACCGAGGTGACGGACTTGGTGGTGGCGGCGGTCAGGTGGCTCATGATGACGCCGGAGACGTCGAGCACGATGACGTTGTCGTTGCCGGAGTTGTCGAACGTGACCTTGGCGGCGGTGGCGGCGGCACCCGGCGCGTTGGTGACCTGCAGGTAGTCGTAGGCGAGCGGCTGCGGGGTCTGCGACGGGATGTCGTTGGCGTAGAAGCGCAGCGTGGAGCCGTTAAGGACCGCGCCGGCGGTGCCGGTCTCGAAGGTGAGGTGCGCGGGGTTCTGCCCGACGCCGGAGCGCGGGGTGAGCGTGCTGTCCGTGAAGGTCAGGCCGTAGGCGGAGGTGTTGTTGATGGAGAACGTGAGCGGGCCGGCGACGGTGCTTCCGTTGCGGACTTCGATGTTTCCGGGGTAGGAGCCGCTGGCGACGGTGTTGCTCTCAATCTTGCCGAAGCCGGTGATGTGCGCGGCGTCGAAGAGGACGTTGGTTATTCCGGGGGCGTCGTTGCCGCCGATGGCGGACAGGGTGGTGCCGGCGGCAAGCGTGAGCGTCGAGCCGCTCAGGAACTCGAAGTCGCCCGGCGTGGCGATTGCGCCGCCGGTGGCGAGTTCGACCTTCGCGGAATTGGTCGCGACAAGCGCCTTCCCGATGGTCGTCAGGAAGACGGGCGTGGAGAAGAGCACCTGCGCGCGGGAGCCGTCCGCCTCAATTGCCGTAAAGAACACGGCGGAGTCATAGACGCCACGCGCGCCGGCGGGGACGCCGTGGATGGCGGGCACGTAGTTGGTGAGGACGGCGCTCACGTCGTCGGTGTTGGTCAGTTTCGCGGCGGCGGAGGTGCCGTCCACCTTGACGACTTGGGCGTCCTCAAGGGCGAAGCCGTCCTTGATGGCGAGCGTGCCGCCCTTGACGGTCACGTCGCCCGTGAACGCATCCAGCCCGGTCTCGGTGTCCGCGCCGTTGTTGAAGGCGGAGTTGGCAAGGATGAGCGTGCCGGAGCCGCTGGCGTTGACGATGAACGAGCCGAAGGTCGCGCCGTCGTAACCGCCGCCGTAAAGGGCGTCGGCGAGGGTGATGACGGCGGCGGACTTGACGACGTTGATGGTGGCGGTGCCGGTGGCGCCGACGCCGAGGATGAGGAAGTTGTGACCGGCGGCCGCGCCGCCGAGGGTGTAGGAACCGGTGCCGTCGAAGTTCAGCGTGCCCGCGCCGGCGGAGGTGGAACCGGCGGGGGTGGTCCAGTAGCCGCCGCCGAGGTAGAGGTGGATGACCTCGGCACCGGCGGCGGTGTCGGTCACGAACACAGGGTTCGTGCTTTGTGTGAAGGTGACCGACGCGCCGCCGTAAATCGCGGCGAGCGGGTTGTTGCCGGCTGCGTTCTGGAACGTGAGCGTGTCGTTGAAGATGACCCTCGATGAGGCGTTGACGTCGAAAATCTTGAACTCAACCGGAACGTCGAACTCGGCTTGTGCGTTGCCGGTGACGGTGAACTTGGAGGTGACGCGGCCTTTGAGGGCGAGGTCGAGGTTGTCGAGGGAGACGGCGTCGCTGCCTTGGATGCGGGCGGTGGGGTTGGTGGTGGCGCCGGAGTTGGTTCCCGAGTAGCCGGCGGAGTCGGGCGAGAAGCGGTAGTAGCCGCCGGTGATGTCGAAGGCGGAGACGACGCGCAGTCCGCCGAAGGATTGGCCGTCGGCGGGCGCGATGTCGTGGTTGTCGAGGATGATGACGCCGGTGGTGAGCGAGTCCACGGGGACGGTCGCGTTCGTGCCTTGCTCGGCGAAGGTGACGGCGTCGCCGTGCGTGAAGTAGGTCGCGATGTCGGGCAACGGCAGCGAGGCGCCCCAGTTCTTGGCGGTCGGCTCGGTGATTTGCCACGTCATCCGGGTTTCGACGCCCGGCACGGACGCCGCTTGCCAGAGCAGGTCGAGGTTCTGGTTGTGGAGGACGAGGGCGATGTCGTTGCCGCTGTCGGTGAGCAGCAGGTGCGCGCCGTGGTGCGGGTCGAGGTCGGGGGTGCCGTCGCTCTTGAGCAGGACGAGGTCGAAGGCGGTGGTGGCGAACGCGGGCAGCGCGCCGCCGGAACGCGCCGGCGCGTTCACGTTGGTCTTGAGGATGCGGATGGTCTCGGCGCCCGAAGTGCCGCCGTCATCCAGCCCCGCGAGGGCGCCGACGGCGAGTGTGCCGAGGTAGGGCGCATAGACGGCGGGGTCGTAGATGAAGGCGTAAGCGCCGGAGGCGAGGGCGTCACTGCTGCCGGCGGCGTAAGGCGTGGCGATTTCGGCGTCCCAGATGAGGTTCGAGGCGGTGGTGATGGCGTCGCTGCTGATTTGCAGTTTGGCGTTGGAGACGAGCAGTTCGTAGCGGGCGAGGGTCGCGGCGGCGGCGGGCGCGGCGGGCGGCGCATAGACGAACTGCGGCCAGCCGGAGAGTTGGACGGAGAAGTCGGTGCGTCCCTCACCGGCGACGGCGGTGCCGTCGGCGAAGCGCGTGACGCCGTTGGTGGCGTTGTTGATGACGATGTTGTCGTAATCGGTGTTCGCGACCGGCGTGTAGGCGTCGGGGTAGGAGCCGCCGGCGGTGTTCGGGGTGACGGTCGCGCCGCCGTTGATTTGGTATTCGAGCGTGTTGCGCGCGGCGGCGTCGGCGACGAACGAGATGTTGTTCGATTCGAGCGTCAGCGTGCCGCCGACTTTCGCGCGGACGGCTGCGGCGTTCTGCGCCTTCGTGGCGGCGGCGAGCAGGTCGGCGTCGCCGGCAACGGCGGCTTCACCGGCAGCGCGGGCAGCGGCGATTTCGGCGGCGGTCGGCGCGAGCGGGTCGGCGGCGTTGGCGATGGCGGTGTTGTAAGCGGCGGCGTAGGTGGCGTTGGCGTAGAGGTAATCGTGGCGGGCGGTGGCGCCTTGGGCGGCGGCGAACTGGTCGAGCGTGAGGCCGTCGGCGGTCAGCGCGCCGTGCTTGTCCGGCGCGAGGGTCGCGCCCTTGAAGACGAAGCCGGTGCCGGCGTTGGCGGACGAGGTGGAGAGGATGCCCTGCCCTGTCAACGCGGTGCCGGCGGCGAAGGTGACATCGGCGTCCGAACCGAAGCCGGCGGCGACGACGACCGGCGTGGTCGTGGAGGCGTAGGAGCCGCTGTCGGTCTGCTGGGGCGAGCCGTCCCAAGTCCAAGCGCCGGTGCCGGCGAGGCGGATTTCGCCGCCGTTGACGGTCAGCGTGCCGACGGTGCGGGCGGTCGCGTTCGCGCTGAACTGCGTGAGCGAGTTGGCGCCGCTCTGCGTGTAGGCGGAGTTCAGGTCGTTGGCGGCGGCGACTTCGTTCCAGAAGGTCGCGCTGTTGACGAACACGCGGCCGGTGGCGGTGATGTCGAGCGGGTGCGCGGTGCCGGCGGTGACTTCCGCGGTGCTTGCGAGCACCAAGCCCTTCGTGCCGCCGATGAGGGCGAGACGGGAGGCGAACTCGGTGGAGCGGGCTGCGCTGCTGATGGCGCCGGTGAGCGTCAGGATGTGGTTGTCGCCGGTGGCGACATCAACAGCCAAGCGGTCGTCAACGGCGGAGAGCGTGAGCACGTGGCGGTAGTTCTCGCCGGCGGTGCGGTCAACGGCGGCGTCGAACACGAAGGCGTTTTCGAGCGTGTGGTCGCCGTAGGAGTAGATGCGGGTCTTGGCGCCGAAGGCGCCGAAGGAGTCGCCGGTGTAGTCCCACGCGGTGAGCGTGGCGGTGGTGTCGGACAGGACGGAGTCGTCGCCGACGCGGATGATGCCGGAGTAGAGGACGCTGTTGCCGGTGTAGTCGCCGGTGTAGTTGAGTTTCAGGATGCCGTTGGCGAGCGCCGGCTCGTCGAGCAGTCCGGGCTGGTTGAAGATGAGTTTGCCCTGCTGCGCGCCGCTGTCGGTGAGCGGGCCGTCGAAGATGAATTCCACGCCGCTTTGGACGTTGATGATGCCGCCGGCGGCGCCGAGTTGGATGCTCGCGCCGTCAGTGCTCACCGGGCGGAAGATGGTGCTCGGACCGACGAGGCGGACGAGCAGTTCGCCCGTCGTCGTCGCGTCGCCGAGCGTGACGGTGTAGGGCCGCTCGGAGGGGTAGTCCCCGCTTTTGACGATGCTGCCGGTGCCGACTTCGAGGCGGGAGACAGCGAGCGTGTCGGGCGTGGAGCCGTTGAGCGCGCCGCCGATGACGGTGACGCTGGTGCCGACGGTCGCGGTCTTGCCGTCGGCGATGAACTTCACGATGCCGCCGTCAATGAACAGCGTCTCGAACGCGATGTCGCCTTCGAGGGCGAGCGTGTTGGCGTTGTGCTTGATGATGTGGCCGGTGGTGGTGGCGCCGTAATAGGGGTCGTCTTGGTTGATGTCGCCGGTGAGGGTTTGCAGGAACGCAGTGGCGTCACCGCCCGCGCCGTCGGCTTGGTTGAAGATGAGCGTGGCGTCGTCCCCGATGGTGATGGCGCCGGTGTAGGTGCGGACGCCGGCGTTGTATCCGAGCGAACCCTGCTTGTTCGGCTCGTTGCCGATTTGGAGGGTCGCGCCGGCGCCGCCGTTGCCGGTGCTGTCCGCCGCGATGAGCAAGTCGCCTTGGAACGTGTTGTCGGCGGAGAAGATGATTTTGCCGTTGAAGCCGGCGGCGACGGCGGCGAGGTCGTGGTTCGTGTAGGTCGGCGCGCCGATGGTCAGCAGACCGAGGGTGGTCGTGCCGTCGGAGGCGAGGTCGGCGTCGCTGATGACGCCGGAGACGGTGGCGGTGACGCCGGTCTCGGCGCGGATGGCGCCGCCTTTTTCGGAGAAGCGGATACCGACCGCGCTGCCGAGGTTACCGGTGATGACGGCGCCGCTCTGGATGACCTCGAACGCGCCCTTGTCGAGCGTGATGGTGATGCCGGTGACGCCGCCGGTGGCGGTGAGGGCGGTCTGGGTGGTGAGGCGGAAGGTGCCGGCGGCGGCGGTGCCGGACGCGCTGCCGATGTCGAGCGTCGCGGTGGTGATACCGGCGTTGAAGCCGGCGGCGGCGTAGGTCGTGCCGGCGTCGAGGAAGAGCGCGCCGGTGTTGATGGTGGCGGCGTTCACCGAGAGGGTCGGATAGACCGTGCCGCCGTTCGCGGCGGTGTTCGGCGTGAAGGTGACGCTCTTCGCGCCGTCGAGCGTCAGCGAGCCGAGCGTGACGTCGTTCTTGAAGATGAAGTCGCCGGTGTGGTCCTTGTCGCCGATGACGAGCGCGGATGCGGCGGCGGTGGCGGCGGCGACGGTGCTGTTCACCGCGTCGAAGAACGTGATGGCGCCGTTGCCGGTGGACGCGCCGGCGGTGCCGGTCGGGACGATTGTGCTCGCCGCGCGGAAGAGCGCGTTGCCGACGACGATGTCGTTGAGCGGGTAGGTCGAGTAGCCGACCGAGCCGATGTCGCCGACGGTGTTGCCGGCGGTGGCGCCGGTGGTGAGGAAGGTCAGCGTGGCGCGGGTGCCGACGGTGCCGGCGGTCGCGTTGGTCTCCGTGCCGATGAGCAGCAGCGAGGCGGTGTCGGCATCAATCCGCCAGTTGCCGGCGAAGACGATTTCGGCGCCGAGTTCGACGGTCACGCCCTTGTTGGTGCGGCTGGCGGTGGATTCGGACGAGGGGACGCCGGCGTAGCCCGCGACGCCGCCGGACTTGAACAGCGAGGCGAGGTAGATGCTCTCGGTGAAGGTCGCCTTCGCGCCGTCGGCGGCGATGTAGCCGACGAACTCGACGGGCAGGTTGAAGGTGACGTTCGCCGCGACCGGCTTGCCGGCGTCGGCGGTGACGTCGCTGCCGCCGACGGTGCCGATGGTCAGGACGCCGGTGAGGTCTTTGCGGATTTCGTAGTTCGCGGCGCGCGGGGCGATGTCGGCGGTCAGCGAGCCGGCGGTGCCGGCGTTGAAGGTGTAGGTGCCGCCGAAGACGGTGACCGCGCCGACGGTGTTCGCGCCGGCGACGGTGATGGTGTTGGCGCCGGTGAAGAGGAACGACTTCTCGGTCGGGCGGGCGTTGTCGGTGTCGTGCAGTCCGAAGTGGAGGACGTCGCCCTGCTGGAAGGTGGCGGCAACGCCGTCGTAGGCGCCGCCGTCGTTGTGGATTTCAAAGTTGTCGGTGCCGGTGAAGAGACCGTTGCCGGCGGCGGGGTCGTTGCCGGCGTTCGTCCAGTCGAGGACGTAGTTGCGCGAGGTGAGGATGACCGCGATGTTCGCGCCGCGAATGGTCGTGCTGTCGTCGGTGACGGCGAGGTAGGCGGCTTGGCGCGCGGCGGGCGTGGTGCCGTCAACGGTGTGCGTAAGGATTCCCAGTTCGGGCGAGAGGATGCGCAGTTCGGCGTTGTGCTCGGTGTCGAACCAGATGTCCACGAGGCCACCGGCGTTCGCGGTCTCGCCGTCGGCGTCAACGCGGACGTCCTTCCAGAGCGTGGTCTCGGTGTTGTTGGTGGTCTGGATTTCGGCTTTGGTGTCGAGCAGCAGGTATTGGTGCGGCTCGTCGCGGGTGGCAGTCCAGTTGTCCACGTTCAGGGCGAAGTGCGTCCCCCAGTCGAAGGTGACGACGCCGGGGGTGGAGGTGCCGGCGACGTTGTCGACGACCACCTTGTCCCAGAGCGCGTCGGTGCTGCCGGTGCCGGTGCCGAGGTTGAGGTAGTCGGGCGCGGAGCCGTTCGAGCCGCCCCAGACGTAGCCGCCGGTGGCGGCGTCGAGCAGGTCGGCTTCAAAGCGGACGGACTCGAACTTGACGTTCGCGTTGATGTTGAGCGTGCCGGTGAGGACGGCGTCGCGCGCGGCGCGGGCACCGGCGTAGTCGCCGGCGTTCGAGGCGAGGTAGTCGTCGTAGGCCTTCTGCGCGATTGCGGCGACGTTCGGCGTGGTGCCGCCGGCGAGCGAGGTCAGGTCAACGCCGCTGTCGGGCGAGACGATGAGCGAGGCGTTCGCGGTGTCGGCGGCGGAGCCGGTGAAGGTGAAGCCGTGGGCGGTGCTGCTGGCGTTGAGCGTGCCGGCGCCGGTGAGCGAGGTGGCGTAGTTGTTCGAGAGAACACCGTCGGTGCGCCCGAACTGCGCGCCTTGGCCGCCCGTGTTGATTTCGACCGTCGCGCCGGCGAGGCGGAAGTTCGTGCCGATAATCTGCTGCACTTGACCGATTTGGTGCGTGGCGGCGACGGCGTTCGAGAACTGGACGAGCGAGCGCGAGAACGTGCTGCCGGTGCCGGTCTGCAACTCGGTCGCGGCGAAGAAGCCGTTCGGGTTCGAGACCGTCGCGTTGAAGAACACGTTGCCGGCGACGAAGCCGAAGAACGTGTGGTTGCCGTTCGCGCTGGCGGCGTAAGCGGTGGTGTTGCCGGTGACGCTGTTCGCGGCGAACACGAGACCCCCCTTCGAGCCGCCGAAGAGTTGCAGGGCGGTTTCGGCGGCGCCGGAGGTGTCGCCGGCGTAGATGCCGCCGGTCAGCGTGAAGGTCATCGGGTCGCCGCTGCCGAAGAAGTATTCGCTCTCGCCGTTCGAGATGCGCAGGACGCGGTAGCCGCTCGCGGTCGCGCCGTCGGACACAATCTTGTTGTCGAGCGTGATGTCGGTCGTGTTGCCGGCGGTGCCGGCGGCGGTGGTGTTGTCGGCGATGATGCCGACGCGCCCGGTCGTGCCCGTGCTGTTCACGGTGACGACGTTCGAGGCGTAGGTGGTGCTGTCCACCGTGCCCAGCGCGCCCTTCTTCGCG
>JAISSQ010000109.1 GCA_031273045.1 Puniceicoccales bacterium
CGGGGGCGCGGCGTTGCCAAAGCCACATCGCGACGGAGCCAATCGCGAACGCGAGCGAGTTCGGGATGTTCGTCGGCAACACAAACGCCAGTCCGACGCCCATTGCCGACGGCACAAACACGCGGGCGCGGGGGGCGATGCGGCCGACAAACTGCTCGGTCAGGGGCAGCAAAATGCCGACGGCGGCGCCGACGCACATCGCGATTTTAACGCTCGCCGGCAGGTGTTGGTTCGCGTCCGTGAGGAACTTCGACACCGCCATCCACATCAGCGCCGTGGGCGGGTTGTAGGATTGGAGGCGTTCGGCGTCGGGGACGAGCAGCAGCCATACGGGGACGGCGACGAGGGTGCCGGCGAACACGCCGACGATTTGCGACCAGAATTGTTTGCGCGGGTTCATGCCGAGCAGGTAGCCGAATTTCATGTCGCAAACGAGGTCGGCGGCACTGGCGCCGGCGGTGGCGGTGATGCCGGCGGTGGTGAGGTTGATTTGGGTGTTGCCGCGCGCGCCGGGCAGCACGGAGTAGAGCAACTGCGAGACCTTGCCCATCGCGCCGACGGGGTTGACGTCGCACTCGCCGCTGCTGCGCGTGCAAATCAGTCCGGTCAGGAACGAGAGTGCGACGGCGAAGAGGCCGAGCAGCGGCGCGACGTTGAACGCCGACCAGAGCGTCAGCACGAGGCAGACGGCGCAGCCGGCGGTTCCCCACAGGCACCAGCGCAGCGGGACTTCGAGGTCGGCGAGAACATCGGGCTTCTCGGTTTTGCCGGCACCGGCACCGCCGGCGGCAGTTTTCCGCTGACGGAAAAATCCGCTGACGGCGCGCGCGAGCATTCGCCATTGCAACGCGAGCGAGGTCAGCGCGGATGTCACCAAAATCGCGGTGCCGAGCCACAGCGACCATTTGTAGATTTTGTAAACCGGCCCGCCGCTTTCGGCGGAGTAAACGGCGTCGGTGCCGTTGAGCAGATTTGGAATGTAGCCGGAGACGAGTTCGCCGGCGTTGTCGCTGAACGCCGCGAGTTCGTTGAGGTGTGCGCCGCAAAAGCCGGCGGCGGCGGGCAGCGCGGCGCCGTTCGCGAGGTCTTGCTGCACGAGCACCGGCAGCAGCACGAAGTTCAGCAGCAGCGCCGCGCCGAGCATTGAGAGCGACACGCGCAGTCCGACAATCATGCCCGCGCCCAGCAGCAGCAGCGAAACCTCGAACCCGTATTGCACCGGCCGTCCGGGCAGCGCCCACCAGTTGAGCGGGTTGAGCGGTCCCTTGAACTCGACCAACTCCGGCAACGCCACGCGCGTCGCAAACGTGTCGAGCCACTCCAAGCCGATGACTTTTTTGATTGCGCCGGTCAACTCCGGCAACGTCCGCCACACGCCCAGCACCGCGCCGCAACCGATGCCGAGGAACAGGCACCGCCCCTTCGCGACCGCCTCGCCGCCGTTGGCGTAGAGCGTGCGCATCGTCTCCGCCAACGCGATGCTGCTGGGAAATTTCAGCCCCTCGTTGTTGACGACCGAACGCTTCAACGGAATCGCGATGAGCGTGCCCAGCAACGCCGAGAAAAACATCGTCAGCATCATGTAATACCACGGCACCTGCCCGTTCACGATGCAGCCCTCCGTCGTCCCCAGCAGCAGCAGACCGCCGAAGACGCCGACCGCCGTGTGCGACGGCGTCAAACCGGTGATGTTGGCGATGGACGACATCGCGCCGTTTTCGAGAATGCCCATCGGTTTGACGCGCCCGCTCGTCGCGTTGCGCAGCGCGTTGAAGACGACGAACGCGATGATGCACGCGGTGACGTTCACGCAAAAACCCCAGCCGATTTTGAGCGTCGTGTAGAACGCCGACGCGCAGGCGAGAATGCCGATGAAACTGCCGAAGAACGCCGCGCGCCACGTCAGTTGCGGCTCGCGGTCGGCGCAATACACATGCGCCCGCCAATAGGCGTCGCGCACCTCGACCGGCGCGCTCTCCGGCGGCGGCGGCGGAATTGCGGCGGGCACGAAAACGTCACCGGTGGCGGCACCGGTGGTCGCAAGGGCGTCACCGGAAACACCGGCGGAAGCGGCACCGCCGGTTGACGCCACAGTGCCGGCGGCGGCGCATTTTTCGGATTGAATGGACGGTTCGGATTTTTCGGACGCGGCGGACATAGGCACGGGGACGCTACGCCCCCTGCCCCGCCGGCGCGACATGGAATTTCCCGCCACCGGCGGTGCCTCGCGCGCCCGCGTCAGCCGCGGACCTCCGCCGCCCATCCGGCGATAGCGGCGACGGCGGCGTCGGCGAGACGCGCGCGCGGTTTGGCGAACGGCGGCGGGTTCTCGGTCAGTCCGAGCAGGTCGTGGATGACGAGGATTTGCCCGTCGCAGTCCGCGCCGCTGCCGATGCCGATAAGGGGCACCGGCAGCGCGTCGCGAACGGCGGCGGCGGTTGCCGGCGCGAGCATTTCGCCGACGATCGCGAACGCGCCGGCTTCGGCGACGGCGAGGGCGTCGGCGCGCACTTGCTCCGCCTCGTCCGCGCTGGCGCCGAATTTCTTGTAGCCGCCGAGGCGGAAGACCTGCTGGGGCTGAAGACCGACGTGACCGCAGACGGGGACGCCGGCGGCGACGAGGCGGGCGATGACCGGCGCCATGTCCGTGCCGCCTTCGATTTTGACGGCTTCGGCGCCGGCGCGCATGAGTTGGGCGCAGGCGTCGAGAACGCGGTCGAAGGAGTAGTGGGCGATGGCGAAGGGCACGTCGGCGATGAGCAGGGCGGCGGGCTTGGCGCGGGCGACGGCGGCGGTGTGGTGGAGCATCATTTCGAGCGTCACCGGCACCGAGTTTTCGAGTCCGAGAATGGTGTTGCCGAGGGAGTCGCCGACGAGGAGCGCGTCCGCGCCGCCGGCGACGGCGAGGCGGGCGGTGACGGTGTCGTAGGCGGTGAGCCAGACGAGGCGGCGCGCACCCTTGGCGCGGCGGATGTCCTTGGTGGTGATTTTCGTTTTCTCGCTCATGGTTTTTCTTCCGTGCGGTTTTGCGCGAAGACACGTCGCCGGCGAAGCGCGGGCAAGCGCGTTTCGGGGCGCGGCGGCAGCACTGCCGGTGACAGCGGACGCGGTTCACCGGCGGCGACCGGCGGCGGACGCAGCGGTGCTCGTCGGCGTTTGGCTGCTGTCGAAATTTCGACAGCGCGGAGCGTTTTTGAGCACCACCGGTGGCGATTTTTCGACAGTGCCGCCGCCGGCAGGGCGTTTTTCGGGCGAATTTCGCCGTTTTTGGCACATTGGCACGTTCTCTGCTTTGCTTACGCCGACGATAAAAAAGCCGCTTCCCTTGCGGCTTTCACTCGCAAACATCAGCAACTCCTCACTCACACCAAACTCACTCCAACAACACCTATATGAGCGGCAACGCATCTCGGCGAAACGCAATTGAGGGAATCGCCTCCCTCACAACTCCGCCCGTCTCCTTCGACCCCACGAAGGAAACGGTCGAGGACATCTACGGAAGCAACGTCTTCTCGCTGGACAAAATCCAGAAGACGCTCCCGAAGTCCGTCTTCAAATCCCTCAAAAACGTCATCGAAAACGGCGGCGAACTCGACGAGACCGTCGCCGACGTGGTCGCCTCCGCGATGAAGGACTGGGCCATCGCGAAGGGCGCGACGCACTACGCGCACGTGTTCTATCCGCTGACCGGCCTGACCGCCGAGAAGCACGACTCGTTCTACGAGCCGCAGGGCAGCAAGACGCTCGCCGTGTTCACCGGCAAGGCGCTGGTGCAGGGCGAGCCGGACGCGTCGTCGTTCCCGTCGGGCGGTCTGCGCGCGACGTTCGAGGCGCGCGGCTACACCATCTGGGACGTGACCTCGCCCGCCTACATCATCGAGGGCGTCAACGGCGCCACGCTGTGCATTCCGACCGCGTTCGTGTCGTGGAAGAAAGAGGCGCTCGACAAGAAGACGCCGCTGTTGAAGTCCATGCAGTCGCTGCACAAGCAGGCCGCGCGCCTGTTGAAATACTTCGGCGTGACCGACCCGGGCTTCCTCGCCGCCACCGCCGGTCCCGAACAGGAATACTTCCTCGTTGACTCGCGGCTCTACCACCTGCGCCCCGACCTCTACACGTGCGGCCGCACGGTGTTCGGCGCCAAGCCCGCGCGCGGGCAGGAGTTCGAAGACCAATACTTCGGCACGATTCCCGACCGCGTGCTCGCGTTCATGTCCGAAGTCGAGCACGAGGCGTTCAAACTCGGCATCCCGCTCAAGACCCGCCACAACGAGGTCGCGCCCGGTCAATACGAGGTCGCCCCGATTTTTGAAACCGCGAACGTCGCGCACGACCACCAGCAGTTGGTGATGATTCTGTTGAAGAAGATTGCCCGCAAATACGGTCTCGTCGCGTTGCTCGCTGAGAAGCCCTTCGCCGGCGTCAACGGCAGCGGCAAGCACCTCAACTGGTCGCTCGGCAGCCCGAAAGTCGGCAACCTGCTCGACCCGGGCGAGGAGCCGCACAAGAACCTGCAGTTCCTGACGTTCGCCGCCGCCGTCATCCGCGCGGTTGACATCCACCAAGGCGTCCTGCGCGCGTTTGTCGCCAGCGCCGGCAACGACCACCGCCTCGGCGCCAACGAAGCCCCGCCGGCAATCATCTCGATTTACCTCGGCGAGCAACTCGGCGGCGTCTTCGACCAACTCAAGGCGAGCGGCAAGGCGACCACCTCGAAAAAAGGCGGCATCTTCGACCCGAACGTCCCGACCCTCCCCGAAATTCTGCGCGACGCCGGCGACCGCAACCGCACCTCGCCCTTCGCGTTCACCGGCAACAAGTTCGAGTTCCGCGCCGTCGGCAGCGCGTTCAGCATCGCCGGCCCGCTCTTCCTCCTGAACACCATCGTCGCCGACAGCATCCAGTTCATCGCCGAATTCCTCGACAAGGAGACCAAAGGCGACCCGAAGAAACTCGAACCGGCGTTGCAGAAACTCTTCAAGGAACTGCTCGCAAAGCACGGTCGCATCATCTTCAACGGCAACGGCTACGGCGACGACTGGCAGGAAGAGGCCGCCAAGCGCGGACTGCTCAACCTCAAAGGCACGCCGGAATCGCTCCCGCAAGTCACCGCCAAGAGCACCGTTGACGCATTCAAGCGCCAAGGCGTCCTCTCCAAGGAGGAACTCGAAAGCCGCGAGGAACTCTCCTACGAGTCCTACGTCCACAGCATCCGCAGCGAGAGCAAACTGACCCTCGAAATCGGCCGCACCCAAATCTATCCCGCGGCGGTCCGCTACATCACCGAGTTGAAAGCCGCCGGTCTTGACGGCGCCATCCTCGAAAAAGTCACCTCCCTCGCCACCGCCCTCGTGCCCGCGCTCGAAGACCTCGACACGCAGCGCGAAATCCTCAAAGCCGGCGCGAACGCGAAGAAGAACGCCGAATTCGGCTACACCAAAGTTATCCCCGCGATGGACAAGGTGCGCGAAATCGCCGACTCGCTCGAAGAACTCGTCGCCGACGACCTCTGGCCGCTGCCGTCCTACCAAGAACTGCTCTACCTGCGATAAGCGGGAATTCCTGCGACAAGCGGGAATTACACCACCGGCGGCGCGAAAAACGCCGCCGGTTTTTTTTGAAGTGCCGCTACACGCATGGAGCGCCGACACTGGGAGCGCCGACACTGGGAGCGCCGACTTTCAAGTCGGCTCGGCAGAGATGCGGCGTAGCCGCCATTTCAAAAAAGCAAGGCGGCTACGCCGCCCAGCCCCGAAGGGGCGGCATAGCATAGACAGGGGTGAAGTCGCGAAGCGACGGAACCCCTGTAATAGCGCAAACAAACCGAGAACCGCGAAGCGGTGGCATACAGTAACGAGGGCATGTGCCCTCGGTTTTTTATGCCACCGCTTCGCGGTTCGCATTGTGGTTAGGAGGAGGAAACGAAAACAGGGGCTGACGCCCCTGCCTATGCTATGTCGCCCCTACGGGGCTGGCGCGCCGCCACCGGTGGTGCCGTCTTACACGATTTGCCAGCCCTCGCGGGAGGCGCGGGAGCGCAGGCGGTTCGCTTCGGGGTCGTTGATGAATTCTTCTTTCACGGGGTCCCACGTGAGGTCGCGACCGAGCCATTGCGCGATGTTGGCGCAGTGGACGGTGCTCATTGAACGGTGCGTGAGGCGGGCGTTGCCGACGGGTTCGCGGCGCGATTTCACGCAGGCAAGGAAGTTGCGGACGTGGTC
>JAISSQ010000114.1 GCA_031273045.1 Puniceicoccales bacterium
ATTTACCTGCGCGGCATCTACGAAATTCAGATGGAGGACTCGTTCGCGCAACCGCTGGGCAACCTGCACATGGGCGCGCTCTACGGACGCATCACGCCGTCGCAGAAAGCGGAGAAGCCCGCCGGCGAATGGCAAACCGTCGATATCCTGCTCGTTGACCGGCACGTGAGCGTGACGCTCAACGGCGTCAAAATTATCGACAACCAGCCCTGTCTGGGCGTCACCGGCGGCGCGATGTCGAACGACGAATCGAAGCCCGGCCCGATTTATCTTCAAGGCGACCACACGAACGTGAGTTACCGGAACATGGTCATCACGCCGGTCGTCGGCCGGAAATAGCGCCGGCAGCACCGCCGTCCGCCCGCTCCGCGCCCGTCACCGGCACCGCCGCCACACCGCGACACGCGCCGCCGCCGCGCCACCATCAACGCCGCCGCCATGCAGCACTTCCTCGCAGCAATCGAAGCCGGACGCCTCATCGTCTTCCCCGACGGCACGCGGAAACACGACGCCCTCGCCGCGCTCGAAGCCGCGTTGCCGCCGCCGCCCGCCGGCACCGGCAGCGTCCTCGCGCGCGAGGCGGAATGCTGCACCGAACTCGGTCAGGGACTGGCGCTCCCGCACCTGCGCGCACCGGGCGAAGGCGAAATCCTCGCCGCCGCCGGTTGGTGCCGCGCCGGTCTCGACGGCTGCTCGCCGCCCGACGGCGAACCCGTCCGCCTCGTCGTCATGTATGTCGTGCCCGACTCGCGCCGCGACGCCTACCTGCGCGAAGTCGCCGGTCTGCTGCGCGGTGTCGCGCGCGCCGGTGCCATTGACGCCCTTGCCGCCGCCGGTGGTGCCGAAGCCGTCCGCGCCCTGTTGCTCTCGTGGGGAAGGAGTGCCGCGTGATGGACGCCGCCGCCGCGCCGCCGCCGGTGCCGCCGCTACTCGACGTGCGCGGTTTGAAGACGCACTTTCCCGCCGGCGGCGGCTTGTTCGGCGGGCGCCGCCAGTGGTGCCGCGCCGTGGACGGCGTGTCGCTGACCGTGCGCGAGGGCGAGACGCTCGGCCTCGTGGGCGAGTCCGGTTGCGGCAAGTCAACGTTGGGCAAGACCATCGCGGGGCTTTACCGGCCGACTGCCGGCGGTGTGTTTTTGGACGGCACGGAGGTGTCCGCGCTCTCGCGCCGGCGGCGGCTTCCGTGGCGGCGGCACTTGCAGATGATTTTTCAGGACCCCGCCGAGTCGCTCAACCAGCGGCACACCGTGGGCGAGATTTTGGAGGAGCCGTTCATCGTGCATCGCGCCGGTGGCTCGCGTCGGGAGCGGCGCGAGCGTGTGCGCGAACTGCTCGCGCAAGTCGGGCTGCCGGCGGACGCGGCGTCGCGCTTTCCGTTCGAGTTTTCCGGCGGGCAGCGGCAGCGCGTGGGCATCGCGCGCGCCATCGCGCTCAACCCGCGCCTCGTGATTTGCGACGAGCCGGTGTCGGCACTCGACGTTTCGATTCAGGGGCAGGTGCTCAACCTCTTGATGGAGTTGCAACGCGCGCGCGGCCTCGCCTACGTGTTCGTGGCGCACGACCTCGCCGTCGTGAAGCACGTGAGCGACCGCATCGCCATCATGTATCTGGGCAAAATCGTGGAGCACGGACCGGCGGAGGCGGTGTTCTCGCGTCCGCTGCACGCCTACACGCGGGCGCTCATCTCGGCGATTCCGCGCATTGACCCGTCGGCGCGCGGACAGCGCGTGCTCATTCCGGGCGACGTCCCTTCGCCGCTCGACCCGCCGCCCGGTTGCGCGTTCGGGCATCGGGTCGGGCATCCGCTTTACCCGCTTTCGATTGAGAACCCGCCGGTGCTCACGGAAGTCGAACCCGGTCACTGGGTCGCCAAGTGCGCCTGCTGCTGCGGAGAGTGACGACCCCCGGCGCCGGCGGTTCTTCAAACCACGCCTTCAAAAAGTGTCCGTGCGGCGAAGACGCCGAAGGGTTCGGCGGGGCGGCGGCGGGCGGCGAAATCGCGCAGGACGGGGCGGAGCGTCGGAACGAGTTCGGCGAGCGGGACGGCTTCGCGCCAGAGCGCGTTGAGCGCGGTGCCGGCGGGGGTGGCGCCGAGGTGGATGTTGTATTTGTTCGCGCCGCGCCCGATGAACGCGATTTCCGCCGTGTAGGGGCGGGCGCAGCCGTTCGGGCAGCCGGTGATGCGGACGTTGATTTTCTCGCCGGCAAGCCCGAGCGCGGCGAGTTCCGCCTCAAGCGCGTCGAGGATTTCCGGCAGGGCGCGCTCCGCCTCGGTGATGGCGAGCGGGCACGTCGGCAACGCGGGGCAGGCGAGCGCGGCGAGGCGCGTGGGCGAGGGCGCGCCGGCACCGGTGGCACCGGTGGCAGGGGTGTTGGCGGCGGCGCGGGCGATGGTAGCGGCGTCGCCACCGGTGCCGGCTCCGGCGAGTTTCACGCCGTGCCGGAGGAAAATCACGCCGGCCTCGGTGCGGGCGCGGTGCGGCAGATTCGCAAGGATGATGTTTTGCGAGGGGGTCAGAAAAATCGCGGGGCGCCACTTCTCGACGACCTTGCGCAATGCCGTTTTGAGCGCGCTGCCGGTGGTGTCGGCAATGCGACCGGACGCGACCGGAAGCGTGAGGAAGTAGCGCGGGCTGGCACTGTCCGCGCCGCCCGGCTGCAGGTGCCAGCCGAAGTTGTCACCGGTGGTGGCGAAGGATTCCGGCGTCGCGTCGCGCGCGAATTTGACGCCGGAGCGGGCTTCCAGTTCGGCGACGAACCACGTGATGCCGCGCTCGTCGATGAGGTATTTGAGGCGCGCGTGGCGGCGGTTCGCGCGGTCGCCGAAATCGCGGTGGATTTCGACGGCGGCGCGGGCGACGGCGACGGCGTCGGCGCGCCTGATTCGCCCGCAGTAGTCGGCGAGGCGCGGGAAGGTTGCGGCGTTGCCGTGCGTCATTCCGAGGCCGCCGCCGGCGTAAACGTCGTAGCCGGCGAGCACCTCCGTCGCCGGTTTCGTTTCCGCCTTCGCCGCCGCCTTCTTGGTTCGTCTCTTTGGTTTCGGGGCACCGGTGGTGACGGCGACGAAGCCGAGGTCGTTCGTGAAGAGGTCGGTGTCGTTTCGTGGCGGGATTGCGAAGGCGATTTTGAATTTTCGCGGCAGCATTGCAGGACCGTAGATGTCCGGCGCGCCGTAGTCCGGCGCGTAGGGACCCTCGCTGATTTTCCGCCGGTCGAGCCAGATTTCGTGGTAGGCGGTGGCGTTCGGCAGGAGCGCCTTCGTGACCGTAAAAGCGTCGGCGCGAAGTTGCTCGCGGACGGCTCCGCCGCGCGGTTCCGGCGGGGCGATGACGTTGCGGTTAACGTCGCCGGCGGTGGCGAGCGTTGTGCTCAACGCCTCGTTGATGGCGCGGACGGTCTCGCGCAGGTTGCCGAGGACGACGCCGTGGATTTGGACGGTCTGGCGCGTTGTGAGGCGCAGCGTTCCGTTGCCGAAGCGCGAGGCGAGGTCGTCGTAGAGCAGGTATTGTTCGGCGGTGACGACGCCACCGGTCTGGCGCGTGCGCACCATGACGGAGTGCCGGCGGGGACCGTCGCGGCGGTCGCGGTCGGTCTGCTGGTAGAGCCCGTGGAACTTGATGAGTTGCTCGTCGCCGGCGTCGAATTTTTCGGCGTCCGGGTCGGCGAGCGTTCGGGCAATCGTCCCCGCGAGCCCGTTGCTTTCGGCTTTGAGGATTTCGTTGGCGGAGAGTTTTTCCTTTTCGGCGGCGGCGGCTGCGGGGGCGGAATTTGTCATGGCGTGCGGCGACCGTAGCGGCGGCACCGGCACTGTCAAACGCGCGCCGCGCGCTCACGCATACGAGCCGCCTTGGACGATGCCGAGTTCCTTGCGCCGGGCGGCGCGTTCCTTGCCGGCGGCGACTTCGTAGCCACTGGCGCGGTGCGCGGCGAGCGGGTCGAGCGGAAGTCCTTTCGATTTGCGCCAAGCGCGGAGCGCGGGGCGGACGTCCGTGAAGAACGCGCTTTTCAAGAGTTCCTCGGCGTCGAGTTGGGCGTTCTTGTCTTGCAACGCGGCGAGCGCCTTGTGGTCAACGAGCGCGGCCTTGGCGTAGAGTTCCTGCGCGGTGACGACGGTCTGAATGGTGGCCTCAATCTTCGATTTGTCGTTGTGCGACTGGTCAATCATGTAGGCGATGTCGGCGTATTTGCCGCCGTTGTCGAAGGCGTGGTGGTGGATTTCGTGGAAGATGCGGAACGCCTGATAAGGGTCGATTGAGCCGAGGGTGAGGTCGTCGTCGGCGTAGCGGCGGTCGTTGAAGTGGAAGCCGCCGAGCATTCCTTCGTCGAGCAGCCACGCGACGATTTGCTCGATGTTCTGCGCGGTGTAGTGGTGTCCGGTGTCAACGAGCACACGCGCCTTTTTGCCGGCCTTTTTCGAGTAGAGGTAGGACATTCCCCAGTCGGCGATGTCGGTCGCGTAGAACGCCGGCTCGAAGGGCTTGTATTCGATGAGCAGCAGTTGGTCGGGACCGAGGCGTTTGTGCGCCGCGATGAGGCCTTCCTCGACGCGCTTCTTGCGGGCGCGGACGCTCGCCTGACCGGGATAATTCACGCCGTCGGCGAACCACATCGAGACGATTCGCGAGCCGAGTTTCTTGCCGAGGTCAATGGAGTAGAGCGTGTGTTCGAGCGCGGCGGCGCGGGCGGCGGGGTCGGCGTTCGCGAACGAGCCGTATTTGTAGATTTGGTCTTGGAAAAGGTTCGGGTTGATGGCGCCGATTTTGACGCCGTGCTTCGCGGCGAGGGCAGCGACGGCCTTCGGGTCCTCGCCCGGTTTGAAGTCCCACAGGACGTGGACGGCGACGCTGGGGCAGGCACCGGTGAGGCGGTGGACTTGACCGGCGTCGGCGAGTTTGTCGTTGAGGTCAATCGCGGCGGCGTCTTGGAAGAACTTTCCGAAGCGCGTGCCGGTGTCGGCGTAGCCCCACGACGGGGTTTCGATTTGGAAGGCGTCGAGCGCGGCGAAGACCTTTTGTTCGAGGGCGTCCTTCGAGGAGACGGGGCGCTTTGCGGCGGCGGGCGCGGCGGATTTGGGTGCGGGTTTGGGAGAGGATTTTTTAGCGAGAGCCATAAGTGGCGCGGCAGGTTGCCGGCACCGCCGGCAAGGGCAACGGGAATTTTCAGAGACGGCGGCGGCGGCGATTTCGGCGGCGGACGTGCCCAAGCAACGCACCCGCGCCGCGCGTTTCGGGAATGGTTTGGACGCCGCCGCCGGTGGCGCGTAAGTTGCCGCACCATGCAGCAAGACACCGCCGCCGGCAGCACCGGCAGCACTCCGCGAAACGCGCGCGCCGCCGCCGCCGCCGCCACCGCCGAACTCGCCGCGCTCATCGGCTCCGAACAGGTGCGAACAGACGACGCCAGCCGCTTCGCCGCTTCGTTCGACAACGCGCGTTTCTCGTTCCTGCCAGACGCCGTCGTCGTCCCGCGCAACGAGGCGGACATCGCCGCCACGCTCCGTCTCGCAAACGCGCGCGACATACCGGTGACCGTGCGCGGTGCCGGCAGCGGTTGCGCCGGCGCCGCCGCGCCGCTCAACGGCGGCTGGGTGCTCTCGCTCGCGCATTGGACGAACATCGAGATTGACGCCGCCGCCTCACTCGCGCGCGTCCAGCCCGGCGCGCTCACCGGCGATGTTGACGCCGCCGCCGCCGCCTGCGGGCTGTTCTATCCGCCCGACCCGTCGTCCGTGAAATACTGCACCATCGGCGGCAACATCGCCACGAACGCCGGCGGTCTGCGCGCCGCCAAATACGGCGTCTGCCGCGACTACGTCCTCGCCCTCGAAGGGTTCCTGCCGACAGGCGAGTTCGCGCGTTGGGGCGGCGCGGTGCGCAAATACGTCAGCGGTCTGAACATGAAAGACCTCATCATCGGCAGCGAGGGACTGCTCTTCGTCATCACCCGCGCCGTGCTGCGCCTCGTCCCGCGCCCGAAATTCCGCCACACCTTCCTGCTCGCGTTCGACGACGACGAGGCCGCCCTCGCCGCCGCCACCGCCCTGCTCGCCGCCCACATCACGCCCTCCGTCCTCGAATTCATGGACGCCCTAACCGTCGGCTGCGCCGAACGCCGCAACGGCCGGAAGGTGTTTGGGGAGTTGTCACCTTCTCGCTGTAAGCGCGTCCCTGCGCCGCCAATCATTCCATTTGAATCAGGTATTACTCAGTTCCTTGCCGGAAAACTTTCGACCAATTGCGTCCTCGACCTCGGAGAAGTGCCGGCAGCGTTTAAGCAAGTCGGTGCGAGCGGTCATCTGCTTGTTTTTCAATCCGTGCTAAACAAGGCAATGGGCAGCAAGCATCACATCCCGTCAGAAGTCGTTGCAGGCATCAAAGCGCAACTTTCCGCGCCGCAGGCGATTTTTACTTCGGATAACGAAGACGCCCCGTCTTCTCACAGAGTCGCACTGCTCGACGCACAGATGCCAGATGGCAGAGTGTTGGTTGCTGTTGTTGACATCGCAGGAAAACACGGAACCAACGTCGTCACCGATATTCGCAGCATACATCCCAAAGAGCACAAGTTTCGCATTCTGCATTGGGTGGAGCAGGGGCGAACTCTCTGGCGCGACGCAGGCAAGATGGATGTTTTCTTAGACGGCATTGGCGCGGAGTTGTCGCCGGCGGATAAAGAAAATGCGAAGGCACTGTTGGATAGCGTTGCCCCGGCTAATTCGGTTGACGTCCAACAGTGCCTTCACTGCGCAATTGCGGGAGGCGAGGGTGTAGCCGCCGCCGGCACTGTCAACTTCGAAAAAAATCTCGACCGCGTTCGATTAGGTTCGATTGCAGTCGAACGCGGTCGAACTGTTTCCGCTGACAAGCCGCCGGCGGTGCTCCTTGTCGAGGTGGACGGCATGTCCGCCGGTGCCGTCGGCGAGGACGCCGCAGCCGTCCGTGCTTGGGCGGCAAAAAACGCGCGGGCGTTCCGCGAGACCGCCGACACCGCCGAGGCGGAAGCGCTCTGGAACGTCCGGCGCACGTGCTCACAGGCGATGTTCCAACTCGGCGACGCGAAGTTGAACGAAGACGTCGTCGTGCCGCTCGCCGGCTACGCGCCGCTCATTCGCTACGCCCGCGAAATCCACGCACGCACCGGTCTCGCGACGCCCACTTTCGGACACGCCGCCGACGGCAATTT
>JAISSQ010000127.1 GCA_031273045.1 Puniceicoccales bacterium
CTTTTCGCCGTCTTTCTCAATGGATTTCAGGTAGGTGGATTCTTTTTTGGCGTAGTTGATTCGTTGCTCGTGGTGTTGGATTTTCGCGGCGAAACGGTTGTGCATTTCGGTTTCCCAAGTGGCACGTTTTCCGTCCCAAGCGACTCGCAGATCGGCAAGGGGTAATTCCTCGCTCTTTTGGTAGTTTGCGGCGAGTTTCTTGAATGCAGCATCAAGGGTGGAGAATGCGGTTTCGGCGGTGGAGACGACCTCGAAGGAGGCGTCGGGCGTGACCTTGTTAATGGCGTCGCCGGCAGTTGTTTTTTGCGCGGTGTAGGTCGCGAAGAGTTGCTTGTTCCGTGCGACCCATTCGCGCAGTTGGGCGAGTGCGGGGGCGACAGTTGCGGTGGCGGCGCGGCGCGGATGTTTTTCGGCGAGCGCGAGGATACCTTCGGCGACCGGCACGGAGTTGCTCTTTGGTGCTTCGGCGCATTTCTGCGCGAGTTTGGTGATTTCGTTTGTCTCGTAGAGGTAGAACGCGCCGGCACCGGTGGCACTGATGCCGAGCAGAATGGCGGCGACGATGGAGATAACCCGGTTGCGCCGCTTGCGGGAGATTTCGATGTCGGTGTTCTCGATGACCTTTTGGTAGCGGTTGTGCAGTTGCTCGGTGACGGGTATGGCGAGCGTTTCGAGTTCTTTCCAGAGGTGGACGACTGTGGTCTGGTCTTTTTCGAGGACGGGGATTTTTCGCGTGTGGACGGACAGGAGTGATTCTTGGCGGGCGAGTTCTGTTTCGAGGGCGGCGACAACTTTTCGCTGTTTTTCGACCTTTGCGCGGTGCGCGGCGGCACTGGCGAGCGTTTCGCGGAGTGTTTGCAGTTTCGCCTGTTCCGCAGGCGAGAGCACAAAGGCGTGTTTCTTGGCGAGGGCGTCGAATTCGACGAGGTAACTTTCCGCGACGATGTGGTGCCCGTCGGCGGCGAGCGAATTTGCGTTGTCGAGGAATTTTCGAGCGGTTTCGAGTGCTTCCGCGAGTTCGACTTTTTCGGCGAGCGCACGACCAGCGTCGAGTGTTTTCGAGACCGGCGGGTCTTGCCAAATCGTTTGTTCTATTTCCGCGAGGGCGTCGAGGGCGGCGGTGATGTTTTCCGGTGTTTCGTTTGCGGTAACGACGTCGAGTTTCTCTTTCAGTTTGGCGATGAGTTTGCGTTGCTGCTTGTCCTCAATTGCGCGGTAGGCGGTTCGGGAGGTGGTGTCGTGCGGGTTCGCGCGGACGATTGCGTTGAGGGAGCGGAAGGCGTCGTCCTCGTTTTTGAGGCGCATTGCCCTGCGGTAGGCGGCGTAGAGAAAATGGTTCTCCGAGATGTTCTTGATGTATTTCGAGGAGTAGAGTTTTTCGAGTTTCTCGATGGTGTAGGCGTCGAACTCGGCGGCGACGGGGAGTGCGTTTTTGAGGCAGAGTTCGCGCCATTCGCCGAGTTGGGCGAAGCCGAGGATTTCGATGAGTTCGAAGAGTTCGGGTGGCGTGGCGAGGAGCGTCCACGCGCCGAACTCGTCGCGGTTAGCGAGAAGCGTTTTACACTGGTCGAGGCGGGCGACCACATCGGCGCAGAGGGTTGCATAGTCCTCGGCGATGCTACGCAAGGCGAACGGGTCGCCAAGGTTTTCCTTGTGGCGCAGGGTCGAAATGATGAGGTCAACTGTTTTGCGTGGATTGAGCATGGTGAGATGTTTTCTTCCAAAAGATTATTCGCGTTTATTTTGGGGTTTGTTCTTTTGATTTGCGGGTGCTTTGGGAGGTGCTGGCGATTTGGGCTGTTCTTGGCTGAATTTCACTTTTCCGATGGTCAGGTCTTGCCCGTTGCATTTTACGTAGAGCACGCATTTGACCTTTCCCGAACGAAGATTTTCTGGCAGGGCATCAATGTTGTCTAGAATCTTTTGGTCCGAAGAAATCTTCGCATCTAAATCATTCTGGATTGTTTCATCGCGTTTTCGTCTGTTTTCGGGGATGTTATTTTTCAATCTTGTTTTTATGGATTTTGTTTCGGCCGTGATGTTAATATAAAGAGGGCCTTCGTTGAACTTTTTTAGTTCGATATCAGGAAGATATCCTCTTTTCGTTTCGGTGAAGTTTGAGATTCGCGCGAATATTTTTTTGTCGTCGGCGTTTTGAATGTTGTAGAGAGTTTTGGATTTTTTAGAATAGGGAAATTCCCAGATATCCCCTTTTTGAACGCAATGGTATTCGGGGAATGAGGGGTGGGTATCTTGTGGAAGAACGAGCAGGCAGAAGTCGGGCGTTTTGGGTTCGTCCTGTATCGAGAAACGGAGTTCGCAAAGTTTACCGGGGGTGATTGATTGTGTGGTAATTTCGAAGCCAAAGCTATTCGGTTTAGCGAGTCCTGTTCCATACGAAATTTCGTCGTTGCTTCCCCAGTTCCAAATTACAGCACGATCGCCATTTGATTTTGCGACGAACGTTTTTCCCTCTTTTCCCTCTTTTCCCTCTATTGCAAGGGTAGCGTTTCTGTATCTTCGAAAATCATCTCTCGATTTTTGGTCTTGAAGTATGAAAGTGTTTCCAGACCATGTTGTCAGATATGTAATTGCAGGGGTGACTGTGATATTTGTTTTTGCGTTCTCAGTTTTCTTTCCTCTGGCGTCGGAGACGACGATGGTGTATAGACCTGCGGTGGAATATAGACCTGCGGTGGAAGGCGTGGCTGTGAATTTGTAGGTGTCGGAGGTTGAGGGTGTTTTTTGGGTGGAGTGGACGAGATTGCCATCGCGCCGCCATTCGTAGGTGTAGGGCGGTTTGCCATTTTTTATGGTGACAGTGAAAGAGACGGTCTCATCTTCTTTCTTGGTAGTTTGTTCGGGCGGGAGTTTATCGAATTCGAGCGGCGGCGGGGCTGGCGGTTCGGGGGCTGGCGGCGGCACCGGTTGTGCGGTGACAGTGGAATTGGAAGGCGAGAGGGGGCGGACGAGGGGAGGTGACTGCTTCTTCAACGCTTCGCCGCCGCTGCCTGAGGAGGCAGGCGTGTCTTTTCTGGCGGGATCCCTGTTTAATTGCGAGTTGTTGGTGTTGGGACTGGGGGTGGGTGGGGTGGCGGGGTCGGAGAGGAAGTTATCGTAGAAAAAGTAGAATCCCAGTGCGAGGACTGCGGCGGTGGCGAGACCGGCGGTGAGGTAGGTGATGATGTTGTCGGAAGCGGGCTTGGTGGTTTTGCGGCGGGGCGGGGTAGTGCCGGCGGTTGTGCCGAAGCGGTAAAGACCGTCGGAGGGCGGCGGACGGAGTTGCGGCTGGGCGGAGCCGGGGAGCCGGTGCGCTTTGCCAACGCCACTAATCCCTGTGGAGGCAGCGGGGGAAGCAGACGTGCCGGTAGTGCCGGAATTCGTCTCCTGCGACCGCTGGTCAGTGGTCTGTGTGGGCGCGCCGGTGGCGGAGGCAATGGCGGGGACGGGGACTTGCCCCGGGCGGGAGAGGTCGAAGGTGGTGGCGGCGGGGTCTTCGGGGGAGAGCGAGGCGGCGGTTGTGGTGCCGGTGCCGGTGGCGTCGCCGGTAGTTTGCCAAGTGGCGTGCCAATGGAAGTCGGCGGGGTTGTCCGTGGTTTGGAGGAAGGTGGTGAAGGTAGTGCTCCATGCGGCGTGGAGGGGGAGTCGGGCAAGGGACTCGCCGTAGGCGTCGAGGAGGAGGCGTTCGTTGCCGGCGTTGATGAGGAAGCGTGCGCGCTGGCTCGGTGCGAGGGTGAGCGGGGCGGCTGCGCAGGCGGGGTTACCGGCGAGTGCGGACCACGCGGAGGAATGGGGAGCGGGTGTAGCGGCGGTGCCGGCGGAAGGCGCGAGAAGGGGAGCGAGTTGTGGCTCTTCGAGGAATCTGGGTTCGGTGTAGGTGTCGCGCCAAGGGTAGGCGGCGAGGATGGCGGCGGGAGTGGCGGTGGCGGCACCACTCCGCCCATAAACGGGAGGCACAGAATTTGCGCCGTTGGTGCCGCCGCCGGTGGCCGCGAAGAGGGCGGCGAGGTCGTGGTCGTCGAGAATGAGGTGGTGGGCGAGGTAGTTGTTGCGGTGGGTGTAGTCGTTGCCGGCGGCGACGATTCGGGAGAGGAGGTGGTAGCGGTCGGAGCCGACGATGAGTATGCGGTGCGAGTAGATGACGGGGGTGCGCGGCGCGCCGGCACCGCCGCCGGCGGCACCTTCGAGGTGGCGATAGACGCTGACGCGCTCAATGAGCGGCAGGAGCCGTTCGCGGATGCCGCGCGTGCGCGCGACGGTGCAGTAGCCGCTGCTGCCGGGCGCGAGGCCGCGCGGGACGGAGGTGAAGATTAGTTCTTGCATACTGGGACGAGGTTCGGGTCGGTTTGGGCGAGCACCCACAGGAGCGGGATTTCGACTTGGAATGGGCGGAGGCGGACGGGGTCGGGGGCGAGTTTGCCGGCGTTGGGACCGTCGGGGATGGGCACCGGTGAGTGGTCGAAACTGCTTACGGCGAAGTAGCGGATGTTTGCGGAGACGGACTCGGCGGCGGCGACGATTGCGGCGTCGGTTTCGAGCAGGAAATCGCGGATGGTTTCGGAGTTGCGCTCGACGATGTCGAGGTCGAGGACGCCGGCGGTGCCGCCGGCACCACCACCGCCGGCACCGGTGCTACTGCCGCTGCCGGTGCGCACGGGGTTTTCGAGTGGGCTGCTTGCCGGTAGCAGGTGCCGCCAGACGTCGCATTTGCCGATGATGAGGGCGAGTGGCTTTTCGAGGCGGGCGCGGGCGTCGAGACCGGCGATGAGCCGGATTCGCACCGCCATTTCGGAGAGGATGGAGTCCTGCTGGTCAATGGAGGCGATGGCGAGTTGCGGGTCGGTGCCGTCGGTGAGGCGGGCGCGGAACGCCGGCGACGATGTCGGGTCGAGCAGGAAAAGGACGCCGGCGGAGGAGGCGACGTGGAGCGCGCCGGGCGAGTCCTCGATGCTGATGTTCGGGTTAAAGTGTTCGCCGGCGTTGTCGTAGAAAATGAGCGAGACGGACTGTGCGGCGTCGGCGAGTGGCGCGAGCGCATAGACGAACGGGCGGGGCAGGGCGACGGTTTTTCCGTGGCGCGGAAACTTTTCATACATCGCGCCCTCGAAGTCGGTCTTCGAGATGTATGCCTGTGAGGGCGAGCGCGCGGAGAAGAGTTGGTTCTTCATCGCGTTGAGGTAGGCGTTGCCGGACGGGTCGCCGTCGCGGAACGTGAGCGCAAAATTTTTGTAGAGTGCCGCCGGCAGCGTTTTGATGAGCGCGCAGAGGTAGTAGGACTTGCCGGCGGAAGGCGCGCCGACGAGCGAGATGATGCGGTTGGGCAGTTCGAGAAAACTCGGCGGAAGTTTGCGCCGGCAGTGCGGGCAGGCGATGTCGGTGCAGGGCACGCCCATCGCGTCGAGCGCCTGATTGCGGGCGTTGAAATGCGTCGGGATGAAGCGCAACCGCGCGTCGGGACCAAGCAACGGGTCTCCGCGCAAGTGGTCGTGGGCGGCTATCGAGAGAACATCTTCGGCGCCGAAGCGCAGCCAGCAAGTCGGGCAGAGAAATTCGTCACCGGTGATGGACGGCGGCGGGAGCGGGTTCGGCGAGGCAAACTCCGAAGGCGATGATGTTTGCGCGGAGTGCGCTGCCGGCGGGGAATAAGCGTTGTTCGCGCCGAATTCGTCGAAATTCTGGGGGGGGGGGGGGTAACTCGTTGGAAACAAATGAGTTATGCGTGCCTCTGCTTGCGTCGGAGGCGAAGGGCGTCTCGCCGAGGAAAGCGCGCAGGAAAAGGTGGGCAGGAATGCCGGCGTCGGAGCCAAGCGGTGCGACCGCGAGATGTTCCGCAACGAGCGCGCGTTCGCCTTTTCGCGAGAGGAAATCAAGCAGGTCGGGCGCGGCGAACGTGCCGATGTTCTCACCGGTGGTGGAAAAAACGTAGTAGTTGTTGATGTCGATTCGCGCGCGCCAGCCCACGCCACCGGCAGTGATTCGGAAGTAGAAAAAAGACGAGTTGAACTGCGCGACGAAGTCGGTTTCGAGCGGGAGCGCGGCGGCGGCGCGCAGCGGTTCGTGGTTGAGCAGGACGGCGTTTGGCGGGGCGTTCGGGGCAGGCGCGGCGGTGTATTTTTCGCCGTTGGCGGTGATGATTAGCGCGACGGCGGGGACGGTCGGGTCGGCGATGCGCAGTTGGCAATGCGGGGCGGAACCGGCGCGGAACGGCGAGACCGCGCATGCGATGTGGGTGCCGGTGGCGAGGTCGAGCGCGTTGATGGCGCGGGCGGAAGGTGGTTTGCCGGGGAGGCGGAGGGCGGTCATTGTGGTGCGTCGGCGGGACGTTGTTGGCGAGACGTGTTGGTTGCGCAAACAAAGGCGCGCGCGAAAGGTTGCAAGGTTAAAACAGAGTGCTTTCTGCGGGGCGGGAGGGGGGAAGGGCGGGGCGGTTCTTGAAAAGCGGGGCGGGCGTGTTTTCTTGTCTCGAATGCAGACGAAACCGCCCGCCACGCCGCCAGCCGCACCGTTTCCCGAACCGCCATTTGTGGCGGTAGCGGACGACTCCGGCAGTGCCGCCGGTGGCGGCGGCGGACGGCGCAAACGGGCGGCGTTGCACACGCACGGGTGCCGGCTCAATCAGGCGGAGACGCTGCTGTTGCGCGACCAACTCGCCGCCGCCGGCTATGAAATCGTTCCTTTTGGCGCGCCCGCCGACCTCGCCGTCATCAACACCTGTTCGGTGACGCGCTTGGCGGAGGCGAAGTGCCGGCAGTCCATCCGGCAGGTCGTGGCGGCGTCGCCGGCGGCGTTCGTCGCGGTCGTTGGCTGCTATTCGCAGACCGGCGCGGAGGCGTTGGCGCGCATTGCCGGCGTTGACCTCATCCTCGGCAACGACGCGAAGCAGGACTTGCTCGCGCACATCGGCACCGGCGCGAAAAGCGCCGTTCCGCGCATCGTCATCGGACAGACCGGAAAGCGCGCCGGCACCGGTGCCGCCGCCGCCGGCACCGCTTCCTCCAATTTCAAAATTCCCTTCGCCGGCGGCGGCGCGTTCGAGAAGCGAGCGAGTTTGAAGGTGCAGGACGGCTGCGCGTTCGGTTGCTCGTTCTGCCTGATTCCGAAGGCGCGCGGACCGGCGCGCTCGCGCGACTTCGACGACCTGCTCGCCGAGGCGCGCTCGCTGGTCTCGCGCGGCGTGCGCGAACTCGTCCTCACCGGCGTCAACATCGGCACCTACAATTCCGGCGGACGGCGGCTCGCCGAGGTCGTTGACGCCCTCGCGGACACCGCCGGCGTCGAGCGGCTGCGCATCGGCAGCATTGAGCCGACGACCGTTGACGACGCGCTGCTGGAGCGCATGGCGTCGCCGGCGCACCCGCTTTTGCCGCACCTGCACCTGCCGTTGCAATCGGGCTGCGAGCGGATTTTGCGCGACATGCGCCGACCCTGCACGGCGGCGCAATACGCCGAGTTTGCGCGGCGCGCCACCGGTGCCGTTCCCGAACTGTGCCTCGGCACGGACGTCATGGTGGCGTTTCCGGGCGAGACGGCGGAGGAGTTCGAGGAGACGCGCGCGTTCCTCGAGACGCTGCCGCTCGCTTACGTCCACGTGTTCACCTATTCGGAGCGCGAAGGAACGCCGGCGGCGCGGCGCGGCGATGCAGTGCCGGTGCCGGTGCGCCAGCAACGCAGCGCGCTGTTGCGCCGCTTCTCGAAACGCCGCTGGCACGAGTGGCGCGCCGGCTACCTTGGGCGCGAAATGCGCGTTCTGTTCGAGGACCCCGAAGCGGAGTTCTGGCCCGGGCTGACGGACAACTACATCCGCGTCGTCGTGCCGCGAGGCCCCGCCGCCGGTGGCGTCGCCGGTGGTGCCGCATCCGCATGGCTCGCGAACAAAACGGGGCGCGTGCGCCTCGAACGCATTGCCGGCGAGAACGTCGTCGGAACGCTGCTCGCGCTCGAATAATCGCCGGTGCCGGTTCCGCTACCGCCGCCGTCGCCGCTACGGGCGCACGTGCGGGTTGTTCGCGATTTCGTGTTCGACGCTCGTCGCGGGACCGTGTCCGGGGAGCAGCACCGTCTCCGCCGGCAACGTGAAAACACGGTTTCGCACGGAGGCGCGCAACGTCGCCCAGTCGCCGCCGGGCAGGTCTGTGCGTCCGACGCTCTCGCGGAAAATGACGTCCCCCGGAAACGCGACTTTTTCGGTCGCGCAGTAGAAGAGCAGGTTGCCCGGACAGTGCCCCGGCACGTGGCGCGCCTCGAACGTGCTGCCGATGACCTCGAAGGTGTCGCCGTCGGTGAGCCAGCGGGTGACTTCGACCGGTTTGAAGGCGTCCTCGGTGAGTTCGGGCATGCCCGCCATATACCACGGCGCGAACTGTTCGGGGTGGGCGTATTGGGCGGCGTCGTCGCGGTTCGCGAAAACGGCGAGCCCCGGCACGGCGGCGGCGAGCGCGCCGGCATCGCACATGTGGTCCCAGTGGCCGTGCGTGAGCAGGAGTGCTTCGAGCGTGAGCGCGCGGCGGCGGATTTCGGGCAGGAGGACGGCTGCGGCTTCCGGCGGCGCGTCCACAATCGCGCAACGGCGCGTGGTCTCGTCCCACAGGACGTAGGCGTTGGTTTCGTAGGGACCGAGCGTCGCGCGTTCAATTTTCATCACGCCGCGCGATACTGCCGGTGCCGCCGGCGCGGGCAAGCACTCGGAATTTCCACAGACGCCGCCGGCAGCGGTGTTTTTCCTTGCGCCACCGGCGCGCCCCAAAAACCTGCCCCGCCACACATGGACGAGGAACAAGCATTCAGGGAGGCCGTCTGCAAAATCGTCGCGAAAGACGACCGCTACCCGCCCCAAGCGTATTGTTTCGTGCGCGATGTCATCGCGGCGACGGTGCGGAAACTGCGCGAAGACGCCGCCAAACGCCGCCCGCCAGTCAAGCGCTTTCCGCCGGGGAACATCGCGACAGGCGAGTTCCTTGACGGCTTCCGCGAGCACGCGCTCGAAGAATACGGTCCGCTCGCGGCAACGCTCCTCGAACGCTGGAGCGTCACCACCGGTGCCGACCTCGCCGCAATCGTCGCCAACCTCATCGAGCACGGGGTCATCGGGCGCGGAAACGACGACAACAGGGAAGCACTCGCCAAGTTCGATTTCGACGCGCAGTTGAACGCGCCGTTCCGCCCGAAAAAGGAAACCGTCGAAAGCATCGCGCGCGCCTTGCAACGCGCCAACTCGCCCGCGCAAGTTGTCCCCGACGAACCGGAAAAAACGAAGAAGAAAGCGGCGGCGAAAACGCCACCGGCGGCGAAGGCGACGAAGGCGACGAAGGCGGCGAAGGCACCACCGGCGGCGAAAGCCAAGTCCGCCTCCAAGTCCGGCAAGGTCGCAAAGGTCGTCCGTCCGCGAAAAGGGAAGGGCGGCAGGGCGGGAAAATCGGGGTTTGCGGACGACAAGGGATGAGCCGAGACGGGCGGTGCTTCACCCCAACTTCCCCAGAAACTCAACCACTGCGGCGGCGGTCTTGCGTCCGAAGCCGGGGAGGGCGGCGATGTCGGCGGCGGTGGCGTGGCGGAGGCGTTCGAGCGAGCCAAAGTGTTCGAGCAACGCCATGCGCCGGCGGGCGGTGATGCCCGGACATTCGTCGAGGACGGACTCGCGGAGGCGCCGGCTGCGCAGGTCGGCGTTGAACGTGTTCGCGAAGCGGTGCGCCTCGTCGCGCAGGCGTTGGACGAGTTGGAGCGCGGGGCTGTGGCGCGGGAGCGTGAGCGGCGGGCGGCCGTCGGTTTCGGGGAAGATGATTTGCTCGTCGCGCTTCGCCAGTCCGACGAGGAACGGCGGCGTGATGCCGGCGTCGGCGAAGGCGCGCATCGCGGCGCCGACCTGCCCCGCGCCGCCGTCAATGACAATGAGGCGCGGGAACTCGCGCCCCTCGTCGCGCAGCCGCCGGTAGCGGCGGCCGACGACCTCGCGCATTGAGCGGAAGTCGTCGTTGCCGACGTGCTCCTTGATTTTGAACCGCCGGTAGTTCGACTTGTCGGGACGCCCGTCGCGAAAATGCACGAGGGAGGCGACGACGAATGTTCCGCTGACGTGCGAGATGTCGAAGCACTCCATCGTTCGCGGCGGCTCGCTCATTTGGAGCGCGGCTTGGAGTTCGCGGATGGCGTCCTTCTGGTCGGGCGCCGGCAGCGGATTGCCGCGCAGGAAAACGGCGTTTTTGCGCGTGGTGTTTTCGACGGCGCGGACGATGTCGCGCAGCCGCGCGGCGCGCTCGTAATCGCGCTTGTCGGCGGCGGCGCGCATTTTCTCGCGGGTCGCTTCGAGCCACTCGCGCGAGCGGCCTTCGAGAAAATCGCAGGCGGCGGTGACGCGGGCGCGGTAGTCCGCCGGCGCGACGATGTTTTCGTGCGCGGAGATTTCGGCGCGCGCGTCGTCGTAGAGTTGCCAGCG
>JAISSQ010000173.1 GCA_031273045.1 Puniceicoccales bacterium
CTCGACGGCAAAATCCTGCGCCGCTTCCGCGTTCCGGGCGCGAAATACAACTTCCAAGTCAGCGAACTGCCCAACGGGCACCTGCTCGTCGCCGCCGGCTACGCGAAATTCGTCTGCGAACTCGACGCCACCGGTGGCAAAATCCTGCGCCGTTTCGGCGGCGACCCACTGCCGGCGGGACTGAAATGGCTGCGTTTCATGGCGCAGTTTCAGGTGTTGAAGAACGGCAACCTCGTCGTCGCCACGTGGACCGGTCACGGCGCGCGCGACAGTTTCAAGGGGCAGCAACTCGCCGAGTTCGCGCCCGACGGCAAAGTCGTCTGGACGTGGCACGACCCGCAAAAAGCCGGTTCCATCCACAGCGTCATCGTTTTGGACGACCTCGATACTGCGAAGTTTCACGACGCCTGACCGTTGCCGCGAACTGCACCGGCACCACTGGTGGCGGCGCCGCAAATTATTCGCCTCGCACAAACAAAAACCCCGATGCCGGTGACGCTCTTGCCGGTAATGATTAACGCAATTGTCCGCTGGTCGCTTAACAACAGGTTCATCGTGCTCGCGCTGTTTCTCGCCGTGTGTGCGTGGGGCGTGCACGCGGTGCGAACGACGCCGGTGGACGCGCTGCCGGACTTGTCCGAGAACCAAGTCATTGTCTATGCGGACTGGGCGGGGCGGTCGCCGCAAGAGGTCGAAGATCAAGTGACGTGGCCGCTGTCGTCGGCGTTGCAGGGGCTGGCGGGCGTGCGAACGGTGCGGGCTTCCTCGATGTTCGGGTTCTCGTTTTTGACGGTGATTTTCCGCGACGAGATTGACCCGTATTTCGCGCGCTCGCGCGTCCTCGAACGGCTCAACTCGCTCTCCACGCCGCTGCCCGACGGCGTCGTGCCGCGATTGGGACCGGATGCCACAGGGCTGGGCTGGGTGTGGCAGTATTATTTAAGCCCTGCTCCCCATTCCCCCGCTCCCGACCTCGGTGCCCTCCGCAACTTGCAGGACAACTTCATCCGGCGCGAACTCGCGGCGGTGCCGGGGGTGGCGGAGGTGGGGAGCGTGGGCGGGTTTGTGAGGCAGTTTCAGGTGGAGGTGTCGTCGCTGAAATTGAAGCGTTACGGGGCGACGTTGGGCGAGGTGCTCGACGCGCTCGCCGGCGGTTCGCTCAACGTGGGCGGGCGCACGCTCGAAGAGAACGGCGCGGAGTTCATCGTGCGCGGCGTGGGGTTGGTCGAGAGCGTGGCGGACATCGAGAAACTGCCGGTGCTCGCGCGGGGCGGGACGCCGCTCTACGTGCGCGATGTCGCCGAGGTGCGCGTCGGCGGGGACTTCCGGCGGGGCGCGCTCGACGTGAACGGGCGCGAGGTCGTCGGCGGCATTGTCGTGATGCGCTACGGCGAGAACGCGCGGGCGGTCATCGAGCGTGTGCGCGAGCGCGTGGCGTCGCTGCAAAAGTCGTTGCCGGCGGGCGTCACCATCGAGCCGTTTTACGACCGCGGCGACCTGATTGACCGTGCCGTCGAGACGCTCAAACGCGCGCTCGCCGAGGAAATCGTCCTCGTGATTCTGGCGCACATCCTGTTCCTGTTTCACTTCCGCTCGATTCTGATTGTGACGCTGCCGCTGCCGGCGTCGCTCCTGATTTCGTTCATCCTGATGCGCGAGTTCGGCGTCTCCTCGAACATTATGTCGCTCACCGGCATCGCCATCTCCATCGGCGTGCTCGTGGACGCCGGCATCGTGATGACGGAGAATGTGCTGCGGTGGCACGAACAGAAGTGGCCAGTGGTCAGTGGCCAGTGGCCAGTGATTGGCGGTCAGTTGTCAGACGGAAAGAGCGCGGCGCAAAACACTGACCACCGACCACTGACCACTGACCACTTGTCCCTCACCCTCGCCGCCTGCCTTCAAGTCGCGCGGCCGGTCGTGTTTTCGATGCTCATCATCGTGCTGGCGTTTGTGCCGGTGTTCCTGCTCGGCGGACAGGAGGGCAAACTCTTCCACCCGCTCGCCTACACGAAGACGTTCGCGCTCGTCGGCGCCACGTTGCTCGCCGTAACCGTCGTGCCGGTGCTGTGCTCGTTGCTCATCCGCCGGCGCATCACCGGCGGCGAACGGCGCAACATTCTAATGCGCGCGCTGCTCGCGCTCTACGACCCCGCGCTGCACTGGTCGCTGCGCCACCCGAAGACCATCCTCACCGGCGCCGCCGCGCTCTTCGCCGCCGCAGCCGTCACCGCCATCGGACTGCCCCGCGAAACCGTCGCGCGCCTCGACGCCGCCGGCTGGCACAAACTCGCCCGCGCCACCGCCGGTTTCGGCAGCGAGTTTATGCCGCCGCTCGACGAAGGGTCGTTGCTCTTTATGCCCGTCCTGATGCCCCAGACCTCGCTCACCGAGGCGCGCCGCATAATGGCGTGGCAGGACAAAGTCATCGCCGCCTACCCCGAAGTCGCCCTCGCCGCCGGCAAACTCGGACGCGCCGACACCGCCACCGACCCCGCGCCCGTCGAAATGATTGAGACCACCATCACCCTCAAACCCCGCTCCCAATGGCGCGCCGGCATCACCACCGAACGCATCATCGCCGACCTCTCCGCGCTGCTCACCCAAGTGCCCGGCTACGCGCCCGGATTCCTGCAACCCATCGAAAACCGCGTCCTGATGACCAGCACCGGAATCCGCGCCCAAGTCGGCGTCAAAATCTTCGGCGACGACCTCGCCGCGCTGCAGCGCAAAGCCATCGAAGTCGAACGCATCGTCGCCGCCACCGCCGGCGCGACCGGCGTCACCCGCTCGCGCGACCTCGGCAAACCCTACCTCGAAATCGCCGTCAACCGCGACGCGATGGGACGCTACGGCCTGCGCCCCGCCGACGTCCTCCGCTACGTCGAGACCGGCCTCGGCGGCACCTCGCCGGCGAGCACCATTCTGGGACGCGAACGCCGGCAGATACAGGTTCGGCTCGATGCCGCCGACCGCGCCGACATCGAGAAACTCGGCGAACTGCTCGTCCCCACGCCCGCCGGACCGCGCGTCCCCCTCGCGCAAATCGCGACCATCCGGCGCGTCTCCGGCCCCAACGAAATCGCCAGCGAAAACGGCCGCCTCCGCGTGTTTGTGCAGGCGAACGTCGGAGCCGTCGCCGGCGCGGACGGCACCGCCGGTGCCGGCGCCGTCCGCGACCTCGGCGGCTTCGTCGCCGAGTTGAAACAGCGCATCGCCGACGGCGTGCAACTCGACCCCGGCCAGACCATCGAGTTTGGCGGCCAATACGAAAACCAACTCCACGCCCAGCGCACCTTGGCGGTCGTCATACCGGTGGTGATAGCGGTGATATTCCTGCTGCTCGTGCTCGCGTTTCGGAGCGTCGCCGAAGCCGCGCACGTCCTGCTCGCCGTCCC
>JAISSQ010000172.1 GCA_031273045.1 Puniceicoccales bacterium
TCACCGGCTGGTATGGGGAGCGCATCAAGACCGTGATTTTGGAGAACATCGAGAACCGCGGCGCGGGCTGGCAGGAACAGTTGGCGACGCTTGAGCGCGCCCTCGTCATCACCACCGTCGCGGGCGAACTCCAGTCCGACGGCTCCCGCCGCGACGTCACCTACATCACCACCGTCATCGTCCCCGAACCCTCGACCTACGCCGCCGGTGCCACCGCCCTGCTCACCGGACTGCTCCTGCTGCGCAACCGGCGGCGGCGGCGTTCGCCGGAAGATATTCGCGGAGCACCGGCAGCAGCGTCTTCGCCTGACGCCACATGCCGAGGTCGGTGAGGTGCGAGGCGTCAATCGTCGCCTCGTCGTCGGAGCCGATGAGACCGTCGCCGGCGATGTAGCGCAGACCTTTGACGCCGCCGGCGACGAGTTTCGCGTAGGCGGCGCGGTAAGCGGCGCGGGTCTGCTTGTGCTCGCGTTGGAGGCGCGGCAGAAGCCAAGCGTTGCCGAGTGTGCGGTCTTCAACGAGCACCACCGGCGTCGTCGGCCGTTTCTCGCGAAGGCGTTTCACGAACGCGAGCGTGCGCCGCTCGACCTCCGCCGGCGGCATTCCGTAGTGCATGTTCGGGAGGCAATCGAGGACGTAGGCGGCGGCGTCAATCTCGCCGAGAACATCGGCGAGCGCGGTCTCCATGCGGCCGTTGCCGGAGAAGCCGAGGTTGACCGTCGGCGTGTCGAGCCAGCGGCCGAGCAGCGCGGGAATGGTCATGCCCGGTCGCGACGCCGAGCAGCCGTGCAAAATGGACGTTCCGTAAAACACGAGCGGCTTCGCGGGGCGCGGCGGCAACGTCTCGAACGCGCTGCCGGCGGGGACGCCGACGGCGAGCGCGACGGTGTTGTTGTAGAGCGGCAGGTAGAGGGCGAACTCGCGCGGGAGCGGCTTCGCGCCGTCGAAGAGCGCGGCGTCGGTGTGCTTTGCGGACGGCTTAGTCGCGCCCGCCCAACGCCACGCGCCGCCGGAGTCCTCGCCGCGAGCGTAAAGGTCAACGCCGCTGACGCCCACGGCGGTCATGTGCGGCATCGCAAGCGAGCCGCCGGTGGTGACGCGAACGCGCACCGTCGGCGCGTCCGTCTTGAAGCGGAACACCAGCCCCGCCGAGTGCTGCGAAAGCAACCACACGCCGCCCGGCACCTTGCCCTTGGCGCGGACGCTCAAACGGGCGAACGGCGTCGGCGTGTCGTCCCAAGCGCGTCCTTCGGGACGCCACTCCTTCGCGGCGGCATCGTGCCAGACGAAGGCGGGGCGGCCGCGCTGGTCTTCGACCAGCAATGCCTTGTGCGCGTCGCAGACCCGCGTTTCCGGCGGCGCGGCAGCCGCGTTTTTGGCGAGGAACGCGACGCACAGAAGGAGGGAAACCACACCGGCGGCGCGGGCGCGGAGAAGGGGACGGAGGCGCATCGGCGGGCAAAATGCCGCTTGTCTTTTCCCGCGCAAACCCCATTCTGTCGGGCAAGTCAGCCACGTCCCCTTCGTCTAGCCCGGTCCAGGACACATGGTTTTCATCCATGCAACTGGGGTTCGAATCCCCAAGGGGGCGCCACTTCCAAAACGCCGGTCGTAGCACCGGCGTTTTTCACGCCCAAGCACCACCACCGTCGCAACCGCCGCCGCCGCCTTCAATGGACACCGCCCTCTTCGACTACGAACTGCCCGCCGACCGCATTGCGGCGACACCGGCGGCACGGCGCGACGAGTCGCGGCTGCTCGTCGTCGAACGCGACACCGGCACCGTCTCGCACCACATTTTCCGCGAGTTGCCCGACTTGCTGCCGGCGGGGACGACCCTCTTCCGCAACCGCGCCCGCGTGCTACCGGCGCGGCTGCACGGACTCCGCCCCACCGGCGGCGCGGTCGAATGCCTGTTGCTGCGACCGGCGGAGCCGGACGGTGCCGCATGGTGGTGCCTGCTGCGACCGGGCGCGAAGACCGCCGCCGCCGGCACGTTCGCCCTCGCCGGCACCTACTCGGCAAGCGTCGAGGAAAAGCGCGACTCCGAATACCGCGTCCGCTTCGCCACGCCGGACGGACGCCCCATCGCCGCCGTCGCCGAGGAAATCGGCTCGTTGCCGCTGCCGCCCTACATCGAACGCGCCCGCGCCGCCGGCACCGGTGACGACGACGCCGAACGTTCGCGGCAATTCGCCGCGCTCGACCGGCAACGCTACCAGACCGTCTATGCCGACCCCGCGCGGACGGTCGCGGCAGCGGCACCGACGGCCGGACTGCACTTCACGCCGGAACTGCTGGCGGAGTTGGAGCGGCGCGGCTTCGCGTTCCGCGACCTCGTGCTGCACGTCGGGCTGGGCACGTTCCAACCGGTCAAAACGGGGCGCGTCGAAGAGCACCCCATCCACACCGAGCGCTACGAACTCTCGGCGGCGGCGGTGGACGGCATTCTGCGCGGACGCAAACGCCTCGCCGTCGGGACAACCGCCCTGCGCGCGATGGAGGACTTCGCCCGCAAGCACGCCGCCGGCACCGCCAAGCCGTCGCCGGCGGACGGCGCGTTCGCGGGCGACGCCTCCCTGTTCATCGTGCCGCCGGCGGTATTCGGCGGTGCGGACTTCCTGCTGACGAATTTCCACCTGCCGCGCTCGACGCTGATGTGCCTCGTCGCCGCCTTCCTCGACCCCGCCGGCACCGCCGGCATCGCGCGCTTGAAGGCACTCTACGCCGAAGCAATCGCCGCGAACTACCGCTTCTACAGTTACGGCGACGCCATGCTAATTCTGTGAGCGGTCGCCACCGGCGCGCGCCGCGCAGAACTCATGGATGTCCGCGACGACGCGGGTGAGTTGGGCGCGGGAAAGACCGGGATAAACGCCGAGGAAAATGGCGTCAGACATGAGGCGGTCGGCACCGGTGAGCGTGACGCCGCC
>JAISSQ010000194.1 GCA_031273045.1 Puniceicoccales bacterium
ACGTCCTTCGCGAAAACCGACACGATGTGATTCCCCGCCGGCTTCCACGCCGCGACGTCCGCCGGCGCGGCACCGTTTTCCGCCAGCACGACCGCCTTCGCGCCCTTCGGCGCCAACGCCGCCGGCGAATCCTTCGCCGGCTCGGCGGCATACGCGCTACCGGCAATGAGACCACCGGCAACAAACCCGCCGCCGGGAGCGAAACCGCCGCCGGCAACCGCGCACACGGCGGCACAGGCGGCGGAAATGAGAGCAATTTTGAGAGAGGCGAAACTACGCATTGCCGCCGGAGACACCGGACAGAGCGGGCGGTTCCGGCTGGAGAAAGGATGAAGGTTGAAGGATGAAGGATGAAGGGCGGCGGGGCGGGGCGGTGGAGTGGGGCGGGGGTGGGGCACTGCCGGTGGTGGGTGTTTTGGTGGAACTTCGTTCGGAAGTGCTGGTCTTTGTCCGCCGCTTATGTCCGCCAATTCCACGACATCCTCCGAATTCTCCCGCTCCCGCGTCGGCCTCTCACGCCGGCGTTTCTTGCGCGACACCGCCGGCGCGCTCGCCGCCGGCGCCGCCGCAATCGCCTTTCCGCGATACGTCCCCGCGAGGGCGCTCGGCCGCGACGGGCACACGGCGCCGTCGAACCGCATCGTCATGGCGGGCGTCGGAATCGGCAACCGCGGCAGCGGCGTCATGGGCAACTGGTTCATGAACCAGCCCGACGTGCAGTTCGTCGCCATTTGCGACGTGCGCCGGCAGCGCCGCCTCGCGATGAAGCAGCGCGTTGACGAGCACAACGGCGACTCCGCCTGCAAGATGTATGTTGACATGGCGGAGGTGTTCGCGCGCCCCGACATTGACGCCATCATCACCGCCACCGGTGACCGGCTCCACGCAACCGTCGCCGTCCGCGCCATGCGCGCCGGCAAGGACGTTTACTCCGAGAAGCCCGCGACGATGACCATCGCCGAAGGGCAGGAACTTGTCCGCACCGCCGCCGCGTTCGGGCGCGTCTATCAGGCGGGCATGCAGCGGCTCTCGGAGCGCAATTTCATCTTCTGCGACGAACTCGCCCGCTCCGGCCGTCTCGGCGAAATCAAGACCGTCTATGCGCACCTCGCGCCGTGGGGCGACATGTTCAGCACCTCGCGCCGCGACTGGCTTCCCGCCGAGGAGCAACCGCCGCGCGACGAGGTTGACTGGGACGGCTGGCTGGGGCCGTGCCCGTGGCGCCCCTACAACAAGCAATACGTCGGCGGCGGCTGGCACGGGTTCTACGATTTCTACAACAGCGTCATCGGCGAGTGGGGCTCGCACACGTTCGCCTCGTGCCACGCCGCGCTCAACGCGCAGGACACCTCGCCCGTCACCTACCCGTTCGTCACCTCCGAGAAAAACCGCAACGCCGCCGGTCTGACGATGACCTTCGCCAACGGCGTCAAGATGGTCATGCACGCCGACAACGGTTGCTACGACGGCGGCGTGCCCAAGACCCCCTTCGGCTGGCGCGGCTCGTGCGGCGTGCGCTACATCGGCACCGACGGCTGGGTCGCCACCGCCGACGGCTACTCCGCGCCGGACGTGTCGCACCCCGCGCTGCTGACCGAACTCAACAAGGTCGTGCAGAACTACCTCGCGCGCACGAACCGCGAACTCGACCACGTGCGCAACTTCCTCTCGTGCGTGAAATCGCGCCGCGAGACGGTCGCGAACCCGCGCCTGACGCACCGTTCGATGAGCACCGTCCACTGCGCCAACATCGCGCAACGGCTCGGCCGCGACCTCACGTGGGACCCCGTGAAGGAGGAGTTCGTCAACGACCCCGAGGCGAACCGCCTGCGCTCCCGCGCCTCCCGCGAGGGCTGGCAAATCGTGTAGCGCGCCGTGCGGCGCGCACGGCGGCAAACCGTGCGGCGCGCGGCGTTTCCCCCTTTTATGACCGACTCGCTCTCCCTCCTCCTGCTCGTCGCCGCCGCCGGCGGTGCCGTCACCGCCGCAATCGCGGCAATCGTCCTCCTGTTGCGCAAGCCGCCGGCACCGCCGGTGACGGTCGCGCCCGAAGTCGCCCTCGCGCCGGCGTTCGCGCGGGTCGAGCAAGCCATGCGCGCCGACCTCGCCCGCGTCGAACAAGCCCTCCGCGCCGACTCCGCCGGCGCCACCGCCGCCCTGCGCGCCGAACTCACCGCCGCGCTGGCGAAGTCCCGCGAGGAACTCGCCGCCGGTCTCGAACAGTCCCGCGCCGGTGCCGCCGCCGCAATCGAGACCGCCCGCGAAGCGCAGAGCCGCCGCCTCGCCGAGTTCGCCACCACGCTCGCCCAACTCCAGCAGTCCCTAATCAACACCCTCGCCGCCTCCGCCAAGACCCAGAACGAGGCACTCGCCAAAAACCGCGAGGAAACCGCCGCCACCGGCGGCGCCATGCTCAAACTGCTCAACGAACGCCTCGACGCCCTCGCGCGCCAAAGCGGAGAACGCCTCGACGCGATGCGCAGAACGGTTGACGAGAACCTCGAAAAAATGCGCCAGACCGTTGACGAGAAACTGCAGTCCACGCTCGAAAAACGTCTCGCCGAATCCTTCAAACTCGTCGGCGAAAACCTCGAAAAAGTCATGCGCTCGCTCGGCGAAATGCAGAGCGTCGCCGCCGATGTCGGCGACCTCAAGCGCGTCCTCACGAACGTCAAAACGCGCGGCACGTGGGGCGAGTTCCAACTCGGCGCCATCCTCGAAACCCTGCTCCTGCCCGACCAATACGCCGCGAACGTCAAGCCCGGCCCGCGGCGCGACGCCATCGTCGAGTTCGCAATCAAACTCCCCGGACGCGACACCGACGTCCTCGGCGCCACCGGTGCCGCCGCCGGCGCCCCGCTCTGGCTCCCCATCGACTCCAAATTCCCCAAGGAGGACTACGAGCGCCTCGTCGCCGCCGCCGAACGCGCCGACACCGACGCCGTCGCCCGCGCCTCCGCCGACCTCGCCCGCCGCGTCGAGGGCTTCGCGCGCGACATTCGCGACAAATACATCGTCCCGCCCCACACCACGGACTTCGCCATCCTCTTTCTGCCCACCGAAGGGCTTTACGCCGAAGTGCTGCGCGTCCCCGGCCTCGCCGACAAAATCCAGCGCGAAAGCCGCGTCCTCATCGCCGGTCCCACCGTCCTCGCCGCCCTCATCAACTCGTTGCAAATGGGCTTCCGCACACTCGCCATCCAGAAACGTTCCAGCGAGGTCTGGAAACTGCTCGCCGCCATCAAGACACAATTCGGCACGTTCGGCGACCTGCTCGCCAAAGTGCAAAAGAAACTCGACGAGGCCGGCCGCGTCGTCGGCGACGCCGCCGACAAGCACCGCGCCATCACAAAACGCCTCGGCAAAGTCGAAGCCCTCCCCGTCGCCGAAGCCGCCATGCTCCTCCCCGACGCTGCCGACGCCTCCGACACCGCGCCACCGGCACCGGTGCCGGCATCGGCAAGCCCCGAAGGGGCGGTATAGCATCGGCAGGGGTGAGGTGCCCCGAAGGGGCGGTAAGCATAGGCAGGGGTGGAGTCGCGAAGCGACGAAACCCCTGTTCGCGAAGCGACGAACCCCCTGTAATAGATGGGAATGCGGGGCTCTGACCCGCATTGCTGGGAACGCAGGTTTCCTGCTTCGTCCAAGGCACCATCGCTTCGTTGCCAAGCGACCACACACATGGAGCGCCACACATGGAGCGCCGCCGCTGGGGGCGCCGCCGCTGGGAGCGCCGACTTTCAAGTCGGCTCGGTGGAGATGCGGCGCAGCCGCCACTTCAAAAAAGAAGAGAAGCAAGGCGGCTACCGCCGCACCATCGCCGAGCCGACTTTTTCTGAATAAGTCGGCGCTCCATGTGCGGTGCTCCATGTGTGTATCGCCTTGGCGTGTGGCGGTGGGAGCGCCGACTTTCAAGTCGGCTCGTCCCCTCTATGCGGCGCAGCCGCCACTCTAAAAAAAGAGAGGCGGAAGAGGAGAGGAGAGAAGAGAAGCAAGGCGGCTACCGCCGCACCATCGCCGAGCCGATTTTTTCTGAATAAGTCGGCGCTCCATGTGTGGCGCTCCATGTGTATATCGCCTTGGCGTGTGCGGTGGGAGCACGGCTCTCCTGACTCGCGCCGTGAACCCCAGTCCCCGACCGGCGGCGGACGGAACGAAAAATTTTTGTTGCGTCCGCTTGTTTTGCCGGCACCTTCCGCCGCCCACGAAACCTCGAATCCACTTCTTCAACTCCTCCTCCCTTATTCATGGCACCTCCCTCTAATTCTGCCGAAGGCACAAAGGATGAAAAACTCTTGTCTGTCTTAAAAAGGGTTTTTCCCTTAAAAACGCTTCCTGCCTCTTGGCGCACCTTCCGCGACAGCGTCAATCGCGTATCACGCCGCGCTTGGTCGTTTGCCAAGCGTTGGTTCATCAATCTCGCCAACGTTGCGGGAATTCTCGCGTTGGGTGCGCTCGCCGTTGTCGTCCCAGTTGCCGTTGCTTGTGTGCTTTTCTCCCTGATGCACTCTGAATTGCAGGCATTCGTGGGGTCCTTTGTGGGATTGGGGGCGGGAAAGGTCGTCGAGAAATTGTGGCATACTTTGGAGGCATTAACCGGAGAAGGAATTAGCAGTTTTGTTGATGGTTTTTCATTGTCCAAACCTTGGCGTTCGGTTTGTGCACTCGTATTCATTCTATTGACGCTCCTTTGGGGGCGTTCTGCTTTCTCGTGGGAATTTTGGTCGTTTCGGCGAACGCCATCTTGGAAAATACGCATGCGGCTTATCAACCCAAAGCGTTTCTTTCGCGTCTTCTGGCACGGCTTCCTCTACAACGCACGAAATGTTCTCGTCTGGGGTGCAATTGTCGCATTGCCGGTGGCTTGGAGCATCGGGACGGACAAAATTCAAAAAGACCCGTTCTCCTACTTTCTGACCGTTTTGAACATCGCCTTGATTGTTGAAATTGTCGTCTCGTTCTTGCAGTTCTGCCGCCGGTGGTGCGCTGTCCCAAACAAACTACCGAAGGATGATGGCTTTTCCATCCTGCCAAAGGCACAGTCGGTAGCGACGTATTTCAGCAATCAGGCGAAGAAAGTCCGCAAAGACAACAACTTGCTGACCGGTCGCGGCGCAACGCGCCTTTGCGGCGTTTGCGGACAGCGCGGCGTCGGCAAATCAACCTTCTTGCGCCAAATCGAAGCCAAACTGGAAACCGACGAATGCATCATCGCAATCTATTACGATGCGTGGAAATGGCAGACCACCGGCAACGCGCCGGAATGGACGCTCCTGACGCAAATTTTCACCAACCCGCGCGTTCGCAATGTCGCGTGGTTCAAAAAACCGCTACTGCTGAACCTCGTTTCATTGGTGACAACCCTGCGCGTGACATTCGGAAACACAAACGCGCAAATACAGATTGACTCGACCACATCCGCGATTCGCCGAATCGAACTCGCCCTGCTCGCGGCTGGCTACCGGCGATTGTTCAAATTCCTCGAAAAATGCGGTATATCAGTCCTGCTTCTCATTGACGAGGTTGACCGCTGCGACCGCCTCTACTTCCAAGGCGTCCTCGCCCTCTGGCAACGCTACCTCAAAGAAAACAA
>JAISSQ010000201.1 GCA_031273045.1 Puniceicoccales bacterium
TTTGGGGACGAGGGTGCAAGTGGTGCCGGTGCCGGTGGTGGTGCTGCTGCCGGTGGCGTTGTCGGTGCCGGCGGCGTTCCACATTGCGGGGGTGTTGAGGTATTTTTGGGCGGTTTTGAGGGCGGCGGGGAGGTCGTTTTTGTCAATGGGGCGGCGTTGGGCGCCGAGGGAATAGCCGTCGTTTTCGATTTTGATGAAGAGGATGTTTTCGCGGCGGGGTGCGTTTTCGTTGTCCAGAATGAGGATGGAGGTTTTGACGCCGGCGTAGGGGTTGAAGATGCCGGCGGGGAGGGAGATGACGGCGGCGAGGCCTTGGTTTTCGACGAGGTTTTTGCGGAGTTGTTTGTAGGCGTTGGCGGTTTGGAAGATGATGCCTTCGGGGACGACGATTCCGGCGCGGCCTTTGGGTTTGAGGTGGCTGGCGATGTAGTCAACGAAGAGGACTTCGGCGCGGTTGGCGGCGACGGCGAATTTTTTGTGGGGTTGGATGCCGCCTTTGGGGGTCATAAAGGGCGGGTTGGCGAGGATGATGTCGTAGCGTTCGTCCCAGCGGTCTTCGGAGGTGAGGGTGTCGTGTTCGATGATGTCGGGGGTTTTGAAGCCGTGGAGATACATGTTGACGCGGGCGGTGCGTATCATGGCTGGGTCTATGTCGAAGCCGCGGAGGTTTTTGTGGAGGAGGTCGCGGTCGGTGGCGGAGAGGCGGTTTGCGGGGGCGGTGTGGCGTGAGAGGATGTGTTTGTAGGCGGCGATGAGGAAGCCGGCGGTGCCGCAGGCGGGGTCGAGGACGCGGTGGTGTTTTTCGGGGGCGACGATGGCGGTGATGAATTCGATGATGTGGCGGGGTGTGCGGAATTGGCCGAGGCCGCCTTGGGATGCCATGATGGAGAGGAGGTATTCGTAGGCGTCGCCGAGGTCGTCGTTGCCGTCGGCGTGGCGGATTTTGTCCATTTCGGCGAGGAAGAGGCGGAGTGTGCGCGGGTCGTTGAATTTGAGGAGGGCGCCGGCGAAGATGTCGCGGAAGAGGGGCGGGAGGTTTGGGTTGCGGGACATTTTTTCGATGGCGTCGCGGAAGAGGGCGACTTGCTCGTTGCCATCGGCGCGCATGAGGGCGTGCCAGTCGTATTTTTCGTAGTCGCCGGTGAAGTAGGCGCGTTTTCCGCCGAGGGCGGCGGAGTCGTCGTCTATGTCGCTCATGAATTTGCACATGAGCGTGTAGGTGATGGCGTCAATCTGGTCCTGCGGGTTGGGGAGTTTTCCGACGAGGATGTCGCGGGCGGTGTCAATGATGGTGTTGATGGAGGAGGCGGGCATTGTGAGTCAGAGTGTTTTTGCGTTGAGTTTGTCAACGGGGACGTAGTCGTTGATGTAGGCGATGATGGCTGGGAAGGTGTCGCCGAGAGCGCGGAGGTCGTTCATATTGATTGGACCGGCGCCGGCGAGGCGTCCGTATTCCCGTTGGTCAATGGCGGCGCGAACCTGCGGGTCGGTGATGTAGGCGTCGAAGACGGTGTAGGCGGTGGCGTAGAGTTTGTCGGCAAGGGTGTCGCCAAGGTTTTGGGTTTGGATGAATTCGCCGAAATGCTGTTTGATTTTCTCGTCGCGGCTGACGGGTTTTTTGAGGGTGCCGGTGATGATGTCGAGGGCTTCGTCGAGTTCGAGGCGGCGGTCGAGGTTGAAGAATTTTCGGAGTTTTTCGAGGTTGAGGAAGAACTCCGGTTTGTCGAAGACCTCGTTTTTGAGGAAATGCTTGGCGAGGTCGCGGTTTTCGGCGGCGAGACGGCGGACTTCCGCCGCTTGGGCGCTGTCGAGGAATGAGCGGAACATTTCGCGGTCAACGCGCATTCCGTCGTTGCCGATGGCGGTTTCGGCGGTGGATTTGAGCGGGTCGGCCTCATTGAGGACACAGGTGCCACTTGTCGGGAAGGGGGATTTCGGTTCGCCGTCGCCGGTGCCGGTGTCATTGGTGCCGAGCGGCATTTCGCCCGGCCGCGGCAATTTCAAAGGTTCCGAATAATCGTATTTCTGCTCAAAGTATTCGCAGACGGCGAAGAAATCAATGAGGTGAAAATTCGTCTTCTTTTCGGTGCGAACTTTCTCGTTGTTGTCATAATCAATCCATTTGAACGTGTGCAAACGGGTGCCGCGTCCTTTCATTTGTATGAACTCGGAAGGCGAGAAAACGGGACGCATAAAGACGACGTTCAGCAAGTCGGCGCAATCGTAGCCGGTGGTCATCATTCCGACGGTGACGGCGACGCGGGCGCGGCAGGAGTCGTAATGGGGGAGGAAATTTGTTTTTCCGAGCAGGTTGTTTTCCGCGAATTGAATGGTATGGTTCTGGGCGTCGGCGACGTTGCTGGTGATTTGGATTGCGAAGTCGGAATTGTATTTTCCGCGCCATTCCTGCATCGCGAGTTTGTTGAGGATTTGCGCGATTTTTCCGGCGTGGGTTTGCGAGACGGCGAAAATGATTGTTTTGCCGATTTCGCCGGAGAGTGGGTCGCGTTTGGCGTGTTTGAGGAACGCGCGGCAAAATGTCTCGTTCGTGGGTTCGTTGAAAAAGCGTTTTTCAAAATCGCGCTCGCCGAAAACCTCGTCAACAGCGGCGCCGGCGGTGTCAATTGTGTGGACGGCAAACCCTTTTTCGTCGAGGAGTTGTGTTGTTATTTCCGTCCGCAGGTCAATGAGATATGGATTGACAAGGAAAGGTCCCTGCGGGTCGTTGACGCCCTCGACGAGACCGTAGCGGAAAGTCGGGGTGCCGCTTTCGCAGCCGAAGGTTTTGTAGGTGTCGAGCAACTCACGCCGCTCGAAGGCGCGCTGTGTGTTGGGAATGGCACTGTCGGCACCGGCGGCGGCACCGGCGGCGTTTTTCAGAAAATCTTTTGGCGTGGCGGTCAGCCCGATGCGGAAACCGCGAAAATACTCGAAGACGGCGCGGGCGTTTCCGCCAATGGAACGGTGCGCCTCGTCGGAAATAATGAGGTCGAAATCGGTCGGCGCGAACTGTTTGTAGGTGTCGCCGGATTGGAGCGATTGGATGGTTGTGACAACGACGTCGGCGGTGTTCCAATTGTCGCGACGTTGTTTGTAGATGCCGACGGTGTAGGCGGTGCCGATGGTTTGCTGGAACGCTTTCTGCGCCTGGTTTTCGAGTTCGATGCGGTCAACGAGAAACAACACGCGGCGGGCGTTGTGCGTTTTCAAAAAGAGTTTGATGATTGCGGCGCAGGTGAGCGTTTTGCCGGTGCCGGTAGCCATTTCGAGCAGGAAGCGCGTGTTGCCGGCGCGGGCGGATTGCTGGATGGCGCGAATGGCGGCGACTTGGTAATCGCGCAGGATTTTCAGTTTGTTTTTCGCTATATAATCGGCGCGCGATGTTTCATTTTGATAATCGGGCGACTGCTCGAAATCGGGCTTTTGCGAGAGCGCGATGTAGTTGTTGCCAACGGTCTCGCGGACGAGGTCGGCGATGTCGGGCTTCCATTTTTCACCGGCAATGAGCGCCGCCTGCGTCGGGAACGCCAGAATGGGTTCGGGGTTTCCGAAGCGCGTGTCCCAGAGGTAATGCGTGTTGCCGTTGGAGAGGATGATGTAGCGGGCGTGGACGGCGTTGGCGTAGGCGCGCGCCTGCTCCTTGCCGGTGAGCGGCGGAATGGATTCGCGCTTGGCTTCGAGAACAACGAGCGGCTTCTTGGCGTCGTCGAGCAGCAGGTAATCAATGAAACCGTGCGGCGTGTTTTCCAAGTCGTCGCCGGCGGCGGCGAGGTCGGTTCGCGCCTCGATGGTGATGTTCGCCGAACTGCCCGGCGCGTCCGTAAGCCGCCACCCGGCATCTTCGAGGAGCCGGTTGATTTTCAGGCGGGCACGGGCTTCGTTGGGCATAAAGGGCGGCGGGTATGTGAAGATGGGTGTGGAATGTAGTATTAGCGCATATTCTCCATTTGAGTTATCCACGCGTTAAAGAGCGGACAGGCGGTGCGCATTGCGGAGATGCCGATGGCTTGGGCAATGGCAAGACCGGTGGATGTTTTTTGAAATGAAGGGCACAATGCTTCCAATCGTTTGGACGGGGCAGTATTACGATTATTATTGATGTTTTCAGGTTCGCCGCATTCGCGAAGGATTCCCGTAATTTTCTTCTCTTTAATGTCGGTGGTTTGCGCAAGAATGGTGGTATTGCTGAAATACAACGCCTCAATTTCGTGCATTGAGAAGTAGGGAATGAAGCGGGACTGGGGGTTGTATTTAGGAGGGAACAAGCGCACGATTTCCGCTTTCGTTGCTTCAATCAAAAACGAGTGCTTTTGAGAATGCGCCGGTTGTTGTGTGGAATCCTTGTAGCCCGGCCACACGTCGGTTTTGGTTTCGTGAATGCCGTAGTAGTCCAGCATAAGCGTCACGCACGTGTCGGCGCGTTGCTTGAGGAATTTGCCGATATGATTTTTAACTCGGGAAAACTTCACGTCGCCTCCGTTTTCACCGGGTTTTCGGAGAGTTGTCGCCGTGAGGAAGATGTTTTTGGGCGCGAGTTCCGGCGCTAAAATCTCCTTGATGAATTTTTGCTCGGTTGGTCCTTCAACAATAACACTGATGTCACTCATGGTTCGTCCCTCCTTGTATGATGTTATTTGTCCAGAGTTCTCCAACGGAATAATCTTCGAGCCACACGTTGTAATCCTCGCGTTTCAGCCGTTCAAAAACGGACTGTCCGTTTTTGCGATTCACAACAACAATGTCTTTTATCGCAAATTGGTCTAACAAAAGCGGGGATTGGGTTGCGGCAATCACCTGCGTTCTTTTGGCGGCGTCTTTGAGCAATTCTCCGAGTAAGCGAATGGCTTCCGGGTGCAGACCGAGTTCCGGTTCGTCTATGATAATCGCTGCCGGTGGTTCGGGTTGCAATAAGGCGGTTACGAGGCAGATAAAACGAATGCTCCCATCCGAAAGATGGTAAGGTTGCATCGGGTAATCACTGCCTTTGGTTTTCCATGAGAGGGAAACTTTTTCCGCTGCACCGATTTTTTTCGGTTTGAGGAGAAAGTCATCAAGATAGGGGACAACTATGCGACAAGCGTTAAGAATCCTCTGGTAAGCATCGTGTTTCTCTTCACGCAAACGCAGAAGGAATGGAGCGATGTTCGCGGCGTTCGGACGCAGGGTTTCATTGTCCTGAACAATTTCGCTATGACGCATCGGAGCGTTAGCAGAGGTGTCGTGGAAATGATAAAACCACCACGAGCAAATGGCGTGATAAACGGGAGCACTGTATTGCGAGTCACGTGTTCCGCTTTTTACCTCTTTAACAAGCTTGGATTTGCCATTGCCACTATCGCCGAGTTCCCACCAGCGTTTGTTCCGATCGTAGTATCTTGCCTCATCGGTGACAGCAAAACTCGCGTCATCAGCCCCCGGCTTGATTTTGAAACGATAGCCGCGTGAACCAAAAGTCGTTTCAAAAAACATTTCGGATGTTGTTTTGCGTCCATTAAAGAGCAGGTCTCCGATGCCGTTATTTTGGAGGACGACATAGTCGCCCAAATTTCCCTCCATGAGCGCGCGAAGCATGCGGAAGAACGAGAGCAGGTTGCTCTTGCCCGCGCCGTTGGCACCGACAAACACGTTCAGCGAGCCCAAGCCAAGGCAGTTGAGTTCACGGATGGATTTGAATCCGCGAATGGTCAGTTGGGAAAGTTGGTTTTCGGTAGGCATATTGATTTATGTTTCGCGTGGCGGTTTCGCAGCGTGGATTGGGAGCAACAGTTCGTCGGCGGTTTCAGGCATCGCTTTTCCTCGGATGACAGTGCACGGTTGTTTTGCCGCAGTTTCTAACGGGTGTGGTGCCGGCTGGCAAGCGGCATTGTTGTGGCGGCGGTGGCGGTGCCGGAGCCAACGGTGCCAGCGGTGCCGGTGGCAGCACCGGCGGCGAATTGGTCAACAGGCAACACGGTGTTCTGTAACCACTGGCCACTGACCACTGGCCACTAACCACTGCCCGCAGCCCGCTACCCTACGTTTCAAAACACCCGTGGCGCAGGAAATGGAGCATTTGGCGTAGCGCGAGGCGGTTGCGCACGATGAATGTGTGCGTCGCCGGCACCACGCAATGCGCCCGCATTCCTTCGACGCAAGTGCTTGCGACGGTGACCTTTCCGTCATCGGGACCGGGCAGTAGTAGCGACGAGAACAGCAGGTCGTAACTGCGGTTGCCGGCGATGACGCCGACCTCCATTCCCGCCGGCAGTGCGCCGAGCCGGTTCGGGGTAGAATCGGGCGTTGTGCCGAGTTCCTGTCCGGCGGGACCGAAGAGTTTTCGAAACAACCACCACCGGCGGAAGAATTGCGCGACCTCGCTGCCGTGGTTCGGCGGGGCAAAGAGAACCGCGCGTCCGAACGCTGCCGGCGGCGTGTGCCGCGCGAACCAACTGCGGAAAACAATCCCGCCGAGCGAGTGCGTGACGAAGTGGGTTTTTGCGGCACCGGCGCGTTCGCAACGGGCGATTGCCGGACCGACGGCACCGTCGGCGAGTTCGCGAATCGGCGCGGAGCACGACGGGTAGGCAATGTTGTGCGTGACGTAGCCGGCGGCGCGGAGCGTGCGCTCGACCTTGCGCAAAAACCACGGTCGCCCCGCGAGACAGTGCAACAAAATAACGTGCTCGTTGACGTGCTCGTTCATCGTAAAAAAAGGGGGCTTCCGCCCCCTGTTCGCGTTTGACGTTTCCGCGCCGCGACGTGCGGCTCACTCCGTCCGGTAAAGCCCGCGGCGATCGTAAATCCACCAGCAGTCGAACGGGTTTTCGAGCACCGGCAGCCGGTAGCAGCGGCGTCCCATATCGTCTTCGGCGCCGACGCAGCCGTCCTCGAAGACGTGTCCGAGGCGAATCACCGCCGCCGGCGGCGTGTCGGGCTTTTCCTCGACGATTCCGGTTTCGACGATGCGTTCCACGACGTTGTCCACCCACTTCAGTTTTTTCGCCTCGGATCCGAACTCTTCCCAGTCGGCGTCGGCGTTGTGCTTATACATTTCCTTGGTGAACTCTTCGAGGGTCTTGCCCATTTTTTTTGCGACCGGTGTGGCGAGGCGCCGATACCACTTGTCGGCGGTTTTCATCTGGTCTTTGAGCGAACTCATGTTGCCGCCGAGCATCGTGCTCATCTGGTGGTGCAGGATGATGGTGTTGTCGTAGCAGAACGAGCGTTGCGCGAGCGTCGTGATGACCGCCGCCATGCTCGCCGCGTAGCCCTTCACGACCACGTAAACCGGCGCTTTGCTGCTCTCCATCGCCTTCAAAATCTGGAAGCCGGCGGCGACGCTGCCGCCGGGCGAGCGGTCAATGACGATGAAAATCGGGTCGGTCGCGCTCTGGTTGTTGAGGAAGTTGATGCGCTCGATGACGCGCTCGGCGAGGCGTTGGGTGACGACGCCGTTGAACGGGATGCGCCGGTCGCTGATGTAGAGCGTGCCGTTGACGAGCGGCTCTTTGAGGTGCTTGGGACGGGCGTTTGTGGCGACGCGCGCGAGTTCCTGCCGCTTCTTGAAGGCGTCAACGGTCGAGAGGTGGCGCAGGTTCGCGGTCTCGACCTCCGCCTTGAGCGTGCGCATCTCCGCCTCCAACTCGCGCAACCGTTGCGCGCGCTTGGCGAGTTTCGCGTTGTCGCGCAGCGCTTCGAGGGCGAGGTCGGTCTCGATGCGCGATTTTTCCTCGGCGGCGGCGGCGTTGCGCTCGGCGGAGCGGCGCGCGGCGGCGTCGCGGCGGCGGGCGTCCTCGAACGCGAGGCGCGCGTCAATGAGGTTTTTTTCGAGCGTCAGGCGCGCGATTTCCTTCTGCATCGCCTTCAGGAGCGGGTCTTCCGGGTCGGGCTTCGGCGCGGGCGGCTGCTGGGGCGCGGCGGACGCCTGTTGCGGCGCGGCACCGGCGGCGGGCTTTTGCTCGCCGGACTTTTTTTGCGCGTCCGCTGCCTGCTGTTTCGGGCACTGTTTGGCGTCGCCAGTGCCGCTGCCGGCGGCGTTTTTGCCGCAGATTCCGCAACATTTTTTGGCGGGCGCGGCGTCTTTTCCGGGCGCGGCGGCGGGCTTTGCGGGCTTGTCCTTGCGCGGCTTGCGCCCCTTTTCGGCGACGACGGCGGCGTCCGAAGCGGCAACGGCGGCGGCGGGCGCGGACGTAGCGTCCGAGGCGGAAGCACCGCCGGCGGCAAGTGCCACGGCTGCGGTTGCGGCGGCGAGCGTCAGGAGGAACCGCTTCGACAGCGTGAAAAGAGAAGAATGAGGGGAAAGTTTCATGTCTGCTGATTTGAGCGTGAAAGGGCGCGGACAGTGCCGGTTCGCCCCGCCGCCGTCAGCAGAAAAAACGTCCGCCGCCGGCACTACTTCGCCAGCATTAGCAGGATGGTCATGGCGATTGCCATGAATGCCATGGCGAGGGATTCGCCGGCGACGAAGCCGCTCGCAAGCGGGATGCCGTATTTGTCGTTGTGCGC
>JAISSQ010000231.1 GCA_031273045.1 Puniceicoccales bacterium
CCTTCATCCTTCTAAAAGCGGTAGCGGATGGAGGCGGATACTTGCCAGGGGGTGTCGTATTTTTCGGCGAGGGCGGCTTTGTAGGTGGCTTGGAGTTGCCAGTGGTCGTTCAACTGCCAGCCGAGGGCGGCGGAGAGGGTGCCTCGGACGCCGTCGGTGTCGGGGGTGACGCGGTAGGAGTTGCCGGCGGTGGTGCCGGTGGTGGGGGCGGTTATGCGGAGGGCGCCGCCGAGGGTGTCCTGAACTTCGACGCCGAGTTGGATGCTGGGTTCGAGGATGCCCCACGATTTTGTTTCGTGGCGGCAGCCGGCGCGGATGGCGGCGCCGAAGCGGAGGAGGTCGGCGTCGGTGACTTTGACGCGGACGCTGTCGGTGGTGCTGAATGTTTCGGCGAAGAGGTGTGCGAAGGCGAACTGGAGGGTTGGTTCGAGGAAGTAGCGGCCGTTGGCGTAGTTGGCTTGCTGGCCGATTTCGATTGAGAAGCCGGCGGCGGTGTTGGCGTATTCGCCGTGGTCGCGGGCGTAGGGGGCGCCGGTGGCGGGGTCGCGGTAGATGGCGTCGTAGTCGTTTTCGGAGCGTTGGAATTTGGCGACGATGTCCACGAAGAAGCCGCTTTTTTGGTAGTAGGTGGCGTAGAGGCCGGCGTTGACGGCTTCGGTGTCGGCGCTGCCGGGGCCGCCGCGGAACGAGCGGTGGGCGCTTTGGTATCCGGCGTAGCCGCCGAGGGCGAGGGTGGCGGCGGGGGTGGTGCCGGCACCGGTGGTGGAGTTTCCGCCGCCGATGGCGAAGGTGTGGTCGCCGCCGACGTCGGCGCCGTAGATGTAGGCGCGCTGGTTGGGGACGCCGGCGAGGTCGAGGTTGACGCGGTGTTCGCTGGCGTAGCCGCGCAGCCAGAGGGAGGTTTCGCCGATGCGTGGTGCGTCGGGTCCGCGGAGGGCGCCGAGGCGTTCGCGGAGGTTGTCGAGTTGGTCGAACCAGAGGAGGGCTGCGGTGCCGGTGATGTTCGCGAGGAGGCCGGCTTCGGGGGTGAGGCGGAGTTCTTCGACGCCGCGGTCAACAACGCCGCCGCCGCCGGTGCCGGTGTCATCACCGCCGGTGCCGCCGCCGTCTCCGCCGCTGGTGCCGGTGTCATCACCACCGCCGCCGCCGCCGGTGCCGGTGCCTGTTCCCGGGTCGTCTTCGGCGGGGAGGGCGGCGATTTTGTATTGGCCGTTTTCGTGGGTGAGTGGGGTGGTGCTCAACCACGCGCCGTCTTTGGTTTCGGCGGAGATGGTTGAGGTGGTCGCGGGGTCGTCGTTCTGGGCGTCGAGGACGACGGTGCCGGCGAGTTCGCCTTGGGTGTAAGCGCCGGTGCGCAGGAGGAGGTGGTGGGTGCCGGCGACGTCGCCTTGGACGACGAGCAGGTCGCTGGGGTTGCCGGCGGGGGCGATGTCGAGCAGGTAGGTGCCGCGTGTGCCGGCGGTGGAGGCGTAGTTGTCGAGGTTGCCGGTGATGGTGAGGGTTCGGCCGGCGTTCACGAAATCAATGGTGCCGTCGTTGTAGAGCGTCCCCCACGTGGTCTGGGTTTGGCGGAGGCGGATGGTGCCGGTGGCGCAGTTGTCCACGCGCCCGCTGACGTTGCCGAATTGCGCGCTGCCGGCGTTGACCACGCTGCCGGTGATGTCTTTGGCGGTGAGGGTCGCCCAGTCGGCATTGCCCACGCTGCCGGTGATGTTGCCGGTGGTGAGTGTGCCTTGGTTGACGACGCCGTCAGTGCCGGTGGTGCCGGTGGCGGTGATGTCGCCGTCAATTTCGACGGTGCCGTTGTTGTAGAGCACCTTGAAGGTCTGGTCGGTGGCGGCGGTGAGTTTCGCGCCTTCGGCGACATTCACCTGCTCCGAATTTTCCAGCGCGTCGGCGGCGGTGAGTTTCAGGACGCCTTCCCAGACGCGCGTCTCGCCTGTGTAGCGTTGTTTTTGGGCGAGGGTGAGGGTGCCTTCGCCGTATTTGGAGAGCGTTTTGCCGTCCCATCCGGCGAACGCGTCGGCGGCGGCGGGGTCGCGGTCGGCGAGGGAGTAGTTGAGGGTGAACTCGTTCGAGGCGGGGTCGCCGGTGGCGGCGCCGGCGATGGTGAAGTTGCCGTGCGCGGTGCCGGCGGCGGTGCTTTCCCACGTGAGCGCGAGGGCGTCGGGGTCGAACTCGATGCGCGCGCCGCCGCCGTCGGGTTCTTCGACGAGCGAGGCGGCGCCGACGGTGAGGAAGTCCACCGCGCTGGCGGGGCTGCCGGCGACGGTGATGACGGCGGCGTCGTAGCCGGTGATGGTGGTCTCGGCTTGGACGAGGACGACGGGCGCGGTGCCGGCGATGGGCGCGGTGAACTCGGTGAGCGCGGCGGGGTCGGGGGCGCCGGTGCCGCCGGTGGGCGCGCTGTAACCGGAGATGTTGAGGGTGGCGCCGGGTTCGAGGACGACGCTGCCGGCGATGAGCGCGACCGCGCCGGCGTCATAGGTCAGGTTGACGGTGCCGGTGGTGCGGACGGTCGCGGTGTTGGCGACGTTGGCGCCTTGCTCGAAGGCGGCGGTGCCGGCGACATCCAGCGCGTCGGCGGTGACGGGTTGGTAGAAAGTTGCGCCACAGGTGGGAGCGATGATGACGCTGCCGGCGGTGACTTGGTCTTGGAAAACGCCGGCGCCGCCGTCGAGCGCGAGTGTGCCGGCGACATTGACGGTGCTCCAGAAACATGCGTTGCCGGTGGCGGTCAGGTCGCCGGCGACATCAACGGCGCCGACAAAGTCCGCGTTGCCGGTGGTGGTCAGCGAACCGGAGAGGTTCACGGTGTCGGCGAAACGCACGACTTCAACGCTGGCGTCGTCGTCGCCGGTGGCGTTCACGACGAGCGTGTTCGTCGGCGTGTCGGTGGGGACATCGAAGACGGGCGACTGGAACGTGACGCTTTCGCCGGTGAGGGTGATGGTGGTGCCGGCGGCGGGGGCGATTTGGATGCCGCCGTCTTCGCCGTAGTAGAATTGCTCGCCGGTGGTGGTGACGTCGCAGTCAATGACGGTCGCGCCGGCGCCGGCGAGGATGCGGAGTCCGGCGTAGCCGGCGGGGAATTTGGCGAGGACGTCGCTCGTTTTCAGAGCGACGTCATAGGTGCCGACGGAGAGTGTCCGCACGTCGTTGAGCGCGCCGGTGGTGATGTCGGCGAGCGCGGGGGCGTTGAGCGCGAGGTTGCTGCCGTTGCCGGCGATGTCGCCGGTGGTGAGCGAATAGACGGCGATGCCGGCTCTGTAACCCGCTTCGGCGGCTTCGGCGGTTTCCGAGACGAGGACGACGTCGCCGAGGACGAGCGCGTTATCAACCCGGATGAACGCATCGCCATCGGTGCCAACGGTGAGCGTGGTGGTGCCGGTGACGCTGACGGAGGCATCCGAGTAAAGGTAGGTGCCGGTGCCGAGAGTGAGGTTGCCGGTGACGGTCACGGGCAGGCCGGAGGTGCCAAAGGAGCCGGAGTCGTTAATGGCGAGGTTGCCGGTGATTTCGAGCGCGGCACCGCTGTCGGCCTCGATGAGCACGCCGGTTCCGGCTTCGACGGTGATGTTGGCGGGTTTCAACGTGGTGTCGGCGGGAATGAAGACAATCGCGTCCGCGCTCGGTCCGGCGAGGCCGTCGCCGGCGAAGATGACGTTGTCGCCGTCGCGGTAGTCCACGGAGCCGTCGTCGTTGGCGTATCCGCCGAGTCCTCTGGCGCCGTCGGTGGCGGGGTTGGCGATTTTCCAACTGCGACTGTCCTCGACCGTCCAGAAGTTACCGCTCCCAGTCCAGCGGAGGGTTTCGGCGGGGACGTAGGCGTTGGAGACGCGCAGAACGATTTCGCCGTTGGCGAGGGAGGCGGTGTCGAATTCGTAATTGCTGGCGAGGGCGTGGGCGCGGGGGGCGAGAACGGGGTCGTAAACGCGCGCGAGGCGGTAGGGTTCGCCACCGGCGACAAGGTTGAGGACGAGGTAGCCGCTGCCAACGGAGGTGGCGAGGTCACTGTACTCCGCGCCGGCAAGGGTGAGCGCGGCGAGTTTCAACAGGCGCGCTTCGCCGTCAGCGGGCAGCGCGGGAAGGGCGTCAAGGGAGAGGTTGAGGGAGGAACCCGTGGAAGCCAAGATGCCGCAGCCGGCGTTGAGCGTGAGCGCGGGGGTGTCGGCGTTGAGTTTGGCGAGGGTGAAGGCGAGCGTCGCGCCGTCCTCAAAACCAAAGATTGAGGCGTTGATGACATTGCCGGTGCCGGCGGCGAGGGTGGCGGCACTGCCGGTAAGCTCGAACTCGCCGTAATTGCCGAGTTCGATTGTGGCGTTGTCGGCGAGTTGGAGTGTGCCGGCGGAAACGGCGAAATTCGTGTAGTTGGAGGAGGTTTCGTCCACGTTGAGCCGGTTGTCTCCGCCTAATTTCCAGACGCCTTCGCCGGTCTTGGTGATGGTCGTGCTGCCAAAGGTAACCCTCAATCCGATTGGGTCTTGCATGTCGAGTGTGCCACCGGCGGCGACATCCACGGCAAGTTTCGCGCCAACGATGGTGATGCCAAGTGGTTCCTCGCCCCATGTATTTCCGGCGAACGTCATTGTCTTGCCGGCAGTGACATTCAGCGTGAGCGAGGCAGCGTTGGCACTGCCGCCAAAAATGGTAATTGCGCCGGCAAAAGTTGCTCCTCCTTCAGCCCCAGATGCGTTTCCGATGAAATCCGTGTCAGTAATGGTGACAGTGGCTGACCCATCAACGAGAATTGCGCTACCATTGTGCTCGGAAGAGTTTCCACGGAAAAGCGAGTCCGTGATGGTAATGGTGCCATTGTTGTAACTATAAAGGGCACTGACATCGGTATAGGAGGTATTGTTCTCGAAGGTGACGTTCGTGAGCGTGGTAACAGCGGAATCTCCTTCAATGTGAATCGCGCCACCCCTGTCAGCGGAGTTGCCGCTGAACGTGACATCCGTGAGCGAGAGCGTGCTGTTTTTGGCGTAAATCGCGCCGCCGTAGTCGCCGGCGGTGTTGCCGGTAAAGGCGGTGCCGGTGAACGAAAGGGTGCTGTCTTCGGCGTAAATAGCGCCGCCGAACCAAGAAGCAGAGTTGCCGGTGAACTCCGAGTCCGAGACCCGCAGGGAACTTTCCCATACACTGATCGCGCCGCTGCCGTCGCCTCGGTTGTCGGAGAAAACTGTTCTGATAAGCCGAACGGTGGATTCCCCAGCGGCAATCGCGCTACCTCCGTAGGCAAAGTTACCGGTGAAAGTAGTGTCACGGACTTCGACTTCGGCGAAATCTCCGGCACCAATCGCGCCGCCGAAGCTGTCAGCAGAATTGCCGATGAACGTGGCGCGTTCGACAGCAAGACGACCGCCATCGATGAGCGCGATGACGCCGCCGTAATCGGCGGAGTTGTTCTGGAAGA
>JAISSQ010000233.1 GCA_031273045.1 Puniceicoccales bacterium
GCGGTAGCCGCCTTGATTTTCTAAAAAAAAGCGGGGCGGCTGCGCCGCATAGCCGGAGCGCGCCGCCTTGAACGTCGGCGCTCCATGTGTGCGGCGCTCCATGTGTGTATCGGCTTGGCGTGTGGCGATGGGAATGCGGGTCGGAGACCCGCGCTTCCGGCGGCGCGCTGGCGCGCCACCGGTGCCGGTGTGTCGGCGGGGCAGTCCGCGCCCTTACTTCGCCGCGCCTTCGATTGCCGCTTGGGCGGCGGCGAGGCGGGCGGTGGGGACGCGGTAGGGGCTGCAACTCACGTAGGCAAGGCCGAGGCGGTGGCAGAACTTCACGCTGTCGGGGTCGCCGCCGTGCTCGCCGCAGATGCCCAACTTGATGTCGGGGCGGGTGGCGCGGCCTTTCTCGACGGCGATTTTCATAATCGCGCCGACGCCGGTCTGGTCGAGCGAGGCGAAGGGGTTCTTCTTCACGATTTCGTGCTCGATGTAGGTGTTGAGGAACGCGCCGGAGTCGTCGCGCGACATGCCGAGCGTGGTCTGGGTGAGGTCGTTCGTGCCGAAGGAGAAGAACTCCGCCGTCTGCGCGATTTCGTCGGCGGTGAGCGCGCCGCGCGGGACTTCAATCATGGTGCCGACGGTGTAGGTGAGTTTGGTCTTTTTCTCTTTCTGCACTTCGGCGGCGACGCGGTGGATGATGGCGACTTGGAGGTCGAGTTCCTTCTTGAAGCCGACGAGGGGCACCATGACTTCGGGTTTCACTTTGGCGCCGCTTTTCTGCGTGTCGGCGGCGGCCTCGAAGATGGCGCGCGCCTGCATTTCGGTGATTTCGGGGTAGGCGATGCCGAGGCGGCAGCCGCGGTGGCCGAGCATGGGGTTGAACTCGTGGAGTTGGGCGACGCGCTCCTGAATGCTTTCGACTTTGATGCCGAGTTTGTGCGCGAGGTCGAGTTGCTGCTCCTTGGTGTGGGGCAGGAACTCGTGCAGCGGCGGGTCGAGCAGGCGGATGGTCGCCGGCAGTCCTTTGAGTGCCTTGAAGATGCCGGCGAAGTCGGCGCGCTGGTAGGGCAGCAGTTTCGCGAGGGCGGCTTTGCGGTCCTCGGTGGTCGTCGCCAGAATCATCTCGCGCATCGAGTCGATGCGGTCGCCCTCGAAGAACATGTGCTCGGTGCGGGTGAGGCCGATGCCGGAGGCGCCGAACGCGACGGCGCTGGCGGCCTGTTCGGGCGAGTCGGCGTTCGTGCGCACCTGCAACCGGGTCGCCTTGGCGCACCACGCCATCAACTGCGCGAAATTCTGGTAGTTGCCGGACTTCTTCGCGGCGGCGTCGTTCTTGAGCAGCCCTTGGATGACCTCGCTGGGGACGGTCGGGATTTGCCCCGCATAGACCTCGCCGAGCGTGCCGTCGAGCGACAGGTAGTCGCCCTCCTTGAACACCTGTGTCTTGCCGCCGGTGGTGACGCTCAACACGCGCTTCGCGTAGTCAACGGTCAGCGCGGACGCGCCGCACACGCACACTTTGCCCATCTGGCGGGCGACGAGGGCGGCGTGCGACGAGACGCCGCCGCGCGCGGTCAGGATGCCTTCCGCCGCAATCATTCCGCGCAGGTCCTCGGGCGAGGTCTCGACGCGCACGAGCAGCGTCTTCGCGCCCTTCTCGGCGGCTTCGACGGCGCGGTCGGCGTTGAAGTAAATTTTTCCGGTGGCGGCACCGGGACCGGCGGGAAGCCCCTTCGCGATGGTCTGCGCCTTCTTGACCGCCGCGCGGTCGAACACCGGCGCGAGCACCTGGTCGAGTTGGTCGGCGGGCACGCGCAGCACCGCCGTCTGCCAGTCAATGAGCCGCTCGCGCACCATTTCGACGGCGATGCGCACGGCGGCGATGCCGGTGCGCTTTCCGTTGCGCGTCTGCAGCATATAGACCTTCCCGTTTTCAATCGTGAACTCGAAGTCCTGCATGTCGCGGAAATGCTTTTCGAGCGTCTGGCGGATTTTTTCCAGCGCGGCGTAGGACTTCGGCTGCGTTGTCTTGAGTTCGCGCACCGGCGCCGGCGTGCGCACGCCGGCGACCACGTCCTCGCCCTGCGCGTTCATCAGGAACTCCCCGTAGAACACCTTCTCGCCCGACGCCGGGTCGCGCGTGAACGCCACGCCGCTGCCCGACTCGTCGCCGGTGTTGCCGAACACCATCGCCTGCACGTTCACGGCCGTGCCCCACTCGGCGGGGATGTTGTATTTGCGACGATAGACGATGGCGCGGTCGTTCATCCACGAGCCGAACACGGCGCCGACGGCGCCTTCGAGTTGCTTCCACGGGTCGGTCGGAAAGTCCCGCTTCGTGCGCTCCTTGACCAATTTCTTGAACCGCTTGACGAGTTCCTGCAACGCGGCCGTGTCGAGGTCCGTGTCCTTCGCCTCCTCGTCGCCGAGCACCTCCTTTTTGAGCGCGCCGATGACCGTCTCAAACGGCTCGTGGTCCTCGCCGGGCAACTTCTGCACACCCATCACCACGTCGCCATACATCTGGATGAACCGCCGGTAGCAGTCCCACGCGAACCGCTCGTTCTTCGTCGCGGCGGCGAGCGAGAGCACCGTCTCGTCGTTGATTCCGAGGTTCAAAATCGTGTCCATCATCCCCGGCATCGAGTCGCGCGCGCCCGAGCGCACCGACACCAGCAGCGGGAACCCCTTCGCGTCGCCGAACTTCTTGCCCGTCTGCCGCTCCATCGAGGCGACCGCCGCCGGCACATCCTTTTCGAGCAACCCCGCCGGATAGGATTTCTTGTTCTCGTAGTAATAGGTGCACACCTCCGTCGTGATGGTGAACCCGGGAGGCACCGGCAGCCCGATGCGCGCCATCTCGGCGAGATTCGCGCCCTTGCCGCCCAGCAACGGACGCATCGTCGCGTTCCCGTCCGTCTTCACGCCGAACGCATAGACGAACTTGCGCCCTTTGGCGCCGCCGGCGGCGGGCTTCGCGGACGTTTTCGCGACCGCTTTCGCGGGCGTTTTTGCGACTGCTTTTGCGGGCGCGGACTTGGGCGCGGACTTGGAGCCGTTTTTGGCGGCGGATTTCGACGCCGGCTTCGCGGCGTTTTTCTTCACGGTGGATTGAGCCATGCGGGACACGTAGGAATGGGAAAAAGGGGCGAGAGGGAAAGTCGTCACCCTCGACTGTCAAGTGGGGAATGGGGAACGGGCGATGCTACCGGCGGCGCGCAGCGAGGGCGGCGACGCCGTCGGCGAAATGCTCCCACGGACATTCTTCGCGCAACCGGAGCATGCCGGCGCGCATCGCGGCGAGCGCGGCGTCGTCGCCTATCAGACGCTCCACCTCGGCGGTGAGACGCCGCGGGTCGCCCTGCGCGACGACGACCGCGCCACCGGCGGCGGCGGCGTGGCGCGCGTTCGCCTCCTGATGGTTGTCCGCTGCCTGCGGAAACGGGACGAGCACGGCGGGCGCGCCGCATGCGGCGCACTCGGCGACGGCTCCGGCGCCGGCGCGCGAGACCACGAGGTCGGCGGCGTTGAGCGCGTCCGCCATGCGGTCGCAAAACGGAATGAGTTTCGCCTGCGCGCCGTTGGTGGCGTCGGCGCGCTCGACGCCCTCCGCACCGCCGCCGAGCACGCCCAGAACGTGCGTCCCGCCGCGCAGCAACGCGTCGAGGTTCGCGAGCAGCCAGTCGTTGAGCGGGCGCGCGCCCTGACTGCCGCCGACGACGAGCAGGAGGCGCCCCGCTTCGGGGAAGCCGAGGGCGCGGCGCGCCGCATCCCGCGCCGCCGGCGCGAACTCGGAGCGCGTCGGAAATCCCGCGCGACCGGCACGCTCCGCCGGCAGTCCGGCGATTTCAGCACCGGCGGGAAGCCACGTGCGCGAGGCGATTTTGGACAGCGCGCGCACCGCCTTGCCCGGGACGCGGTTCGCCTCGTGAAGCACGACCGGAATGCCCGCGAGTCGGCACACCAGCGCGGGGGCGAGCGTCATGAAGCCGCCGAAGCCGACGAGCACCGCCGGCCGCCGGCGCGCCACGAGACGGGCGGCGAAAAGCACCGCCGCCGCGAGGTTCCACGCGAAGCGAAGCAGTCCCGCCGGCGACGCGACGAGGGCGGCGCCGGGCGCGCGCTCGAAGGGCAGGTGGGGGTATTTCTCCAGCAGCCGCGCGTCCACTTTCTTGCGGCTCGCCAGCAACAGCACTTCGCCGCCGCCGGCGCGCAACCGTTCGGCGAGCGCGATGCCGGGCGAGAGGTGACCGCCGGTGCCGCCACACGCGATGACGACGAGTTGGCTCACGCGCGACCTCCCTTCCGCCGCGCCGCCGGTGCCGCCGCCGGTGCTGTCGGCGGCGGCGGGTCGAGCAGCCAGTCCGGCTCGCGCCGGTTGGTCACGCAGTTGAGGATGAGGCCGGTGAGCGCATACATGATGACAAGGTTCGTGCCGCCGTAACTGACGAAGGGCAAGCCCATGCCTTTCGTCGGCAGCAACGCGGTGACAACGCCCATGTTCACGAGCGACTGCGCCACGATGAACAGCGCGGCGCCAAGGCACACAAGGAAGCGGAACATGTGCCGCAGCCGCCAGAGCGTCGCGAACACCGCGAGGAAAAACAGCAGGAACAGCCCGACGACGGCGTAGGTGTAGAACAAGCCCATCTCCTCGCCGATGACGGGGAAGATGAAGTCCGTGCGCGACTCGGAGAGGAAAAAGTATTGCTGCGCCGCGTTGCCCGGTCCGACGCCGTCGCGCCCGCCCAGCGCGAACGCGACCATGCTCTGCCAGAGTTGCTGACCGCTGCCGTCGCGCGTCGCCCACGGGTCGAGGAATATCAGCACGCGGTCCAATTTCGCCGGCCACAGCAGGATGGTCGCGACGACGCCGGCGGCACCGGCGCACACAGTCGGCAGGAAATACCATGCCCGCGCGCCGGCGGCGAACAGGAGCGTCATCCCGACGAGCGCGCACAGGCACGCGGTGCCGAGGTCCGGCTCCGCCACAATCAGCGCGCAGGGGACGAGGATGAGCGCGAGCGGAAAGAGGTGTCCGCGCAGGAAATCGAGCCGGAAGAGCGTCGCCGGTCGTCCGCGCGGATGGGGGCGTCCGAGCACCCATTGCGGGAACCAGCGCAGCATGCGCAGTCCCTGCCGGAACGCCTTCCACGCGCCGCGAAGGAAACAGTAGCGCGCCTTGCCGAGGTGCCGGCGCCACAGGGCGAGTTGCCGCGCCAGCAGCAGCACGAGCGCGAGTTTCGCCAAGTCCGAAACCTGCCACTGGAACGAGCCGAAGCCGAGCCAGCGACGCGCGCCGTAGCGCCACAGGCCGACGCCCGGAACAAGCACCAAAACCAGCCCGACGCATACGGCTGCGTAGAGCGCCGGCGCCGCATGGCGCGCGATGGAAAAGTTCGCGAGTTTGTGCCCGCGAACGGGAAGGTTCACCAACCAGCGCAGCCACCGGCGGCGGCCGAGCCACGTGTTGCGGAACGAGACGTCGAGCGGCGCGACCCACGCCAGAACCAGCGCGCACACCGCGACGCCAAGCCAGACGGTCTGGCGGAAAACGTATTCAAGCAGACGCTGCGCGGCGTCCGGTGAGACAACGGCGACGCCGTCCGCACCGGTGATTTCCACGCCGCCGCTGATGTCGCGCAGCGCGCCAGCCGATGCGATTGTGCCCAGCCCGATGTAGGTCAGTCCGGCGACGCTCGCCAAAATCAGCAGGGCGACGAACCACGCGCCGGGCGAGAGCGGCGGCGGCGCGGCGGGAACCGCCGGCTCCGGCGAAAGCGCGAACTCCGGCGGTGCTGGCAACGCGCCTCCCCCACCGGCGGCGTCACCGGCGGCGTCCTCCTCAAAAAAATCCTCCGTGTCCGCGTCGTCCGCCGCGTCCTCTTCGTCCTCCTCGTCGTCATCGTAGCGCCGCCGGTCCACGTCGTCGCCGATGGCACCGTGCCCGCCGAGCGTCGCGTTCTCGAACGGCGCGTCGTCCGGCTCCGCGCCGGTTGCGCCGCCGGTGCCGCGCGCGAAACGGTTGTCGTGGCTCATGGGAGGAGGGAAGGGAGGGCGTGTGCTTGGCGTGGCGGCGGCGGGGACAAGGAAAACGTCCGGCTCCTTTGGCGGGACCGGACGTTCTTTGCCTCGCGCGAGGCGGCGGAAAGGAGCGCGCGGACGCGGGGCGTTCAGGGATTGGCGGGCGGCGGAAGGTCGCGCTCGACGGCGCCGGCACCGGCGGTGGGCGGCGGGGGCGGCGGTCCTTCGGAGGGACCGGTGGAGACGGAACCGCCGGTGACGCCGGAGAAGTCGGGCATCGCGCCGATGCCGGTGACGGGCGCGGGCGGCGGCGGGGGCGGGGGCGTTTGCTTCTCGCCGGCGGGAGCGGCGGGAGCGGCGGCACCGCCGGTGGCGTCCGGTTTCGCGGGCGGCGGCGTGCCGGCGGCGGGGCGCGCGGCGGCACCGGGGATTTTCAGTTTCTTGCCGATGACGACGTTGTCGCCGCGAAGGTTGTTCGCGGTGCGGATGCTCGCGCGGGTGACGTGGTAGCGCTTGGCGATGCCGCCGAGGGTGTCGCCGCGCTTGACGACATGGATGACGGTCTCGCCGGCACCGGCGGCGGCGGGCGGCGGCGTGTCGCCGGCGGGCTTCGCGGCGGGCTGGGCGTGCTTCGGCGGCGGGGGATTTTCGTCGGCACCGGCGGGCGCGCTCTTGCCGGGGATGAGGAGTTTCTGACCGGGCTTGATTTTGTCGTTCGGCAGGTTGTTGGCGCGGCGGATGGCGCCGATGTCCTTCACGCCCTGACGCTTGGCGATGAGGGAGAGCGAGTCGCCTTTGCGCACGGTGTAGTAGTAGGGGCGCGCGGCGGGTTTGGCTTCGCCGCCGGTGGTGCTGCGGACGGGCTTCTGCGCGGGCTTCGGAGCGGGATGCTCGACGGGCGCGGGCGCGTGCGCACCGCCGCCGGAGATGGGCGCGGGCGGCGTTTCCTCGGTCGCCGGCACCGGAACTTCGCGCGCCCTCGCGCCGCCGCCGCTGGTGTTGGCGCCGGCGGAATACACGGAGGTGTCGGGGTCTTTCTCATGACCGGATTCCGTCTGGCAACCGGCGATGAGCGCGATGACAGCGACGTGAACGATGACGACCGAAGCAATGGTCAGGGTTGGTTTCATGTTTTGAAAAGGAGGTGTGTTGGAGGTGAGGAAGGTGGTGAAAGTGACGGCGCGCAGGGTTGCGGAACGCGGGCTTGCGCCGCAACAAAATTCTCCGCCGAAAGGCGAATTTTCGCGCCGGCGGCGCGCTGCGATTCATAGCGGCGCCATCAACAGGACGGGAGACCCGCGCGCCCAACGCGGCAACAATCCTGCTCCCCGACTGTCTCACGCCGCTTCAAACAAACCTTAAACCGCATGTTCAAAACGATTTGCAAAAACTTCCGCAAACTCGCCGCCGGCAGCGCGTTCGCCGCCGCAACGGCTGTGTTCGCGACCGCCGCAGCCGCGAATTTCGCCGCGCTGCCGGCGGCGTCCGCCGCCGACGGCTCCGTCACGGTCCCGCCGCTGAAAATCCTCTCCGAGCCGCTTCCGAACTGGAAGTCCGGCGACTGGGGCGCGCCCGCCGGAAAATGGCTGGCCGCGACGCCCGCCGCCGCCCTCGACTACGCCAAGACGCGCGCCGCCGCGCTCGCCGCCGAAAAGTCCCGCGACTGGCCGGCCGCGCTCACCGCGTGGGAGCGCGTCCTCGACCGCACCTCGTGCTCCGAGACGCAGCGCGAGGAGGCGCGTCTGCGTGTGCGCGCGCTCCGTCAGGAAGTCCAGCCGAACACCGACCCCGCCAAGGCGCGCAAGTGGACCGTCCTCGCGCTCATCTACAAAACCATTGATTTCGAGGGAAAGACCCGCGACGGCAAAAAGACGCGCTTCCAGACCGTGATGAAGCAGAGCGACCTCGACGAAATCGGCGCGCGCCTCGGCGCGTTCCGCGACCTCGTCTTCCTGTGGTCGAACGGATTGCTCGTGCTCGAGTTCGACACCGTCGTCGTCGAGGAGCCGCCCAAGCACCTCTCCGGCGTCTGGGGCGGCTACGCGCTCAACATCGGCGATGTCGGCCCCGCCGTCAAAAAATACGCCAAAGAGCGCGGCAAAAAATACAACACCATCATCTCCTACGTGAACCATCGCGGCGGCCCCGGTCCCAACATCCCCAGCCCGGGCTTCGCCGCCGCCACCTACGGCATCGTCGGACACTTCGACAACGCCGGCTACATCATGGTCCCCTACTGGTCGAACAAGTGGCCAACCGAGCCGCTCGGCGAAGCCGAACTCCACGAATGGCTCCACCAGATTGACGACGTGGTGCACAAAACGCTCGGCTACCCGCGCGGCACCACGCGCTCCTCGGACGACGGCCGCCACGTCGGCGACAACCGTCCCGGCGGCGACCACGAATACAAGAAACCGCGCCGCGTCCACACGTGGTGCTTCCTCTACCGCCACATCATGCAGGAGCACATGACGCGCCAGATTTGGAGCGAACTCACCACCATCGCCCCGCACGGCCCCAAGCCCGGCAAGTGCATCAAAATCCTCAAAAACGACGCCCAGTAACCCCATGAGCGCGTGCAGCCCCTCCGAGACGCGACGCGGGACTTTCGCCGCGCTCGCCGTCACCGCCGGCGACGATGCCGCGCCGCTCGACCTGCTCGTCGCCGGCGGCGGAATTGTCGGCGCCGGTGTCGCGCGCGACGCCGCGATGCGCGGAATGCGCGTCGCGTTGGTCGAGGCGCGGGACTTCGCGTTCGGCACCAGCAGCCGCTCCAGCCGGCTGCTTCACGGCGGGCTGCGCTACCTTGAGCAGGGGCGCGTCGGGCTGGTGCACGAGGCGAGCGTCGAGAAGAAAACCGTCCACGCCATCGCGCCGCACCTCGGCGAGCCGCTCGGCTTCATCTTCCCCGTCTATGCCGGCGGCCGCCCGATGTGGCAGATGCGCCTCGGCGTCAAAATCTACGACCTGCTGTGCAACGGCAGAAACTTCCGCCCTTCGCGCGGCTTCACCGCCGCCGAGACCGTCGCGCTGCTGCCCCAAATCGCCACCAACGGTCTGCGCGGCTCCGTGCGCTACTACGACGCGCTCACGAACGACGCGCGGCTCGTCATTGACACGCTGCGAAGCGCCGCCGCCGCCGGTGCCCGCGTCCTCAACTACGCCCCGCTGCTCAACGCCAGCCGCGACAGCGACGGCAAAACGTGGCTGTGCGAAATCGGCGACACCGCGCCGGGCACCGGCGGCGACGGCACCGGCACCGCCGCCGTCACCCGCGTCCGCGCCCGCGCCATTCTCAACGCCGCCGGACCGTGGGCGGAGCACATGCCCCGCTGCGGCGTGAAACTGCGCCTCACCAAAGGCGTCCACATCGTCGTCCCGCGCGACCGCCTCACCGTCGGCACCGGCGAGGCGGTCACGCTCGTCGAAGGCAAACGCATCCTCTTCGTCATCCCGTGGGGCGAACGGCTCGTCATTGGCACCACCGACACCGACTACGACGGCGACCCCGCCACCGTCGCGCCCGACGCCGCCGACATTGACTACATCCTGCGCGCCGCCAACGCCACCTTCCCCGCCGCCGCGCTCGCACCCGCCGATGTCATCGGCGCGTGGGCGGGCGTGCGCCCCCTCATCGCGAACCGCGACGGCTCGCCCTCCGACACCTCGCGCGCTCACAAAATCACCAACCCCGACGCGGGCTGGTGGGACATCGCCGGCGGCAAACTCACCACCTACCGCCTCATGGCGGAGCAGGCGGTGGACAAAATCGCGCGCTTCCTCGAAACCACCGGCGGTGGTGTTGGCGGTGGTGCGAAATTCCGCCCCTGTCGCACTGCCGCCGAGCCGCTCCTGCCCGCCGGCGACCCCGCCGTCGCCGCCGGCTACACCGGCATTGTGCCGCCGCCGGTGACGCCCGAAGCAGTCCGGCACTACGTCGCGAACGAATGGGCGCTCACGGTCGAGGACATCGTCGTCCGCCGCGCCGGCTGGCTGCACTACCACCGCGATTTTTCCGCCCACGAACCCGAAATCGCCCGCTGGCTCGCCGCCGCCACCGCCACCACCACCGGCGCGTGATACTGCGCCACCTCCGGGAGCGCCGACTTTCAAGTCGGCTCGGCGGAGATGCGGCGCAGCCGCCACTCTAAAAAGAGAAAAGAAAGCAAGGCGGCTGCGCCGCATGGGGCATGCGCGCCGACTTGAAAGTCGGCGCTCCATGTGTGCGGCGCTCCAGCGCGCCGTGCGCGTGCAACGTTTTTCTCGCATTCCGGCGGAAGGTCGCCAATCTCGGCGGGCGCGAAATCCCTCTCCTCCTCGCTCTCTCCTCCCAGCCCAATTCTCCCCGACAGTCACGCACCCGCGCGCGCCAGCGTTTCTTGCCCGTTCCCGTCCTTCGCGCCCGCGCCCGCGCCCTCCGCGCCCCCTGCGCCGCTCGCGCTCCCCTCCGCCCTTTGTTCTTTGTCCAGCCGTTTTTGGTTCAGGTTGTTTTCAGTCGTTCTTCTTAACTCCCGTCTCATCCCATGCACTCGTCTCAAAACTCCCGAAAGTCCCCGAATTCCCAAGTTGCTCCCAACGCCTTTGTCGCCGCCGCCACCGGCAACGCCGGCACCGCCACCGGCACTGCCGCCGCCGCCGCCCTTGCCGCGCCGTTCGCGTTGCCGCGCCGCCGGTGGTTCGCCGCCGCAGCGTCGCTCGCCGCCGCTGCTATCGCGCCGTCGTTCGCGCCGTCGTCCGCGCCGTCCGCGTTGCTTGCCCCGGACGCCGCCGGAGCGTCGCGCTACACGTGGACGGGCGCCGCGGGCGACAACAATGGCGCCAACGCCGCCAACTGGACGGCGTCCGCCAACACCGCCGGCATCGACCAATTCTACATCTCCGGGCTGAACACCATTCGGCTGCCCGACGACTACACGCTCCAACTCTCCGCGCGCGTCACCAGCGGCGTCAACGGCACCGGCGACGGTTCGTGGGACCGCTACTACGACTCGACCGACGCCGCCAATGAGTTCTCTTCCCGCCACACCCAGTTTTACGACTACGCCGGCTTGATTTACGACGGTGCCGGCGTCGCGCAGACCACGCTCATCACCGGCGGCACGATTGACACCGGCGTCAGTCCGGGGCGTTTCGGCTACGCGATAATGGTGCACTCCAGCGCGTCCAACCTGCGCATTGAGTCCAAACTCACCGGCAGCGGGAACATCGCCATCTGGACGCAGGGTCCCGAAGGCGGCGACAACAACACCGTCAATTCCGTCACCGGCGTGTGCCGCTCGCTGTGGCTTGCCTGCGACGCTTCCGAGTGGACGGGCACGGTCTTCGTCTCCGGCAACGACCGTCCGTTCTCGGTCGGCGCGCCGAACGTCGCGCTCACCAAAATCGGCGCCGGTGCCACGGTCGAATTCTCGTGGTCATACGAGAGCGAGCGTTCCCGGCTCTTCTTCCTCGGAAACACGGACTTTCAGGCGACCGTCCTGCCCGGCAACCGCACCAACTCCAACGCCGGTTGGCTCACGGTCGCAACGGGCGCGGACGATGTCGTCCACATCCACAACGCCACCATCACCTACAACACGCTCATCGCGCTCTCCGGCACGCTCGCCATCGGCGACGCCGGTTCGTTCGGCGGCGACGGTGTCGCGCTTTACGGCGCGACGCTCCAGTTCACCACCCCCGACATGACCATTCCCGCCTCCGTCGAAGGCAAGGCGAAGACCATTACCCTGAACGCCGTCGGCGGCGTCATCTGCGTTGACCGCGCCGCCGGTTTCAACGCCGACGGCGAGTGGGTCTCCACCGGCGACCCCATCACCGTCACCTACGCCGGCACTTGGTCGGGCGGCTACGAGTTCCGCAAGACCGGTGACGGCACGCTGCGTCTCACCGGTGCCAACAACACCACCATCGTCGCTCCGTCCTCCTACAACATCGTCGGCGGCACGCTCGAATTCGTCGGCACCTTCACGCCGACCTACGAAAAACTCATCACCGGCACCGGCCGCCTCGTCCTGTCCGGCGGCAGCGGCACGCCGGAGTTGAAGCCCAAATACGCGAACACGTTCTCCGGCGTTTTCGAGACCTACACGCACCGCATCTGGGGCGAGAACTTCACCTCGCCCTACGCGAACTCCTTCGGCACCGCCGACGTTGTCATCCACGGCAAGATGACCGGCGCCGGCGGTCAGGCGGGCATTTCCGCCCCCGCGAACACGCTCCTCTACAACGACTTTTTCATCGAGGGCATCGGCTGGCCGGACAGCAGCGGAGCCGCCTTCTACGGCGCAATCCGCCTCAACGGATTCAACAGCTCCACCACCGGCGACATCTGGCTCGCCGGAACCGTCACCGCCTCCGCCAACGCCACCATCGGCAACACCTCCGCCTACGGCACGCAGCGCATCGCCGGCGGTATCGCCGCCGCGCCCGACGTCACCCTCTCCTTCGCCACCTCGAACGCCACCGGCACCTCCCTCACCGCCACCTCCCGCGCCATCTACCTCACCGGCGTGAACCCCGACTTCCTCGGCACGCTCAACATCCCCGCCGGCACGCACTACATCGGCGACGGCTCCACCGGCGGCCGCGCCTCGCTGCCCAACGCCGCCGCAATCACCATCGGCGGCGCGCTCGTCGTCTCCAACGTCCTCGCCGTCTATCCGCCCGACTTCTCCTCCGTGCCCGCCCAAAACGTCGTCGCCGACGCGCCCCGCTACGACGTCATCGGCGCCGACATCACCGGCAGCGGCACGTTCACCAAGCAGGGCGCGGGCACCGTCTATTACACCGGCAGCGCCGTCGCCTACGCCAACGGAACGGGCATCTACGTTGACGCCGGCAACTTCGTCCTCGGCCTGCCCGAAGGCGCGTCCGAAAGCGCCGCCGGCGTCGCCCCAGCCGTCGCGCGGATGAAACTCGACGGCAACGACCACGCCTCGCTCGGCTCCGAAGGCGGCACGGTCTCCGTCCTCGACGCCGCCTCCTCCTCCATCATCTCGAAATACACCGCCGTCCCCGCCGCCGCCGCCGTTGCCGGTGAGGACTACACGGTCGTCACCACGCTCAACAAGGGCGGCGTGCTACAGTTTGAAATCGCCCCGCTCATCGCCCAGCACGTCTCCGCCGGCACCTACGCGCTCGTCAAAATCACCGGCACCGGCAAGCCCGCCGCCGGCAACCTCGACACCTCGTGGATTATCGCCCAGACCATCGGCGACTTCCGCGGCGGAACGCCAACGCTCACCGCCGACGCCGCCGGCGTCATCTCCCTCGTCCTCGCCACCGACCCCGCGCTCGACCTCGCCTACGCCGGACCCGGCAGCGGCACGTGGTCCGCCGGCAGCGCCTCCGCCTCCAACTTCCAGAACGCCACCGGCGCCGCCACCGCCCAAAAGTTCTACAACGGCGACAGCGTCGTCTTCGACAACACCGCCGGCGCCGGCGCCAAGACCGTCACCGTCTCCGGCACCGTCATGCCCTCCGCCATCCTCGTGGACACACCCGCCGCCACCGACTCCTACACCATCACCAGCGGAACCATCGCCGACGCCTCCGACGCCTTCCCCACCGTCCTCACCAAGACCGGTCGCGGCACGCTCACGCTCTCCCCAACCGCCTACAACGCCACCGGCGGCATCGTCATTCGCGGCGGCGTCCTCGTCGGCAACGAGTCCATAGACAAGCAGACCAACCTCCCCATCTCCATCTCCGGCACCTACGACACCGCCGACGGCGCGTGGGCACCGGGCGCGACGCTCCTCTACAAGGGCGCGCTCTACCTCAACGGCGACGCCAACCTGCTCGGCCCCAACTCCAGCCACAACGCCTTCTCCGCCAATCAGGACAAAATCACGCTCAACCCGGGCGGCGTCTTCTTCCACGGCGGACACGGCGGCGTCGGCGACCTCACCTTCAACGGCGGCATGCTCTTCGTCGGCGCGAACACTTGGGGCAACGGCGGCCTGCTCGTCGCCGGCATCTTCAAGAACGCCGTCCGCTCCATCGTCTATGCCACCGCCAACGACCCCGCCACCGGCGCCGCCATCGGCACCGCCGCCGACCCTGTCGTCTCCACCATCGCCTCCTTGGAGACCGGCAAGGGAATGATGATTGTCGGCAACGACGCCAGCATGCCCAACGTCGAGTTCAACGTCGCCGAGGGCGCGCGCCTCGATGTCTTCGCGCCGCTCACCTACAACGCCTACAACGGCCGCACCAACGGCGTCGAAAAGACCGGTGCCGGCGTCCTCGTCCTCGAACCGCGCGCCTACGGCAACGAACTCGCCAACTACGCCACCTTCGACCCCTACACCGCGCCGTTCACCACCGCCACCAACCTCTTCAACGGCGCCATCAGCGTCTATGGCGGCACCGTCATCATTCGCGGCGCCCACTCCGCCAACGGCGCCGTCACCGTCATCAACGCCGGCAGCGTCCTCCAATTCGAGGACGGCGGTTCGCTCAAAACCGGCATCACCTACACCATCGGCGACGGCGCCGCGCTCGCCTTCAACCTCGACACGACCACCGTCACCTTCGCCGAGACCGTCACCGGCGGCGGCGGCCTCGTCAAGGACGGCGCCGGCATCCTCATCTTCAACACGCAGGGCAAGTTCACCTACACCGGCGGCACCGTCATCAACGGCGGCGTCCTGCGCATCTCCTCCAACGGCACCTCCGCCAACGCCGCCTCCTACTTCGCGAACGTCGCCGGCAACGACATCACCATCAACGCCGGCGGTAACATCGAGTTCACCGCCTCCGACCCCTTCGGCGGCGCCAACTACAAGGCGGTCTCCTTCAAACTCATCGTCAACGCCGGCGGCCTCGTCCACTTCAAGGAACCAGCCGGCAACGGCGTCTGGCTCTACGACACTATCCTCAACGGCGGCGAACTGCGCACCTACTCCCAGACCGGCTCGTGGGGTGCCTCGTTCATGACAACCATCACCGCCGCCGGCGACGGCGTCACCTCCTACATCGCCGCCAACGACGCCCACACCGCCACCGCCGACTTCAACTACAAACTCTCCTTCAACGGCGCCAGCAACGGCACCGTCTCCCTGCGCGCCGAACCGGGCGCCACGCTCGACATCTCCGTCCCTGTTCGCGACCAGGCGTCGTCCGGCGGCAGCCAGGCCTCCACCCTCATCATCGGCGGCGGCGGAACCGTCCGCGTCCGCGCTCCAATCCAGTCCCTCACCAACGTCTTCACGATGCGCGTCGAGGACGCCGGCACCGTCCTCGAACTCGCCGAGGCCAACGGCACCATCGCCGCCGCCGGCAACGCCATCGCGCTCTACCTCGGCGAGGACACCTCCCTCGCCTTCGACAAAACGGGAATGGCGGCGTTCATCTACGGCGGCACCATCTCCGGCGAGGGCGGGGTCTGGGTGAAGGGCGGGGAAGTCGTCTTCAACGCCGCCAAAACCTACTCCGGCGAGACGCTCATCGGCGCCACCGGCGGCGGCACTGCCACGCTGCGCCTCACC
>JAISSQ010000243.1 GCA_031273045.1 Puniceicoccales bacterium
TGGAACGGCGTGAGCGGCTTCAAATCCTCCGGCGCGACGCCCGCGCCCGTGTCGAGCGGCGCCGGTGCCGACAACGCCATGCCCGTCGCGGGGTCGTAGGGCAACGGCTGACCGGTCACAGGGTCGAACATGCCGGCGGCGGTGACGGGCATCGAGGGCATCGAAGGCGGCGACGGATAACTCGGCGCGGACGGTGCCACCGGTGCCACCGGTGCCGACGGTGCGGACGGTGCGGACGGCGCCGGTGCCGGCGCGTAAGGTGGCATATAGGCGGGTTGTTGCTGCGGATAGCCCTGTTGCGGATACCCCTGCTGTGGGTAACCTTGTTGCTGCGGCCAACCCTGTGGTGCCGCCGGCGGCGGAAATCCTTGCGGTTGCTGGGGCGGAAAACCACGCAAAGTCGGGTGTTGCGGCGGAAAACCCTGCGCTGCCGGCGGCGGAAAGCCCTGCGGCGTCTGCGGGGTGCTGTTATACTGCGGGTTGAACGAATTCATGTGTGTCTTCTTGCGTTGGACGGAGAATGCCGGTTTTTGCGCCTTCCCGCCAGCCGGAAAACCAGCGCGGCACCGGCGGCGGCACTCGGACAACGCGCCACCGGCGGCGTTTGTTAGGGGAAAATTTTCCCCGAAAAAACCGCTTGCGCCCCGCCGGCACCCGCACTTCAATCGCCCCGTTTTTTGTCGTCCCGTCTCACAAACCACAACTCACCACCAAAAAAAGTCATGACTGCCACCGAAGAAAACACACTCGACTTGGCGCGTGGAGGCGACTGCGTCGCTTTCGGCACCCTCGTCACCACCTACCAAGACCGCATCTTCGCCAAAGTTTTCAGCATCCTGCGCAACCGGCAGGACGCCGAGGAAATCACGCAGGACACTTTCATTCGCGCCCAGCGCGGACTCGCCAACTTCCGCGGCACGGCGTCCTTCTCGACTTGGCTCTACCAGATTGCCACCAACCTCGCCCGCAACCGCTACTGGTATTGGCACCGGCGCCGCCGCGACACCACCAACTCGCTCGACTGTCCCATCGGCGAGGAGGGCGACATGACGTTGCAGGACGTGCTCGCGGGCGACGACCTGTCGCCGGTGCACGAGACGGTGAACAACGAGTTCGTCCGCCGCGTCGCCGAATGCAAAAACCAGTTGAAGGACGCGCACCGCGAGATTCTCGAAATGCGCATTGACAAGGACATGGCCTACGAGGAAATCGCCGAGACGCTCGGTCTGTCCATCGGCACCGTCAAAAGCCGCATCGCCCGCGCCCGCGAAGCCCTGCGCGCCCTCATGGGCGAGGAATTTTCGTAGAAAATAGCGGAAAAAAGATGAAACCTTTCCCGGAATCCCGTTTCTAACCACCACTACGAAGAGGGTTTTCACAATGAACGACACCGAGTTCCAAGAACTTTTGAGCGCTTACCTTGACGGCGAATTGTCCGCCGCAGGGTTGGCGCGTCTTCGGGACGCGCTTCATGCCTCGCCCGAGCGCGAACGCATCTACCGGCAGCAGCGCCGCATCGCCTTGGCCGAACTTGCGGAACGCCGCCGGCGCGTCGCGCGCCCGTTCTGGACGCGCTTGCCCAAACTCCCCTCGCTCAATCCGTTCTCCCTCTTCCGCCTGTGCCGCGGCGGCGCGATGCTCATGAACACCGCCATCCTCGGCTTCGCAATCGTCTCCTTCCAAAACCGCGAACCGCTCAACCTCGATGTGGGCATTCAGGCGGTCAGCGGAATCAACGCCTCCGCCACCGGCGGCGGTTCCGCCGCGCAAATGCAGGATGCGGACGCCGCCGGCGCGAACGCCGACAGCGTCATTGAGACCGCCAGCGCCGGCTCCGAGAGTTCCGACTCCGCCGGCACCGGCACCGGCGACGCCGATGTTGTCTCCGCCCCGCTCGCCGAGGAATACGGCTTCGTGCGGCTGTAGCACCGGCGGTGCTTCACGGACACTTCACGGCCGCTCCTTTTCGAGCGTCTCGCGCAGGGGCGCGGGAAGGTTCCGCGCGAGAAGATGCCGGTAGGCGTCGCGCGCCTCACTCGTCGCGCCGCCGGCGCGCAGATAGCGGGCGATTTCGACGAGCAGACCGGTGTCGGTCGCGGCGAGCGCGACCTCGTCCGCCTCGCTGTCCCATGCGAGGGACGGATGGCTCGCGGCGCGGGCGAGCGCGAACCGCAGTGCCGGTGACGGTGCGCGGCGCACTTCGGCGGCGAGCAGCGCGAGGGCGTCGCCGGCGCGTCCTTGCCGGCGCAGCAGGTTCGCTTTGCGCGTGATGATCGCGGCGCGCAGGGCGGGCGCACGGCTCGCGGGACCGCCGGCGTGAAGGCGTTCGAGTTGCGCGTCGAGCGGAACACGGAACGGGCTGTAAAGCGGGTCGCCGACGAGGATGGTCTGCCAACTCCACGCCGGCGTCGCGAGCGCGGCGGCCTCGCCGGCCTGTGCGCCGTCAAGCAGCGCGGCGACAAGGATGTCGGGGCGCGTCGTGAGGTTCAGCAACGGCTCGGCGACGTTCCCGAACACGATGGAGCAGCCGCGTGCGACGAGCGGTCCCGTCCAGCCCCGCGAGGGGGAACGAAGCGTGACGGCGGAAAAACTGTGCAGGTGCAACGCGACCGCTCCGGGGGCGAAGCGCAGGAACGGGTCGGCGAAACGTCCGGTGATGCGCGACGCATACCAGCCGAGGTAGAATGCGGGGGCGTCGGCGCGCGTCTCGTCCCCGAAGAGGAAGTGCGAGGTCTCGCGGCTGGTGTCGAAGCCGGCGCGTTCAAGGGCGTCACCGGCGGCGTTGAACCAGCGGTCGCCGGCTGGGTATCTGCCGCCGGTGTCAATGTAGGCGCGGCCGGCGAGACCGTTCTTCTCGCCCAGTAGCGCGTTGTCCACGAGTTGCCGGCAGTTCGCGAATGTCGGTCCGTCGAGGCGCGCGACGCGGACAATGTTTTCGCCGGCGACGATGGCGAGCGGGGCGCGCGCGCGGGAGCCGCCGCCGGCGGCGAAAAGCGGGTTCGAGACGTAGGCGACGAGGGGGCTGCCGGCGGCGGCGAGCAGGGCGAGTTCCGAGTCCGTCGAGCAACCGCCGGTGCGCAGCGGGGCGGGAACGGTGACGCCGCGGGGCACCGCTTCGAGCAGCGCGGGCGCGTTGCGGACGCGCAGCGGCGTCCCTTTGCACAGCACGAGGTAGCCGATGGCGCTGCGGCCGTCGCGTAGCCGCAGGCGACCGGAGGCGTCGGGGACGGCGGAAATCCCGCCGGTGAGCCATTTGCGTTCCGCCAGCGTTTTGAGCAGCGGGTTCCAGATTTTTTCGGCGAACTCCTCCCACGAAATCTCCTCGTCCGCGCTCATCGGGAGGGCGACGAGGTTCTTTTCGGGAATGCCGCGCCGCCGCATGTAGTAACCGGCGAGCGCGAGCGACTCGGCGTCGGCGGAGTTCGCGAGCACGACGACCCGGTCCGGCGCCACCGGCGGCCGGAGCACTGCCGGCGTGGCGAATTCCGGCGCGGCGGCGGGTGCCGGCGCGGGGCGGAACAGGAGCGCGAGCGCGCCGCCGCCAGCGATGACGGCGGCGGCGATGACGGCGCAAAGCATCTTTCGGAGAGACATCGCGGAAGGAAATCCGTGAAACGCAAAACGCCGCCGGCGGCAAGGCGCGGAATGGGACGCTTGCGCCGGCTCGGCAAATTCGGAACCCTCAGCGCGAAATGCTCGCCTACCTCGAACTCCTGCGGCGCGTCCGCGACACCGGTGAACGCCGCCAAGACCGCACCGGCACCGGCACCACCGGCATCTTCGGCGCGCAACTGCGCTTCGACCTGCGCGCCGGCTTCCCGCTGCTCACGACAAAAAAAGTCCACCTGCGCTCCATCGTGCAGGAACTGCTCTGGTTCATCGCCGGACGCACCGACAACGGTTGGCTGCGCGAGCGGGGCGTCACCATCTGGGACGAGTGGGCGACCGCCGAGCAGTGCGCGCGCTTCGGACGCGCCGCCGGTGACCTCGGCCCCGTTTACGGGCACCAGTGGCGAAACTTCGGCGCCACGCGCCGCGCCGACGGCTCCTACGCCGCCGACGGTTTCGACCAACTCGCGGCGGTCGTCGAAACCATCAAAAAAGACCCGTTCAGCCGGCGATTGATTGTCAGCGGTTGGAACCCGCGCGAGGCGGGCGAAGTCGCCCTGCCGCCGTGCCACACGCTGTTCCAGTTCCACGTCAGCGAAGACCGGAGTGGCACCGGTGCCACCGGTGGCGGCGCCGCTTCCGCGCCGCGCCGCGTCCTCAACTGCCAACTCTACCAGCGCAGCGCCGACCTCTTTCTCGGCGTGCCGTTCAACATCGCCAGTTACGCGCTGCTCACGCACATGGTCGCGCAGGCGACGGGGCTGGGCGTCGGCGACTTCGTGCACACCTTCGGCGACGCCCACATCTACGCGAACCATTTCGAGCAGGTCGCGCTGCAACTCTCGCGCGAACCGCGCCCGCTGCCGGTGCTGCGCCTCAACCCCGCCGTCTCCGACCTGTTCGCCTTTCGCTACGAGGACATCTCCGTCGAAAACTACGACCCGCACCCCGCAATCAAGGCACCGGTGGCGGTGTGACGGTGCCGCCATAAGAGGTGGCGTCTTGGCGTGTGGCGGCGGGAGCACGACAGGGGAAACATTGCCGGCGCGGGGTGGTCTGACACGAAATGCGTTTCATCTCCGCCCTTTCATTTGCCGCCGCCTTCGCCGGTGGCGCGCTTCTCGGCAACGCCGCCCCGAGCGCCGCGCAAAACGGACTTTCGGATTTTTTCACGCCCATCGCCGCCGCCGCTACTAACGGCATGTCCGTTCAAGAGGCGCGCGTGGAAAATCTTGAGTCCCCTGGCGGAATCGCCACCGGCACGCCGCGCTTCTCGTGGAAAGTGGTTTCTACCAATTCGGGCGACCACCAGACCGCCTACCAAATTCAAGTCGCCAGCACTCCTTTTTCGCCGCAAGCCGACGGTCAAGCCGCCGTCGCCGACCTTTGGGACTCCGGAAAGGTCGCCGGCGATGCCTCCGTGCTCGTTCCCTACGGAGGAAAGCCGCTGACCTCGCGCCAAATCGCGTATTGGCGCGTTCGCGCCTGGGATAAGGAAGGAAAACTCCATTCCTCCCGCACGGGAAAATTTTCTGTCGGATTGCTTGGCGAAGGGGACTGGCAGGGCGAATATATCAGCGCGCCGGCGAAGACGGGGAAGAACGCGCAAAACCCGTCGTCAATTATCCTGCGGAAGAAGTTCACCCTTCCGGTGAGGGCAGTGACTTGCGAAAACATTGTTCTTCACATCAACTCTCTTGGTTACCATGAGGTTTACGTGAACGGGGTTCGCATATCCGACGAAGTGCTTTCTCCCGCTGTTTCACAATTCACCAAACGCTCGCAAACGCGCGCATTTTTGATTCCACGCGAACTTCTGAAAGACGGCGAAAACGAAATCGTTCTTTGGCTTGGTAGCGGGTGGTATAAGACGAGCATTCCGGGTGTTGTTTACCCGCTGCCGGTGGCGCGCGCGCAACTTGAAGCATCCGATGGCAAAAAATGGACGACGCTCCTCAAAACAGACGCTTCGTGGGAGTTCGCAAACGGTGCTTATAACGACACCGGACGTTGGACTTGGAACGGATTTGGCGGCGAGGTGTTGGACGCACGGAAACGTCCAGCAGAATTCAAAAACAAAAAAAGCGGTTCTCACCATTGCGATGTTTCGATGCTCGAACACAAGCCCGCTGTCGTCGTGAAAATTCCGGCGCACCAAGCGACACCGCAGATGAGCGAGGGAAATCGCGTTGTTAAATCCATGTCGCTCGCTCCGAAGGAAATCACCGCTGCCGGTGAAAACGCATGGCTTGTTGACTTCGGCGCGACACTCACCGGATGGTTTTCCTGCGAGTTTCCGAAACTCGACGAGGGGCAGACAATCACGCTCGAATACAGCGACCATTTGAATCGCGGAAGAATCGCGGGGCAGGGACAGGTTGACCGCTATATCGCGGCAGGAAAGGGTATCGAACGTTTCTCAAACAAGTTCAACTATCACTGCTTCCGCTATGTCAAAATCAGCAACCTAAAACAAAAGCCGGACGCCGCGAAAATGCGCGCGGATTTTATCTCAACCGACTTCAAAAACGCCTCTTCTTTTGAGTGTTCCGACAAGGACTTGAACGGCATTCACGACATGGTCAAGCGCACGCTTCACGCGCTCTCGCTTGGCGGCTATCTCGTTGACTGCACACACATTGAGCGGTGCGGCTACGGCGGCGACGGTCACGCTTCGACGAAGACGTTCCAAATCATGTTCGATGTCGCGCCGCTCTACCGGAACTGGATGCAAGCGTGGAATGATGTGCAGTTTCCCGACGGACGTTTGCCTTACACCGCGCCAAGTCCGCAAGAACACGGCGGCGGTCCCTACTGGTGCGCGTTCGTTGTGCAGGCGCCGTGGTCGGCATACGTTCAATACGGAGATAAAAAGTTTTTGGAGGATTACTATCCAAACATGCAAAAATGGCTCGGCTACACGGAGCGTTTCACAAAGGACGGCATCATGCGCAAGTGGAACGACCCGCGCTGGCGGCGTCTCTGGTATCTCGGCGATTGGGCGTATCCCGCCGGTGTTGACGGCAGCGCGATTGACCTCGTTTGCAACTGCGTGATGGCGGACGTTTTCACAACGATGGAAAAGACCGCAACCGTTCTCAACAAACCGGACGACGCGAAGAAATACGCCGCGCTCGCGAAAGAGCGTCGGGAGAAAATCCACGAGCACTTTTTCAACAAACAAAACAACACTTACGGCAAGGCGTCGCAGATTGACATTGTTTATCCGTTGCTCGTCGGAGCGGTGCCGGTGGAGTTGCGCGGCGCGGTCGAGGCGCAGTTGGAAAAACTGGTCGCCGAGCGCGACAAGGGGCACTTGAAAACAGGGCTTGTCGGTGTGCCGGTGATTACCGAGTGGGCGACGCGCGAGCGCAAAACGGAGTTTCTCTACAAGATGTTGAAAACGCGCGGCGCGCCGGGCTATCTGCACATGCTCGACAGCGGTGCGGACACCACTTGGGAACACTGGAACGGTTCGCGCAGCCGTCTGCACAATTGCTTCAACGGCATTGGCGCGTGGTTCTATGAAGGCGTTGGCGGCCTTCGCGCCGACGAGTCCGCGCCGGGCTACAAAAAGTTCTTCGTTGACCCGCAACCGCCGTCGGGCGTCACGTGGGCGAAGGTTTCGAAACAAACGCCTTATGGTGAAATCCGGTTGGAATGGGAGCGCGTTGCCGGAAACTCAATCGTGATTAAGTTGACCGTTCCGTTTGGGACGACCGCGCAAGTTCCCTTCCGCGACCCTGACACCGGTAAGACCGTCATCAAGGAATATCCCGCCGGTTCTCACCGGATTGAGCGGTGAGCGGCGGAGCGGAAGCACCGGCAGTTACGCAATTCTCATGAATTCGGGAACAAAGATTGCCGAATTCACATAAATTCGGTTGCACGAATTACCGTTTTAACACAACTTCGGCAATCCAATCACTCCAAGCCCAACTCCACTCGAAAGGACAAACCATGATTCCTCGCATCTACGACACCGTTCTGCCTTCGTTGGTTCAGCCCGGGCGCGTTCTCGCGCTTTATGGACCGCGTCGTTCCGGCAAGACCACCCTGCTCAAAAACTACGCCGCTACTTTTGCAGGAACGCTGGGCAAAGTGCTCTCCGTCACCGGCGAGGACATCTCCATTCAAGAGACCCTCGGCAGCCGCAGTGTCGAGACGATTCGACGGTTTTTCGCCGGTTTCGACTGCGTCATTATTGACGAGGCGCAGGCCGCGCCCGGCATCGGTGCTGGGCTGAAATTGCTTGTGGACCACCTGCCCGAAACGCGCGTGATTATCAGCGGTTCTTCGTCCTTCAAACTCGCCGGTGAAGTTGGTGAGCCGCTTGTCGGTCGCAAGACCACCCTGAACCTTTTCCCTATTTCGGCGGCGGAAATCGTGCGGCAAGGCGGTGTCCCCGCGCTCGCCGCCGCATTGGAGGGTTTCCTTATTTACGGGATGTATCCCGAAATTCTCACGCAGGACGTCAATGACGCCCGCCGCGCGCGCCTGTTGGAATTACGCGACGATTTCTTGTTCCGTGACATCATTGCCTTTGAGGGCATTAAGAACTCCGCGAAAATCCGCCGTCTGCTCCAACTGCTCTCGTTCCAAGTCGGCAAGGAGGTTTCGCTGACCGAACTCGCCACCGGCGTTGGCATCAGCCGCCAAGTGGTCGAACGCTACCTCGACTTGCTGGAAAAAACCTTCGTGATTTTTCGCATTGGCGGCTTTTCGCGCAACCTCCGCAGCGAAATCACCAAAAGCGTCCGCTACTATTTCGCGGACAACGGAATCCTCAACGCCCTGCAAAACAACTTCGTCCCCGTCGGCGCGCGCGCCGACACCGGAGCACTCTGGGAGAACTGGCTGGTCGCCGAGCGCGTCAAGCGCAACGCCTACTTCAATCATCCGGCAAATAGTTATTTTTGGCGCACCTACGCCCAACAGGAGATTGACTGGGTGGAAGAAATCGACGGCACGCTTTCCGGTTTCGAGTTCAAATGGGGCGGCAAAACTCCCAAGACGCCGACGGCGTGGCGCGGTGCCTATCCCGACGCATCCTTCTCGGTCATCAACCGCGAAACCTACTTGTCGTTTGTGCTGCCGGACGAGGCAACGAGGGGCGGGGCGCAAGAGTAACTTCCAATAATCACCATTGCCGGTGGCGAAGGAAGTGAGGCGGTGCCGGTGCTGGCGGAGTGCAGGGTGCCTTGGCAGATGTGTTGAGACGGCAACGAGGCGGCGGAGACGACCGTCACCGGTGTTGACGGGGCGACGCCGGCGACAATCAGGCGGCGGGCAATTTGCGGCAAATTCTTCAACCCCATGTAGATGCACACGCTTATTTCCGGCGCGAGCGCGGCGACCCGTTCCCATGCAATTTCGCCCGCGCCGGTCGCGGGATGTCCGCCGACCAACAAGACCCCGCGCTGGGCGTTGCCGAGAACGGAAGACGCGTCGGCGGCGTCCGTCGCGGCGTTCGGGGTGGCGTTTGGCGCGGCGCGGCGGGTCAGGGGGAGTTGTGCGGCGGCGGCGGCGGCGGTGGCGGTGGTGACGCCGGGGACGATTTCGCACGCGATGCCGGCGGCGGCGAGGGCGGCGAGTTCCTCGGTGGCGCGTCCGAAAACAAGCGGGTCGCCGCCTTTCAGTCGCACCACGCGCCGACCTGTGCGCGCTTTTTCGACGAGCAGGGCGTTGATGCGTTCCTGCGCCAGCGCGTTGTGGTGCGCGGAGGGGCGCGCGTCGCCGGCGTCAACGCCGGCACCGGTGGCACCGGTGGCACCGGCGGAGGCATTGGCGTCACCGGCGGCGCGTTTTCCGACGTTCAGGAGTTCCGCATCCGGGCGGCATTCCGCGAGGAGGCGCGGGTCAACGAGGGCATCGTGCAGGACGACGTCGGCGGCGCGCAACAGACGGAGTCCGCGCACGGTAATCAGTTCCGGGTCGCCCGGTCCCGCGCCCACGAGGGCGACGTTAGTTCCTCCGTCTCCGTTGCCGGCGGCATTACCCGTTTCCGGCGGCGGTGACTGGCTGCAGGTCGGTCGGTTCTTGGGGAATCGGCGTGACGATGATTGGCACATCGGGGAAGAACGGCGGTTTCCACGGGTCTTCGTGGGGCGGATAAATCACCGGTGGTTCGACGAGGTCGCGGTCAATCTCGTCCCGCTGCGTGTATTCGTAGTATTCGACTGTGGCGGGCTTCTTCCGCAGATAGAGGATGACCTGTTTCTTTTCGGGGACGTCCACTTCCTTGCCGAGGTTGAGGCGCGGCTTGAGGTTGATAATTCCGCGCACGCAGCCGAGTTTGGCGTATTCCTCCTGCTGTTCGACGGTGAAGACGGCTCCCTTGGAACTTTCCTTGACGGTGGCGACGAGGAAGGCGGACGTGACCTTGAAATCCGTTGCCGGTGCGTTGAGTTTGACCACCTCGATAACGATTTTTCCTTGGTCGAGCCGGATTTGCGTGGTCGAACTACCCGGCTCGGACGAAAGCGTTTTGAACTTCGACGGGTCTGGCTGCGCGCCGCCGGGCGTCGTCATCTGGAACTTGGAGATTTGAATTTTCGTGTTCGGCTTGATGACGACGTGAGCGCCGTTGGCGAACCAGATGCTTGCGGTGCCGTTGGCACCGGTGGTGATGTCGGTGTCCTCCGCGAACTCCGTGTTCGGCGCGAGGTCGTCCTCCTCGCCGTCGGCGGTCGTGAACGTGACGTCGCCGCTGACCTTGGTGCAGATGATTTTGCCTTCGGACTTGGCGGCGTGCGCGGAGTTCACCGGTAGCGCGAGCAGGGCGACAACAGCGGCGAGGGCGGCAAAGAGGGCGGGCAGGACCTTCAGTTTTTGTTTCAGGTTAAAGCCGTTCATAAAGCGTTCGTTCCGGTTGGGGGTGATGATGTTCTGGTGATTTTTAGGGCGGTACCTGTCCGCCTGACGCGACCGACAATGGCACCGCCGGCGGTTTTGGCAAGGAGGAAATTAGTGGTTGTCGGTCTGTGACCGGTGGCGGTGGTTCGTGGAGGGGAAAGTGGGAGGGCGGCGCGAACCGCCCTCCGTTTCCCGCGCCGGTACCACTGCCGGCGGCGCTTACAACTTCGCGCCGAGTGCTTCGGCGGCGGTGTCGCGCTCCTCGGTCAACTCCTTGACGGAGGCGGCGAGTTTCTCCTTCGCGAATTCGGGAAGGTTCAGCCCTTCGACGACGCGCCACGTGCCGCGGCCGGTGCTGCGGACGGGCAGACCGGTGATGAGTCCGGGCGTCGTGCCGTATTCGCCTTTCGAGATAACGCCGACGCTGAACCACTCGTCCGCCGGCGAGCGGTGCGCGAGCAGGTGGACGGTTTCGACGGCGGCGTTCGCGGCGCTGGCGGCGCTCGAAAGTCCGCGCGCCTTGATGATGGCGGCGCCGCGTTTCTGCACGGTTTCGATGAACTCGCCCTTGAGCCACGCTTCGTCGGTGATGATTTCGGTCACCTTCTTCTGCACGACCTCGCCGTCCTGTTCGACGGCGATTTCCGCGTTGTAGAAGTCGGGATACTGCGTCGAGGAATGGTTTCCGAAAATGGTGACGTTGCGCACCTTCGAGACATGCACACCGGCCTTCGCGGCGATTTGCGCCTTGGCGCGGTTCTCGTCGAGACGGGTCATCGCGAAGAAGCGGTCTTCGGGGACGCCGGCGGCGTGGCGCAGCGCGATGAGCGCGTTCGTGTTGCACGGGTTGCCGACGACGAGCACGCGCACGTCCTTCGCGGCGTTCGCGGCAATCGCCTGACCCTGCCCGATGAAGATGCCACCGTTGATTTTCAGCAGGTCCTTGCGCTCCATGCCGTCCTTGCGCGGAACGCTGCCGACGAGCAACGCCCAGTTCACGTCCTTGAAGCCGACCGAGAGGTCGGACGTCGCGACGATGTCCTTCAGCAGCGGGAACGCGCAGTCCTGCAATTCCATGACGACGCCGCTGAGTTTTTCGAGTCCCTGCGGGATTTCGATGAGGTTGAGCGCGACCGGTTGGTCGGGGCCGAAGACCTCGCCGTTGGCGATGCGGAACAGCAGCGAATAGCCGATTTGTCCAGCGGCGCCGGTGACGGCGACGCGAATGAGTGGTGTGGTTTTCATTGTTTTTCGATGAGCGTTTGCTTGAAAAAGAGCGGCGGAACATGCCGCCGCCGCGCACCCCGCGCGAGAAAAAACATGCCCGTTCGCCGGTGACGGCAACGTGGCGCGCCGCCACCGGTGGCGGCGCGGCGCCCGCTAACGGTGCTCGCGCTTCGACCGCGCGGCGTGCATGCTCCGCGCGCCGACCAGCCCTCCATGCGCATAGACATCCTCACGCTCTTCCCCGCGATGCTCGCGGGCTTTCTGTCCGAGAGCATTCTCGGACGCGCCGCGCGGCGCGGGCTGCTCGAAATCGTCGCGCGCGACATCCGCGACTTCTCCACCGACCGCCACCGGCGCGTGGACGACACGCCGTTCGGCGGCGGTCCCGGAATGCTCATGTCGCCCCAGCCGCTCTTCGCCGCGATTGAACACGTTCTGGCGGAAGCCGCCGCCGCCGCCGCCGGCAGCGCGTCGCCGCCGGTGATTTACCTGTGCCCGGACGGCGAGCCGCTCACGAACGCGCTCGCGCGCGAGTTGGCGACGGAGCCGCACCTCGTCCTCGTGAGCGGGCACTACGAGGGGATTGACCAGCGGGTGCGCGACACGCTGGTCACGCGCGAGGTCTCGATTGGCGACTACGTGCTCACCAACGGCACACTCGCCGCCGCCGTGCTCACGGACTGCGTGGCGCGCCAAATCCCCGGCGTTCTGGGCGAGGAAAACTCCTTGACCGGCGACAGTTTCAACGACAACCTGCTCGCCTTTCCTCAATACACGAGGCCTGCGGATTTTCGCGGTTTGCAAGTTCCCGCCGTGCTGCTTTCGGGCGACCACGGCGCAATCGCCAGATGGCGGCGCGAACAGCAAGTCGAGAAGACCCGCCGGCGGCGTCCAGACCTTTTACACAAGCAACAAAACACAGCGAACAACCGCGAAACATGAGCCAAGAAATACTCAAATACGTCACGGCGTCCCAAATCAAAAAGGACCGTGGCAACTTCAAAGTCGGCGACGGCGTGCACGTCCACACGAAGGTCAAGGAGGGCGACAAGGAGCGCACCCAGGTCTTCAAGGGCATCGTGATTGCCCGCAAGGGCGGCGGCATCGCGGAGACGTTCACCGTGCGCCGCATCTCGTTCGGCGAAGGCGTCGAGCGCGTCTTCCCGTTGCACAGTCCGCTGGTCGAGAAAATCGAGGTTGACCGCAAGTCCGTCCCGATGAAGGCGCGCCTCTACTACCTGCGCGGCCGCCTCGGCAAGAAGGCGACAAAGGTCAAGGAGCGCCGCTTCAACGAAGTCGCCGTTGACCCCGCCGAGCAACAGACCGCCGCCGCGCCCGCCGCGTAAGGACGGCGTTCCCCTCCCTTCCGCGCACCACCGGCGGCGAACTCCAAAACAAAAGGACGCGCCGGCGGTGTCGCCGCCCCGCGCGCTGGACGTCATGCAGAGCAGTCCGCACTGGAAAAACTGCCCCATTCACGTCGTTGATTTCGAGGGCAGCGCGCGCACCGGCATCGTCGAATACGGCGTCGCCACACTCCTCGGAGGCGAGGTCGTGGCGGTCTCGTCGCGTCTGTGCGCCGCCGCCGCCCCCATTCCCGGCGTGGACACGCAATGCCACGGCTTGCGCGACGCCGACCTCGCCGGCACCGCTCCGTTTTCAGACGAGTGGGAGCGTTTCGCCGGCATGCGGCGCGGCGGCATGCTCTGCGCCCACCACGCCGCCACCGAGCATAACCTGCTCAAGCGCGTCTGGCCGTATCCCGGCGCCGTGCCGGACTTCAGCCGCGCGCTGCCGGCGAACCGCGTCGGAACCGCCGCCGCCGGTGGTGCTGTTGCCGCCGGAGGCACCGGTGACGCCGCTGCCGGCGCGGTTTATCCTTCCGTGAACGATTGGGGGCCGTGGCTCGACACCTGCCGCCTCGCCGCCGTCTGGCACCCCGCCGCGCGCGATTTCGGACTTGGCGCGCTCATCAAATGGTTCCGCCTCGGCGACGAACTCGAATCCGCCGCCGGTGCCCTGTGCCCGCCAAAGCGCGCCCGCTATCACTGCGCGCCCTACGACGCGCTGGCATCCGCCCTCCTCCTGCGCCACATGTGCGCGCTCCCCGGAAAGACCGACGCCTCCCTCGGAAAACTCGTCTGCGACAGTTTGGGCTTCGAGCGCCAGACCGAGTGGATGCAGACCGAATTGGAACTGTTTTGAGCACCACCGGCGGCGCTGCCGGCGGTGCTGTGGCGGTGGGCTGCCGGTGGGTTCGGCGCCGCCACCGGTGCCGCCGCCGGCGCCGCAATTCCGCCTCTGTCCGCCCCGTTCTCCGCCGGATTTATTCTTTCGCCGGCGGGCAAAAAATTGTTTCCTGCCCCGTTTTCCGGCTTGGACACCACCAGCACTCGCAATGCCACTCCTCGAAACAATTCACAGCCCTGATGACCTGAAACGCCTGCCGGCGGAGCAACTCGCCCCGCTCGCGGCGGAAATCCGCGAGCGCATTATTCGCGTTACCTCCGAAAACGGCGGACACATCGGGCCGAACCTCGGCGTCGTCGAACTCACAATCGCGTTGCACCGCGTGTTCTCGACGCCGGCGGACAGTTTCGTTTTCGACGTCTCGCACCAGGGCTACGTCCACAAACTGCTCACGGGGCGCAACGGGCCGGAGTTCGACAAACTGCGCCAGACCGGCGGGGTCTCCGGCTTCTTCAACCGCGCCGAGAGCGAGCACGACGCCTTTGGTGCGGGGCACGCCGGCACCGCCGTCAGCGCCGCCCTCGGCCTCGCCGCCGGACGCGATTTGCGGGGCGGGGAAGGGCACGTGGTCGCGCTCGTGGGCGACGCCGCGCTCACTTGCGGCGTCACCCTCGAAGCGCTCAACAACGTCGCCCACAGCGCGCGCCGCCTCATCGTCGTGCTCAACGACAACGAGTGGGCGATTGACCGCAACGTCGGCGCCATCGCCGACCACCTCAACGCGCTCATCACCTCGCCCTTCTACAACAAGGCGAACCGCGAACTGCGCGCGCTGCTCGAAAAGGTGCCCGGCGGCGCGCGCCTGCTCGAAATCGGCCGCGCCGTGAAACGCGACACAAAGGACTTTCTCACCGCGCGGCAGGCGTCGCTGTTCGAGAACTTCAAACTGCGCTACGTCGGCCCCGTTGACGGGCACGACATCGGGCAACTCGTCCGCTACCTCGAATTCTGCCGCCAGTCCGACGCGCCGGTGCTGCTCCACGTCCGCACCATCAAGGGCAAGGGCTGCGACGTCGCGCTGCGAAACCCCGAAAAATTCCACGGCTGCTCCCCCTTCGACATCGAGACCGGCGACGCCAAAACCACGCTCGCTGCCGCCGGCACCGGTGCTACCGGAACCGCCGCTGCCGCCGCCGTTTCCGTGAAGCCCCCCAACTGGCAGGACGTCTTCGGCCGCGTCCTCGTCCGCCTCGCCCAGCGCGACAAGCGCGTCCTCGGCATCACCGCCGCCATGCCCTCCGGCACCTCCCTCAACCTCCTCAAACACGAGTGCCCCGCGCAGTATTTTGACGTCGGCATCGCCGAGGGACACGCCGCCGTCTTCGCCGCCGGTCTCGCCGTCAAAGGATTCAAACCCGTCGTCGCCATCTACTCCACCTTCCTCCAACGCGCCTTCGACATGGTGCTCCACGACGTGTGCCTGCAAAACCTCGGCGTCGTCTTCTGCATGGACCGCGCCGGACTCTCGCCCGCCGACGGCGCCACCCACCACGGCCTCTTCGACATCACCTTCCTGCGCTCCATCCCCCGCGCCATTGTCATGCAACCCCGCGACGCCCGCGAACTCGCCGCCATGCTCCGCGCCGCCCTCGACTCCGGCGCCCCCGCCTTCATCCGCTACCCGCGCGGAACCGCCGCCGGCGGCGACGCCTTCGACGGCTCCGGCGAACTGCCACCGCCCGTGGAGATTGGACGCGCCGAAGTTCTGCGCGACGGTGCCGACGTGTGCTTCTGGGCGCTCGGCCCGCTATGCGACGCCGCCCTCGCGCTCGCCGAACGCATCGAAAAAACCTTCCCCAAACTCCGCGCCGGCGTCGTCAACGCCCGCTTCGCCAAACCCCTCGACACCCCCCTCTTGCTCGAACAAGCGCGGAAGGCGCGCCTCGTCGTCACGTTGGAGGACAACGTCCTCGCCGGCGGCTTCGGTTCCGCCGTTTTGGAGACCCTTTCCGATGCCGCCGTCGCGACGCCCGTCGTGCGCGTCGGCTGGCCGGACGAGTTTGTCGGACATGGCACCACCGGTGGCGAACTTCGCGCCGCCCACGGTCTCTCGCCCGACGCCGTCTTCGAAAAAATCGCAGCCCGCCTGCGGTAATTCGCCTTCCTTTACCTCTTCCCTCTCACCTTTTACACGCACTCCGAACCACAATGGACCCTTTCGACAGTTTGACGCCGCGCGGCCAGCAAATCCTCCAGAACGCCCGCAAGGAGGCGGTGCGCCTCGGGCACAACTGCATCGGCACCGAGCACGTGCTGCTGGGTGTGCTCGCGCTCAACGAGGGCGTCGCCGTCAACGCGCTGCAGGCGCTGGGCGTGGACTTGGGCGAGTTGCGCGAGGCGCTGGAGCGCGAGGCGGGCGGCGCGAACCCGGGCGGCGAGGCGCCGGGCGGGAACATTCCGTTTTCGACGCGCGTGAAGAAGGTGTTCTCGCTCGCCGCGAAGGAGGCGAAGGCGCTCAACCACAACTACATCGGCTCGGAGCACTTCCTGCTCGCGCTGTTGCGCGAGGGCGAGGGCGTGGCGGCGCGCGTGCTGGCGCAGTTCAAGGTGTCGTTCGAGGCGGCGAAGAAGGAAATCCTGAAGGAACTCGACCCGGAGAACCTCGTGTCCGCCGTCGCCGGTGGCGCCGAGGGGAGCGACCCGAAGCAGATGAAGGCGCACCCGCTGCGGGCGTTCGGGCGCGACCTGACCGAATTGGCGCGCAACGGCGCGCTCGACCCGGTCGTCGGACGCGAGCGCGAAATCGGGCGCGTCATCCAGATTTTGGCGCGGCGCACGAAGAACAATCCGGTGCTCATCGGCGAGGCGGGCGTCGGCAAGACCGCCGTGGTCGAGGGGCTGGCGCAGCGCATCGCGACGGCGAACGTGCCCGAAATTCTGCTCTCGAAGCGGGTCGTCGCGCTCGACATGGCGCTGGTCGTCGCCGGCACCACCTACCGCGGGCAGTTCGAGGCGCGCATCAAGAACATCATGGACGAGGTGCGGCGCACACGCGACGTCATCCTCTTCCTCGACGAGATGCACACCATCGTCGGCGCCGGCAACGCCTCCGGTTCGCTCGACGCCTCGAACATTTTCAAGCCCGCGCTCAGCCGCGGCGAGTTGCAGTGCGTCGGCGCGACGACGCTCGACGAGTTCCGCAAGCACATCGAGAAGGACGCCGCGCTGGAGCGGCGCTTCCAGTCGGTGATGGTCGAGGCGCCGTCGGTGGAGGACACCATCAAAATCCTGCGCGGCATCCGCGCCCGCTACGAGGAGCACCACAAGTGCGCCTACTCCGACGAGGCGCTCGTCGCCGCCGCCCGCCTTTCCGACCGCTACATCCCCGCGCGGCATCTGCCCGACAAGGCGATTGACGTGCTCGACGAGGCGGGGGCGCGCGCGCGCACCGCCGGCTTCAAGCGCCCCGAGGCGGTCGAGGAGGCGCAGCGCGCGCTCGACTCCGTCCTGCAGGAGAAGGAGGACGCCGTCGCCGCGCAGCGCTACGAGCAGGCGGGCGCGTTGCACCGCGTCGAAAAGGAGCGGCGCGAGGCGCTCGAAGCCGCCATCGAGGAGTGGCGCAAAAACCCGTCCGAGCGGCACGTGGACGTCGGCGAGGCGGACGTGCTGCGCGTGGTGTCGGACTGGACCGGCATTCCGCTCTCGCGCATGGAGAAGAAGGAGACGCAGCGCCTGCTCGAACTCGACGCCGAGTTGCAGTCCGCCGTCATCGGGCAGAACCGCGCCTGCTCCGTCATCGCCCGCGCGTTGCGCCGCAGCCGCGCCGACCTGAAGGACCCCAAGCGCCCCATCGGCAGTTTCCTCTTCCTCGGTCCCACCGGCGTCGGCAAGACCATGCTCGCGAAGACGCTCGCCGAGCGCGTCTTCCAAGACCCCAAGGCGCTCGTGCAAATCGACATGTCGGAATACATGGAGAAGCACACCGTCTCGCGCCTCGTCGGCGCGCCGCCGGGCTACATCGGCTACGAGGAGGGCGGCCAACTCTCCGAACAAGTCCGCCGCAAGCCCTACTGCGTCGTGCTCTTCGACGAAATCGAAAAGGCGCACCCCGACGTCGTCCAACTGCTGCTGCAAGTGCTCGAGGACGGACGCCTCACCGACTCGCTCGGCCGCACCGTGGACTTCCGCAACACCATCATCATCATGACCTCGAACGTCGGCGCCGAAGTCCTCCAGCGCAACGCCTCGATGGGCTTCGACGTCGGCGTCAACGCCGAGCGCGACTTCGAGCGCGTCAAGGAACGCATCCTCGACGAGACCAAGCGCGTCTTCAAACCGGAGTTCCTCAACCGCCTCTCCGAAATCGTCATCTTCTCCCCGCTCACCCGCGACGACCTCGGCCGCATCGTTGACCTCGAACTCGCCAAGGTCGTCAAACGGCTCGCCTCGCAGGACATCCTCCTCGAAGTGACGCCGCCGGCGCGCGCCTTCCTCATCGAAAAGGGCTACGACGAGAAATACGGCGCCCGCCCGCTGCGCCGCGCCATCGAGCACTACCTCGAAGACCCGCTCGCCGAACGGCTCATCCGCGGCGACCTCTCCAAAGGCGGAACGCCGGTGTCCGTCGGCGTCGCCGCCCAACCCGCCGCCGGTGCCCGCGAGGGCGACGAGGGCGAAGGCGCGCTGTCCTTCACGCAAAAGGCGGAGCCGGCAACGGTGGCACCGACAGCACCGCCGCCAGCGACGGCAGAACCGCCACCGGTGAAACGCCGCCGCGGTCGCCCGCCGAAACAAAAACCGCAGTAGCCGCCACCATAACAGCACGCTACGTCGCCGCGCTATTACGCGACACCTACATTAACGTTTACAACGCCCGTGCGAGGCGCGGTTCGCGGGCGACAAGAGCATCGAACATCGCCTGCAATTCCTCGCGCGTCTTGCGAAGCAACGTCCGCTCCGACGCCGGCTTCACGCCGAGCATCATCTGAATGCCGCGAATCATCCCCGCGAGAATGCCTCTGGCTTCGCCCTTGGCCTCACCCTCCGCTATCAGTTGGTCTGCAATGCTCATAGTTACCTCCTTTGTTTTGGGGTTCTTGAAGGTGCGCATTCTGCTAACGACCCGCTCCTTGTCAACCCCGTGGGCACGGAGGACGTTTTGCCACCGGCGTCGTTCTTGAGTGAGCGCGGTTTCTTCGACGGGTTTTTGCGAGACATGACGACGCACACTTTCGCTCCAACGTGTCCGCTGTCAACACTTGTCCCGACATATCGCAGGGCGCGTTTCTTTTTTAGACATGATTGACATGAATTTAAGGCACGCCGAAAAATGATCTTAGACATACGCAAAAGAACAAAATTTATCCCACTCTCAACCTCAACGGGGCTTGGCGTTATTTGACGGGAGGTCATTTTTATCCGGTTTTTCGGGCATGATGAACATGATTTTAATGATTTTTGGGGATTTCTACGACGGTTGGGCGAAATCATGTAAATCATGGTAATCATGTCAAAGAAAGCGGCGCGATGTATTTTCACACAAGGCACCATTGCCTTGTTGTCAGGCGGCTACACACATGGAGCGCCGACTTTCAAGTCGGCTCGCCTTCTTAATGCGGCGCAGCCGCCACTTCCAAAAAAAGAGAAAGCAAGGCGGCTATCGCCGCACCCTCACCGAGCCGACTTGAAAGTCGGCGCTCCATGTGCGGTGCTCCATGTGTGTGGCCGCTTGGCGTGTGGCGATGGGAGCGCGGGTCTCCGACCCGCATTGTTAGGAGCACGCCCAGCCCCGGAGGGGCGACATATTGTAGGCAGGGGTGACGCCGCGAAGCGATAGAACCTCTGAAATAGCACAAACAAAATCGTGAACCGCGAAGCGGTGGCATATAGCACCGAGGGCGCGAGCCCTCGGATTTTTATGCCACCGCTTCGCGGTTCGGTGTTGGGGTGGGATGTCCCCATAACAGGGGCTGACGCCCCTGCCTATGTTATGCCGCCCCTGCGGGGCTTGGCGGTCGCCGGCGCCGCAATTGTCGGCGGTGCGGTTGACGGCGGCGCGATTGCCAGCGGGTGGTTTTTTACCACAGAGGGCGCAGAGGACACAGAGGTTTCGCAGAGAAAGTTTCCGCAAGGAAACTGTGCAAACTCTATTTCACTGCATCTTTTTGGCAAGGCAGGCAACATTCACGGCAAAAACATACCAGAGCGATTCTCCTTTTAACTGCTCGTCAGATGGGTGTTGGCAACGATTGAAGATAAAGAACCCCTCATCCTGCAATATGCGGACAATTTCTTCCGGGGCTCCGTGGACTTCCATTGCGATTGCGTCAATCTTGCCTAATATGTTGTTCTTCTGCAAGTTTGGGAGGATTTGGAATTCCGCGCCTTCGCAATCTATCTTGCAGAAAACGCCACGGCCGTTTGCGCCTTCGATGATGGGTGCGAGGACGGCCCCGCTTTCTCGGACAGTCACCTCTTCCAACCATGTTCCTTTCATCTTTCCGACGCTTCCCAAGCCCGTTGTGCTCGAACAAGTGTTCATGTTTGGATTAAATGGGATGGAAATCTTTGTGTCCACATCGCCCAAACCCATGCAGAAACTTTCGACCTTATCTGCCAAAGCGGGGTTCAGGCGCACGTTCTTGTTCAGTTCGGCAAAGTTCGGTTTCAGCGGTTCAAAGGCAAAGACCTTTTCGACGTTCGGTTTGTTTGCCATAAAGAGCGATGTGACCCCAAGGTTGGCACCAATGTCAATGACAATCCAGCGAACATCTTTGGCGAGAAAATCGTAGTCGTGTTTGACAAAAACCTCGTGGATTGTGTGCATCAATCCAGAGCAATTCTCCGTCGAAAAACCGGAAAATTTTATTCCGTTCACCGTGTCTTTGTTTCCGACAACAGCGCGGATGTCTGCAAGGATGTTCTCACTCGTGTTTGCGGTTGCCGCTGATCGGGCGCGCCGCCCCGCAAGATACAGATAGTATGGCGCAAGGAAAAATCCCTTAAGCCATTTATGGAACAGTGTTTTGTTGTGTGACATGGAGTTTTCTTTCTTATGTTGGGAGAAGTGATTAACTTGGTTGCAACTACATAAAGCGTGTTTGCCCTTCGCGCAGGTTTTGTCGTTTTATTGTAAGAGGGAAGACGAAAAGGCGATAAATCGTCTTTTTCCAAAAGATGCGTTTTAATTTTTCCCAAAGACCGACGCTCCGGGTCAGCGAGGAACGCTTTCCCTCAATGTTTGATTGGGTGATTTCATTTGAAAGCCCGACACATTGCGGGACAACGACACTGACGCGCAGCCCGAATTTCTTTTGGAATACGCACCAGTGGTCGCAGGGACTCCAGAACGGAAAACAGTTCTGTAGCAAAATTTCCGCGCCCTTTCGGGTGACAAAATAACCATGTCCTCCGTGGGCATACCGTTTGTCATCGGGTTTCGCCAAGAAGTGAAACGCATCGAGTTTCTCCTTTCCCCAGCGAAAATAGGAGCGCACGAATGAGCATAATGCGACATCCATACGGGTTGTTTCGAGGCGATTCGCGAGGCGGGCGAAGACCTCCGGGGCGTCGGGATAGAGGGCGCAATCGTCTTCGAGGATAATTGCGCCGGGCAGATTTTCGGCGATAATCTTTTTGTAGATTGCGTGGTGCGCCAATGCGCAGCCGATTTCTGGGAGTGACAGTTCGCGCTCGTGCCTTATTGCCTTTTCTCGCGCGTAGCATTGGGCGAGTTCTTTGGGGGAAAGTGTGCTGCCGAGGATTCCGTCTTGGAAGCGTGCGGTCAGTCCAAGCGTGTTCAATTGCGCCTCCACCGAGTGCCGCCGTTCGACATCGGTGGGGAGGTTGACCACAAAAATTGGAGGACACTTGTCCCTGCATGGCGGGTCGAAGACGCGCTCGCCTTGTTTCTTTACGAGAAACGGAAAGACAAAGAGGCGGAAGAATGCGCGTTCCCAGAGATATTCCCGAAGGTAAAATGCGGGGGTTCGTTTATCAGCGGAGCGCGTGCTGGCTTTCGGAAGTTTTTTTGTTTCAGGAAGGATGTTCGAGGTTTTGCAGTGGGAGGTCAGGGAGATGCAATAAGGCACAACTGCCATGAGAGTTATTCCGAACTCTTCTTGGAACTGGTTGAAGTCGTCGGCGACGCTCCAGACCGGGAAAAGTTTTTCGGAGAGGATTTTCGCGGTCTTGCGTGTGATGAAGTAGCCATGCGCGCCATCCCAGCGGCGACATGGGGGAAGAAAGACCAATTTTCGCGCGTAATCGAGCGGCACGGTGCCCCAGCGGCGGTAGTTGCGCGCCCGAGTCAACAGAACGATTGACGCGCTGTCGCTTTTGATTTTTGAGACGAGACGCTCCAGCACGACGGGGACTTCCTGAAAGAGTTGGGCGTCGTCTTCGAGAATGAGCGCGCAATCCAGATTTTCCTCCTCCAATTTTTTATACACGGCGAGATGCGAGAGCGCGCAACCGATTTCGGCGCGCGTCAGTTCGCGGGCAAGCGGACGTTTGAAGGAGACCGCCTTTTCGCCGTCATACAGACGACGCATGTCGCTGTCGGAGAGCGCGCTGCCGCGAACGGCTTCCTGGACGCGGAAGTCGAGAGCCAGTGCGCGAAGTTGGGTTTCGATGGAACGCAAGCGTTCAGCATCGGATGGAAGGTTGATAACAAAGATGGGAACCCTCTGCCCGCCCCGATTTTCGCCTTGTTGTTTATTCATTGGTGTTAAGGGTCAAGTGTTCGGTGAATTTCCTTCCGAGTTTGTCTCCGAAGGATTTTGGCGGGAACGGTGCTCCGTAGCGTTTGTAGTAGGTCTTTTGGAACATGGCGTCCGGCGTGTTCATGGCTTCTGCGAATTTTTCGGAGTCGAACGGCTCGTTGAGGATTGGGAACAGTTTGTGCGCGCAGTCGTGGTTAAGGAGTGGCATTTTTGCGAACTCCTTTTGCAGACGTTCATCGTTCTCAACCAAGACCTTGATGATTTTGTGGATATAAAAATATTCGCTTGTGCGTTGTTCGATTCGCCAAAAATCGCGCACTGCCCATGCCCACGCCGCAATTATTTCCGAATGCGGTTTGGAGATGATGAAGCAACTCTGAACGAGATTCCGCGGAGTGAACTTTCCGGTTGTTTGGTAAACGAAGAAGTCGCAATCTTCCGTCCATTTCGGGAACGGTTTTGAGACAAAGCAAGTGGCGTCAATCCAAATGCCGCCATGTTTCCGTAGCAATTCCAATCGGATGGCATCGGAGAAACTCTGGATTTTTATTTTTCCCGCCTTGAAGCCATCAAGGATGTTTTGCGGAATGCTCACGTAATCCAAATAATTTTCCTTCGTGAGGATGATGTGTTTGTATCCGTTTTCGCTCGCAAGTTTGGCGACGGAGCGAATTGCCTCGTTGACGATTGGCGGCGCATTGTCAAGCCCCTGCCACCACAATTGCCAGATTACTTTGGGGACGGGGACCGATTCCCTGCAATAGAGCGGATGGAAATTTCGTTTGTAGCGCGCGAGCAGATTTCGCTTTAGCCAGTTGCAGACAGCAAAATCCCTGAATCCGTCGCGCCGCTCTTTTGACCAGAGAAAGCATGAGCAGAACTGCGCGAGTTTTCGGGTTGTGCGCAGAGACAGGATAGGTCTCTTGTCCAAGGTGTGCCGCAGGCGAGCCATTATCCAGTATTGAGGTTTGAAGATGCGGTCGGGGTGCCTCAAGGTGGCAATAAGCGCATTCCTGCACGAAGATTTTGGGGATTCATCGTCTTTGTCCGCGTATTTGAAATACTCGTGCGCGTAGGGAGATGCGGCGAGACCGCAGGGGACGAGCCACGGTTTCTTTGAGTTGACGAAGTGGACAATCGCGGGGTCCTCGCGCGCGATTCTGATTTCTTCCGTTGTGTATCCCAAGCGCGGCGTGAATTTCCGTTCCGGTTCAAAGAAGCAGAATGAGACATTCCACTTTGGCGGAAGGAAGCGGACATTTCCGGCGAAGGCGTAATTCAGGACATCTTGGTCTTGCCACGAGAAGTCGGCGCGGTGCTCGCGTTCGATTTCGAGGAAGTCGGAGAAGGAGAAATGTTCGCGAATCCGTTTGCAGTTGAGCAGAAGAATTCCGGCGTTGAAATAGCGGTTTGGTGCGAACAATTTTTCGTAGTTCGGCGGTTTGATGACGTCTTCGACGACGCCGGCGAAGACATCACTGATGTCCATGTCCCAGAGTTCCGCGATGTCCTGCCGGACGATGATATCGCAATCGAGATAAATCGCCTTGTCGAGTTCGGGCATGAGCGCCGGAATCATCAACCGGAAACACGCCTCCAGAGTGATGTGTTTGATTTCCAATTTGAACCCGTGAAACGCATCCTTGTCCACTTGATGAAAGCAGATTGAGCAAGGCGTTGGCTTTGTCCATGCGGGGGCGGTCAGAGAGCGAATTCTCTCTTTGCTGGTTTCGTTCAGACCGGAGTGCAGGATATGAAACGTCACCGGAGTCGCCGTGTTTTCCAAGACGGATTTCATTACGGCGCGTGCGTGCGCGCAATAGTTGTCGTTGAAAGCGAGAAAGATTGGGATGTTTTGTGGCATGGTCGGGAATCTTTGAGGTTGGCTGGGCGGTTATTTTTGGAAGAGAGCCCGAAGCGCGGTCATGATTCCGTGGGCGCGGAGCAGGTTCTGGGAAAGGTTCGCGTAGTAGGACGCCTGTTGTGAAAAATGGGCGAGGATTCCGTTGCGTTGTTCTTTGGTTCGCGAGGTGCCGCTTTCCAAATCACTTGGGAATGAGCGGAGGGTGACCGTGTGGGGAAGCAGTGCCTGAAAACGCACGCCTGTTTTCCACCAATGTTGCAACTCGCGGTCAACCGGTCTTCCGAATTGTTCGGTTGCCGAAAGCAGTTTTTGCGCGGCACTCTTGTTAATTGCGTAACCGCTGGTGCAAGCGGGAGTGTGCAAACAGTCGGCGATGGAGAATTTTTCGCTTCCGTTTATTTTCCGTGCTCCGGCGAAGTGGCGTTTCTTGTCGGTGAAAAGTTTGAGCGCGCTCCATTCGGCGGCGTTTGTTTGGAGCAAGGCGATTGCTTCTGCAAAATCGTCGGAAAGGAGCGCGTCGTCTTCCAGAACGACGCCGCCACCGGTGGTGGTGTTCGCGATAAGTTTCCACGCGCGCCGGTGGCTTGCAAAGCAGGCAATCTCGCCGTTGGAGAGCGCGCGGCGGAAGTTCTTTTTGTTCAGGTTGGCGGAGTAGTTCGCGCGGGCGGTTTCGAGTTGTTCTGGGATGGAACCGTCGAGTGCGGAAATGCGTTCAAAAGGCAGATTGAAACGCGACAGTTGTTGCGAGATGGAGGCGAACCGCGCTGGCGAGCGGTCCAAATTGATGACAAAAATCCTCACCGGTAGCGGGTGTGGCGGCGTGCCACCGGCGGCGGCGAGAGCACTCATTTCGGCACCTCCGCAGTTGGGGGTGAAGGGGTGTCGGCGTTGAGCGGCGATTTTGCTGCGAGCGTATTCAGGAGACCATGGCGGTGGATGGCGCGCGCCAGCGAATGGATGTTGAAGAGCAGTTGGTCGGCGAGGTTGACGAGCGGGCGACGCTCGGCGCGGCGTTTTTGGCGGCGTTCGGCGTCGAGTGTGCTGGCACCGGTGAAGGCGGGGTTTTCGAGGACCGGATACGGCAGAAGTGCTTGGAAGCGGATGCCGGTTTCCCAATAGCGTTGGAGTTGGACATCCGCAGGGCGGAAGAACGGGGCGGTGGCGGCGAGGAGTTTTTTGGCGGCACCAAACGAGACGGCGTAACCGGTGGTGCAAACGGGGGTTTTGAAGTAATCGCCGAGGCAAAATGCGTAGCGGAGTGCCACCACCGGCGGCAATGCTACCTTCGCAGACGTAAGTTCCTCTGGTTGCGCACCAGCGTTGCCCCCCCCCCCCCCCACACACACAATTTCTACACAATCAAGCGCGGTTTGGGCGATGACGGCGCGCGGGCGGTTGGTGAAAAGTTTGACTGCCTGCCACTTGCCGTGCGTTGCGCGGAGAGTAGCGACGGCGCCAGGGAAGCGCGGCGTGAGCAGGGCGTCGTCCTCCACAATCACCGCGCCGAGGCAGTTGCGTTCGACGACAATTTCCCAAGCGCGGCGGTGCGAGGCGAAGCAGGCGATTTCGCCGGCAGTGAGCGAATGGCGCCACCGGTGGCGGTTGGCGTTAGCGTCGTAGTTGGTGCTGGCGGCGGCGAAATCGGCGGGGTCGGAACCGTCGAACGCTGGCACCCGTTCCCATGGAAGCGAATGCGCGTCGAGTTGTCCGGCAATGGCTGTCCGTCGCGCGGTGTCGCGGTCGAGATTGATGGCGAGGACTGGGAAGTTGGCGGCAACCATCGTGGTCGGAGTAGGGAACGCAGAAAGGTTTTCGCAAGGACATTGTCATCCCGTTTTTGCGGAGTAAAGGGGAATTCTGCTCCGGTGCGAAAGGGATTTTTGGCGGCACCGGTGACGGTACTGCCACCGGCGGCGGTGCTGCCGGTGCTATTTCACCACGAGGTTCACGAGTTTGCCGGGGACGACGATTTCTTTGACGAGCGTTTTGCCGGCGGTGAATTTTTGGACGTCGGGGTGCGCGCGGGCGGCAGCGAGGAGGGCGTCGCGGTCGGCGTTTTTGGGGAGTGTGCTTTGTCCGCGCAGTTTGCCGTTCACTTGGAAGACGATGGTGGCGGTGTCTTCGACAAGTAGGGCGGGGTCGAAGGTCGGCCAGCCGGCGGCGGTGATTGAGGTGCTGCCGGCGGCGGTGGTGGCGGTGTTGCCGGCGGTGGTGGCACCGGCACCGGTGGCGGCGTGAACGCCGCCGCTGCAACTGGATTGCCAGAGTTCTTCGGCGATGTGGGGCGCGAGGGGGGCGAGGAGGC
>JAISSQ010000001.1 GCA_031273045.1 Puniceicoccales bacterium
ACATTCTGCTGCGCGACACCCGCCTGAACGCCTACCCCGAAAACGGCATCAACGGCGGCTGGTATCTGCCCGGCAACGGCGGCGTCCTTTACGCCGTCGCAATGCTCGCCGCCGGTTGGAACGGCGCCCCCGCGCGCCACGCCCCCGGCTTCCCCGCAAACGGAAAATGGAAAGTGCGTTTTGAAAACATCAAACCGGCACTATAAAAGTTAACCAAACAACAACTCCACAATGACCCTCACCGAAACCGCTTCTGAAAATTCCACCACTCGCGCCGCCGCTACCCGCGCCACCGCCGACGCCGGCAGTGTCGCCGGTAGCACCACCGGCACCGCCGTTCCGCTCGAAGAAATCGTCCGCTTTTGCGACGAGCGCAGCCGCCGGCGCGCCGTGAAGGATTTCCCCGGTGCCGTCAACGGGCTGCAGTTTTTCAAGCGCGGACCGGTTCGCAAAATCGCCGCCGCCGTGGACTCCGGCCTCGTGCCATTCCAAGAGGCGGCGCGGCGCGGCGCGGATTTTCTCATTGTGCACCACGGGCTGTTTTGGAACCCGCAGCAACCCGTCACCGGTGCCGTTTACGAGAAATACCGCGTCCTCTTCGACAACGACATCGCCCTCTACTCGTGCCACCTGCCGCTCGACGCCCATCAGGAAATCGGCAACAACGCGCTGCTCGCCGTCGCACTCGGACTGCGCGTCGAACGCTGGTTCCTGCCCTACGAAGGCGTGCCGATGGCGGCGTTGTGCGCCGGCGGCATCGCCCGCGACGCGTTCGCGGCGCGCCTGAAAACGCTCTTCCCGCGCACCTACACCGGCATCGAGTTCGGCAGCGAACGCCCTGAGAAAATCGCCGTGCTCACCGGCAGCGGACGCTCCGTGCTCGACGCGCTTGACGCCGAAGGATGCGACACGCTCGTCACCGGCGAACTGCGCGAGGAGCATTTCAACATGGCGCAGGAACACCGGTGGAACCTCTACCCCTGCGGACACAACGCGACCGAGACCTTCGGCGTTGACGCCCTCGGCCGCGAGGCGGCGGCGAAGTTCGGCCTGCCCTACGAGTTTATCGAAACCGGCTGCCCGCTATAAGCAAGGCGGCTATCGCCGCATCATCCCCAAGCCGACTTGAAAGTCGGCGCTCCGTGAGTGTAGCGGCCTGACAACAAGGCAAAGGTGCTCGGTGCGGGGCCGAAAACCCGCGCGTCGCATTCCCGTGATGACTTTGATAACGGGCTTGCTACCACCGGCGCGGGGCGGCGGAGGGCTGGGCGCGGGTGAGTTTGGAGGGGGTAGCACCGACGGTGGGGCGTGGCGTGCGACTGTCTTTGGCAAGGACGCGGTTGTGCGGGGCTTCAAAGATGACGAGGGAGAGCGGAGTGGCAGCGGCGGCACCGGCGGCACGGGCGGCGTTGCCGGTGCCGGCAGTGGATGCGGAAACAACGGGGCGAAAGTAAATCGCGCTGGTTTGGCGCGGTGTGGATGCGCCGAAGGGCGAGGGGCGCGTGGCTTTCATTCCGAGCGCGCCGCGAGTGCCTTTGACGAGGGAGCCGATTTCGCGGACGACGGCGTTGAGGTCGGGGAAGGGAGCGTTGTTGTCGCCGTTGCGTTTTTCCAATTTGAAGCCGCCGCCGGTGGTGCTGCCGGTGCCGGTGCCGCCGGTGAGGATTTGGCGAACGGTTTGTTCGTTGGCGGCGAAGGGAAATTCGGCGCAGGTGAACGCGCCGAGACCGCGCGTCACGCGCAGTCCGATGCCACCAAGGGCGAGGAACGCTTTCAGGGCGTTGTCGAATTTCCCCCCGATGGCGGCGAGCGATTCCGGCAGTTCGCGTCGGAAGAGGATGTGCAGTTTGAACGATGTGCCCGGCGGCAACGCGCCGTCGGCAGTCCAGCGGGCCTTGTCGGCAGACGCGCTGGCGAAATACCAGACGTAGGAGGAAGGGTTGTTCGGGTCCACGCGCGGCGGCTGCCACGGGGCACCGCGCTTGAGGTCGCTGACGCGCACGACGACGCGGCTGGCAGCGGGGTCGCCGTCGCCGAGTCCGCCGAAGATTTCGGTCTCCTCGTCGCGAGTGCCGCCGAGGGCGCGGAACCACCAGCGGAGTTGTCCGCGAATGGACGGCGCGCGCAGTTCGGCGCGGGCTTGGTCGGCACCGGCGCAAAAGCAAGGTGTGAGAAAAGTCAGATTGTAGGTGGCGGTTTTCATCAGGGCATTTTTCCGAGTTTGAGGACGTTTTTGCAGTGGGCGCGGATGTCGTTCGTCGCGGCGACGGCGGCGCCTTTGGTAATTTGTTTCAACTCGCGCCAAACTTCCGCGCCAACGCCATCGGGTTCGCGGAGCAAAAGCACGACCGCCTCTTTGCCGGCGGTGTCCATTCTGGCGAATTTCACGAGTTCACCGTTGATGATGGCTTTGACGTTTTGCGTTTCCCAACGTTCGCGCAGTCTGTCAGCGGGTGATGCTTGCGGGAGGCGTTTGCGGTTGCGAGCGGCGTCGTCCTGAAGCGGCTGGAGTTGGTTTTGCGGCCAGTCGGCGGCTTTCCATTTTTTGAGGAACGCTTCGACGTCGGCGAGGGCGGGGCGGAGTGTTTCGGGCGGCAGGTCGTCAAGCACCGGCAGCGCGGCTTTTTCGGCGGCAAAGGCGGCGGCTTGTTCGCGTTGTCTTGCGGCGGCGGCTTCGGCGGCAGCGGCTTTTTGGTCGGCGGCCTCATCGTAGATGAACCAGCCGTAGCCGGCGGCGGTTTTGGCACCGACACCGTTGAGGGTGAGACCGGCGACGAGCCAGCGTTTGGCGGCGGGGAGAAGGGCGGCGGCGGGAACGGCGTGAACGCCGTCGCTGGAACTGGATTTTCCGGCGGCGGCGGCACCGGCAGTGCCGTTGCCGGCAGCGCGCAGGGGCGCGAGGGTGAAGCGGAACGGCGTGCCATCTGCGACGGCGGGGAAGAATTGCGGGTTGGGTTCCTCGTTGTCCAAGGCGACGCCGGCGGTGCCGCCGCCGTAGTATTTCATGTGGTGCGAGTTGGTGATTTCGAGGACGAGCGCGGGCTTGGTGGTCGGGATTGCGGCGAGGAACGCGACGGCACCGCCGGTGGCGTCGTTTTCCTGGAAGCCGCACTTTTCGACGAGGAAGGCGTCGAGCGATTTGTCGCTCGTCGGGAAGCCGAAGACGGCGGCGATGTCGCGGGCGAGCGCGGTCTTTTTGGCGGCGTCGGATTCGTCGTTCCATTCGCACCACGCGGCGTGGGCGGCGATGCCTTTGACCGCGCTGCCGGGGATGAACGGGTCGTTGAAATGCGGGTGCAGGTTGAGGCCGGCGTTTTCCAAAATGCCTCCGGCTTGGTTGACGATGAGGCGTCCGCCGAGCGTCGCGGAAAACGTAAGCGCACCGCGCGGCGTCACCGGCGGAATGCGCGTGGCGGCGTGGCGCCGGTGGCAAGCGATGACGGCTTCGATTTCGCCGCGCTTGGTGGCGTTGGCGAGCGCGGCGACGAGTTTGCCGTGGCGCAGCGAGGCGGACTCGACTTGGGCAAGCAGGGGCGCGATTTCTTTAAGGACGGGCGGTGGCATAGCGGGTGCGGGTGGCGTTGGCGGCGGTGCCGGCGGCGGGTTATTGGAAACGGCGGAGGTAGTTCAAGTAGGCGAGCGACTCGGCGGTGACGGCGCGGAGCGTGGCAGCGTCGGCGTCGCACAGACCGGCGAGGAAGCCGTCGAAGTTCGCCGGCAGTCCGTGCAACTGCCCGATGTCGGCGAGGTGCGCGATGATGGCGTTGAAGACGTCGGCGTAGCCGGCGCCTTTTTCCTTCGCGAACGCCATCGCGCCGAGGAAGCCGTTTTCGCGAATCATCGCGGGGACTTTTTTGGAGACAGAGTCGCCGCCTTCGGCACCGGTGCCGACGCTGGCTTTGAGCGCGTTTTTCGCGCGGTGTTGTTCGAGGTTTTTCATCGAAGGAGAGCGTTAGGCGTTGGCGGTTTGGGTGAGGTTGAGGGAGCAGAAGCCGAGACCGGTGGTGGCGTCGCCGCCGAGTTGGAGCAGGTTGCCGGCGGCGGCGAGTTGCGCGGCGAGCGCGTCGAGGTCGTCGGCGTTTTTGGCGCGGACGGGCGAGTAGAAGAGCGTCTCGCCCGGGACGTTCTCCTGATTGAAAAGCGCGCCCGGCGCGACGGTGCCGGTGGCGTCGTCAATGCGCACGTGCTGGGCGATTTCGCAGGCGTTGACGGCGAAGTAGGCGAAGAGTTCGTCGGAGACGACGGCGAGGTGCGCGGCAAGGTCGCGCCAGACGGCGTCGGTGACGGCGGGCGCGAGCGCGGCGAGGATGGCGTCGGGAATTTCGCCGGCGGTGCTGCCGGTGCCGGTGCCGACGGCGAACGGGTATTCCTCGAAGATGACCTTGCGCGGTGCGGACGCGCCGGTGCCGGCGAACGCGAGCGCGGTGCCCTTTGCGACGAGCGCGGTTTCGTTGGCGACGCTGACGGCGGGGAGCGCGGTGCCGGTGTCGCGGGCGTAGCGGGCGAGTGCAAGCGGCGACGTGAGCCACGCGAACGCGCCCTTCGCCGAGCGCACGGGGAACGCGAGCAGTTTCGCCTCGCCGAAAAGGAGCGCGCCGGCACTGGCGGCGGAGGCGTCCTCGGCACCGAAGAGACGGGCGGCGTCGGCGGAGCGCGCCTTGCCGTCGCGCGGCCAGAGGTCGGAGATGACGCCTTTGAGGGCGGAGCCGGGGATGACGGGGAAGCCGGTGTGGCGTTCGCGGATGACGGGCTGGTCAATCGCGCCGACGCTGCTGCCGGCGCCGACGTGCAGCGGCGTGCGGGTGAA
>JAISSQ010000007.1 GCA_031273045.1 Puniceicoccales bacterium
AGGCGCTCGCGCTCGCGACCGACGCCGTGAAACTCGCCGAGGAGGGACTCGCGCTCGTCGCGACGAAGCAGTTCGCCGACTCGCAGGTCAAAGCCACCGCCGCCGCCGTCAAAGCCGAGGAAGCCGAGGCGAAGACCAAAGAGGCCATCAAGAACAAGCCGGTCGTGGATACCTCCGCGCGCTACGTCCGCCCGTCGCCCTTCACCTACGAGGACGCGCGCGAATACCTGCGCGTCCACGCGGGGCAGAAACTCAACCTCTACGTCCCCGGCGACAATACCCGCAAACCCGTCAGCAAGGAGAAGCAGCGCCTCGCAATCCTTGAGGAGGAGACCGCCCGAAAGCCCAAGGACGTCAAGGCCGCGAGCGTCGAAGACCTGCTTGGATTCGACCTGTTCGCGCCCAATGCCGCCGACCTCGAACAGCAGCAAATCCCCAAGAAGTGGCGCGAGTATTACCGCAAACTCGTGGACATGCGCGCCAAACTCCAGCACGGGCTGTCGCTCCACAGCGAGGACGCGCTGAAAAAATCCGACAAGGACGCCGCGCCCGTCGCCACCGGTCACGGGCAGCACATGGGCGACGCCGGCACCGAGTCCTTCGAGCGCGACTTCGCCCTGAACCTCGTCTCCGACGAGCAGGCGAAACTCGCCGAAATCGCCGAGGCCATCGAACGCATGAAGCGCGGCACCTACGGGGTGTGCGAGCAGACGCACGAGCCGATTCCGCCCCAGCGCCTGCGCGCCATGCCCCAGACGCGCTACTCGCTCGAAGGTCAGCAGCAACTCGAACGCATCCGCCGCGCCCTGCGCCGCAACACGCTCGGCAACGCGACCGACCTCGTTGCCGGCGACCTCTCGTTCGGCGCCGCCTCCGGCGAGTCCTCCGACGACGAGGCGTGAGGCGCGGCGGGCACCGAGAACCACCATCGCCGCCACTACCGCCGCCACCGGCACTGCTGCCACTGCCGTCGCCACTTGTTCCCGAATTCGACACGATGAAGAAATCGCCCCTCGGCATTCCCGTGGAAAGAGACCCGCTCGGTCCCGCCGCCTCGGCGCGACGGGAGCGCGTCAACCTGCCCATGCTCTACCTGCGCGAGCACTTCGGACGCTATCGGCTCTTCTGGCTGCTCTTCGCCGCCGTGCTCTTTCTCGACCAGTTGACGAAAATCCTGACCGTCGCCTTCGTCCCGCCACCGGTGCCGGGCGCGCTCGGTGTCACGGTCATCCCCAACTTTTTCACGCTCATTCACGTCTATAACAAGGGTGCGGCGTTCAGCATTCTCACCGGCTACGGTTGGGTGCTCGTGTTGCTCGCGGTCGGCTCGCTCTGGGCGATGTTCCACTGGCGCGAACGGCTCGAACTGCGCCGCCGGCTCATGCAGTGGATTTTCGGAATGCTCGCCGGCGGCGTTTTCGGAAACGTCATTGACCGCATCTTTCGCGGACACGTCGTGGACTTCCTCGATTTCCGCCTACCGTTCCCCATTCCCTACATGACCTCGCCGGACGGACACTGGCCGGCGTTCAACGTTGCCGACATGGGCATCTGTGCCGGCGTCGGGCTCTACCTCTGCAAGGACTGGCTTCTGCCCCACTTCCGCCGAATCCAAGAAGCCCGCGCAGCAAAAGCCGCCGCCGCTGCCGAAGCGGAAGCGGAAACTGGTGCCGGTGACGGTGACGGTTTCGCCGTCGGCAACGGGCAGGTCAGGTGAGCACCGCGCTCCGTTGCGGGTCAGAGCCCCGCGTTCCCCATCGCCACACGCCAAGCCAATACACACATGGAGCGCCACACACATGGAGCGCCGACTTTCAAGTCGGCTCGCCCTCGCAATGCGGCGCAGCCGCCACTCTAAAAAAGAGAGAAGCAAGGCGGCTGCGCCGCACCACTACCGAGCCGACTTGAAAGTCGGCGCTCCATGCGGCGCAGCCGCCACTAAAAAAGAAGTGAAGGCAAGGCGGCTGCGCCGCCTGCACCGGAAAAATCCTCCACCTCGGCAAAGAAGCCCCGGCGGAAATCAACGATGTCATCATTTTCTGAAAACACCGGTGGCGGCGCGTCCGCCGACTCATCGCGACGACGCAACCCATTGCGCGGCAATTTGTTAAAACTCAACGTACGGCGCGCGACTCACCCCCGCAAAGGAGCGCAAGGTTACGAATTGCACAACTCACTGAAATACAACGAGTTAGAAACTACTCTTTTGGAACAAAAAACAAAAAACGCAACATCATGAAAGAAGTGCTTGCAGGTTACGAAAAAACCGCTTTCTTCCCGCTCCACTCAACAAAATGAGCAGCCTAAAATCAGACATCTTTGGCATTCTTCTAGTCGTTGTGGCATGGGGGCTATTGGCGTTGTTCGACAAGAGGCCCCCGCGACCGAACTACCGGGATGCAAAACCCAACCTGCTTATCGAAAGCACGAATAACATCGCCAAACGCACAATCAAAATCGAACTCATCAAGGAGGCCGTCGAGGCCGCCCTGCCCGATAACCCGACCGCAGTCGCCCAGGTTCTCTCCAAGAACGCCGAGGTGGCCAATGAGGCCGAGGAGGCCGACGCCAAGGAGAAATCCCCCTCCGAGGAAAAGGCATGGGCGCTGGTCGTTCTGGATGCGCCGGCCGAGGTCCGCTCGCTGGACCTCACCGGATACGCATTCCAATACCCGGCGTCCGAAAGCCCGCACCTCATCAAGGAGCGCATCTATCGGGCGGTCTACGAGTTCAACACCACCAAAAAGGGCCGCAAGTCGCCTGTGTCCAACATCGGCGACGCCGCGGAGATTGTGCCGGCCAAACACTGGAAAGAAGCCGGGGCCAAGCCCCGAAACAAAGAACCGGCCTACGTTGTCTTCCTCGACAACGAGGTCCCAACAGAACAATGAGCCCGTTACTTGCGAAAATCATCCTGTTTGTCCTCATAGCAGGTCCTATATTCGCATGGGCTGCCTTTGGGGTGTGGTGCGAACGGAAAGACACCAAAGAAGAATGATCAACAAACTCCTCAACTACGTTGAGCTGTTCCTGCTCATCCTTTGCGCCCAATCACCTCAATCAAAATACTCCCAGAAAAGCATGACCGCAACACAAGAAGAATTCCTCGTTATTGGATTCCTTGTCGCACTCGCGATTGGAATCTACAAACTGCTCAAGGAAAAGTTCCCCAGCCCCTCCCGCCGACAGGCCTTGGCGACGTTCACGCCGTCGCGGGCGGCCGCCTGGCACAGGCGGCGGGCGGTGAGCACCGCCTTGTTGGCGGTGCCGGGGTCGGCGTCCCCGGGGCGATAGCGCCCGGAGGACTTTTCGGCCGCTTGGAACTCCTGGACCTCCTGGCGGCTGAAGACGTGGGGACCCCACGTCTTCGGTTTCTTGGCCCCGTGCGGGCGGGGCCGGTTGTTTTTGGCTTTGGCCATGGTGCTGGTGTCTCTTCAGCCGGTTCTATGCCGACCGAGGTGTTCGCCGGAACCCGAGACCTGTTCCGGTATAGCGGTGTGACCGCTCCCTACCGGACGGCCGTCCGGTGGGTAAAAAAATTGGAGGGAGGGGGAGGTAGTGGACCCCCGGTTCCGATGAATCATCGGAACCGGGGGATTCTGGATCTTCATGGTACGCATAGCAGCGCGAGCACGAAGACCCAGAAGAGGGGGCAAAGGATTATCGCCTTTGCCACTTCAGTTACCACTTTCAATGTTCCTTCTGTCATACTTGCCCCCCTCCAGGGGCGGTTTGCTCGGTCCTACCGAGCTCGTGGCGGAATTGCCACGGTTCTGTTTTTTAGCAGGTGTCGTCCTGCAAAGAGATTGCGGCAAAAAAAACTTCGCCGCAATAGTTTTACGTCGTTGCGGACGGGTTGAACAGTTTTCCTTCTGGGATGGTGACGCGGTCCACGCGACTCATCACCGGTGAGTTTGCCGGGACATTTTTCTTTTACCCGCGCTTGTCATCGCGCCCCAAGGTCCCCCAGCCCCTCCCGCCGACAGGCATTGATGACGCCGGCTGCGCGGATTCCTGCCGACGACATCGTCGTGCCCCGCATTGGGCGCGTCAGGTCTTCATTCTCGCACAAGGCATCATTGCCTCGTTGCCAGGCTGCCACACACATGGAGTCCTCCGCCGGCGCTCGCGCCGGCGGAGGACTCCATGTGTGCGGCGCTACCAGTGCGTAGCCGCCTGACAACAAAGTAATGGTGTCAGGCGCGCGGGTGTGCCTTTGAGTGGGCGGCTTTCAGGCGCGCGAGCGAGACGTGGGTGTAAATCTGCGTTGTTGAAAGCGAGGCGTGTCCCAATTGCTCCTGAATCATCCGCAAGTCGGCGTCGTGGTCGAGCAGGTGCGTCGCGCAGGTGTGCCGCAACTTGTGGGGCGTGAGGTCGGACGGCAGACCGGCGGCGGCGAGATGGCGTTTGAGCAAAAGTTGGACGGCGCGCGGATAGAGGCGGTGGCGGCGCGTCGCATCCGCCGTGAAGACCGCGCCGCCGGTGGTGCGGCTTGGGCGACCGGCGGCGGTGTCTTTCACGCCGCCGCCGGTGCCGTAGAGACGCAGTTTTTGGAGGGCGGCGATGGCTTTTTCGCCGACCGGCACGAGTCGTTCCTTGCGCCCCTTTCCGAGAACGCGCAGCAGTCCGGTTGAGAAGTCCACTCGTTCGTAGTCCAAGCCGCACAGTTCCGAAACGCGCAGACCGGCACCGTAGAGACATTCGAGAATGGCGGTGTCGCGCACGCGCGTCCAAGCGTCGAGACGGCCGGCGGCGTGCAGTTTTGCCGGCGCGCCGAGGAGTTCCGCCATTTGCGTCTCGGTCAAAAAGCGCGGGAGTCGTTTGGGCAGTTTGGGCGAGTGCAGACCGGTGAACGGCGAGCATTCGACACTGCCGGTGCGCAAAAGATGGCGGTAGAGACCGCGTAGCGCGGCGAGGTGCAGATGGACGGTTGTCCGCTCGTGGGTGCGTTGTTTTTCGATGATGAAATCGCGCGCGAGGCGGCGCGAGATGGTTGCGAAGTCGCCGGCGAAACCGCTTTCCGTTTTTGCCCAGAGGCAGAAATCGCGCAGTGCCGAGGTGTAGTTGCGAACGGTGTTCGGGGAGAGTTGGCGCGCGCCGGAGAGCGTGGCGATGTAGGCGTTCACCGCCGGCGCGCCGGGAAAATCGCCGGCGTCTTCCGAAGCGGTGGCACCGGAGGCGGAGGCGGTTCCGGTGGCACCGGTGACGCCGGTGGTGGCGGTGCTGGTGCCGGCACTTTGTTTCTTCGTTGCTGCTCGCATGGTGTTTTCGCGGGAGGGCGTTTTATTTTTTGGACTCCGTGGGTCAAAACGCTTCCAGCACGGCGAGCGCGACGGCGTCGGCGCGGAGGCGTCCCTCCAATGTGAGCCGCCACAGGTCGCCGGCGTCACCGGTGGCGGCGTCCCCGGTGGTGCCGGCGGCGGTGATTTCCAGCAGACCTTCGGCGGCGAGGCGTTCGCCGAGTTCGCGCAATGCGGCGGGGTAGCACGCGCCGAAACGCCGCTCGGCGTCCGTCAGCGAGACGCCGGCGTTCATGCGCAGCCCGAAGACGAGCGCGTCCTGCAGCAGCAGTTCCGGCGTCAACTCGACGACCTGCTCGCGGGCGATGGCACCGGTGCCGGTGACACCGGCGGCGGTGTCAATGTTCGCGAGCCAGCGGTCGAGGTCGGCGGGGTTTTGGAAGCGCCGGCCGCCGGACTGCGACGCCGCCGCCGGTCCGTAGCCGAGCCATTCCGCCATGCGCCACGTGTTGAGGTTGTGCCGGCACTCGCGGCCGCGCCGCGCGAAGTTTGACACCTCGTATTGCGCGTAGCCGGCGCCTTCGAGAAACGCCCACGTTTCGCGGTAGAGCGCCGCTTCGCGTTCGGCGTCGGGGCGGGGCGGGGCACCGGCGGCGCGGGCGAGTCGCAGGTAGAGCGCGGCGTCCTCCTCGAGCGTCAGGCAGTAGGTCGAGATGTGGTCGGGCGCGAGCGACACCGCCGTTTCGAGGTCGCGCCGCCAGCGCGCCTCGTCCTGCCCGGGCGCGGCGAAAATCAGGTCGAGCGACGTGTCGCGGAAGTTGGCGGCGCGGATGCGCTCCCACGCCGCGAAAATCTGCGCGGGGTTGTAGTGGCGGCCGAGCGCGGCGAGCGTCGCTGGGTCGAAACTTTGGACGCCGAGCGAGATGCGGGTGACGCCGGCGGCGCGCAGCGCGGCGAGCCGGCGGGCGTCCGCCGTCGCCGGCGACAACTCGACCGTCCACTCCGCCGGCAACGCGCCGCCGTTGGCGCGGACGAACTCGGCGGCGAGGCGCGTGAGCGCGTCCGGCGCGAGGATTCCGGGCGTTCCGCCGCCCCAGAAGAACGTGTCCGCCGCGCGGTCCGGCGGCGCGAGACCGAGTTCGCGTCCGACGCCGTCGAGGAAGCGCGTGATGTCGTCGCGCTTTGGCGGCTGCTGGTAGAACGCGCAAAAGTCGCACGTGTCGGCGCAGAACGGCACGTGGCAGTAGAGACCCAGCGGCGGCGGCACCGCCGGTGGCGGCGTTGCCGGTGGCGGAGTTGTTGCCGGTGCTGGCATGGAGGGAGCGCGTTTTTTTAGCGCGCCATGGTGAAGGCGGGTTTGGCACCGGGGAGGGCTGGGGCGGCGGTGCCGGTGGAGTTGTTGCCGGCGGTGGAGTTGGCACCGGCGGTGCCGGCGGGGGCGGCGCCGGCGGCGACTTCCTCGGTTTTGCCGGTTTCTTTGTTGAAGCGCATGGAGAGGAGTTTGGTGACGCCGCGTTCTTGCATGGTGACGCCGTAGATGGTGTCGGCGGCGCTGACGGTGCGTTTGTTGTGGGTGACGACGAGGAACTGCGAGTAGCGGGTGAACTCGCGGACGATGTCGGTGAAGCGGCCGACGTTGGCGTCGTCGAGCGCGGCGTCGAGTTCGTCGAGGACGCAGAATGGGGAGGGTTTGACCATGTAGATTGCGAAGAGGATTGCGACGGCGGTCATGGTGCGTTGTCCGCCGGAGAGGAGTGAGAGGCCGTTGAGTTTTGTGCCGGGTGGGCGGGCTTTGATTTCGATGCCGGAGTCGAGTGGGTCTTCGGCGGCGATGAGTTGGAGGTCTGCGCTGCCGCCGTTGAAGAGGCGTTCAAAGGTGAAGATGAAGTTTTTGCGGATTTGGGCGAAGGTGTCGTTGAAGAGTTGTTGGGAGGTTTGGTTAATTTCGTCGATGGCTTTGGTGAGTTCGTTCTTGGAGTTCCAGAGGTCGTCGCTCTGGGTTTTGAGGAAGGTGTAGCGTTCGCGCAGTTCGGCGTATTCTTCGATGGCTGCGAGGTTGAGGGCGCCCATGCTGTTGATGCGGTCGCGCAGGTCGGTGATTTCGCGGACGAGGGGCGGCCAGTCGGTGTTTTCGAGGGCGGCGAGGTCGGCGGGGGTGGGTTCGCCGCGCGGGGGGCGGCGGCGGCGGCGTGATGGGGAGCGGGGAGCGCCGGCGTGAACGCCGGCAGCCCGACTGGAACTTTCCGCTTCGGGGGCGGTGGCGGCGGCGGCAGTTTCTTCGCCGGCGGTGGTCTCATCGGTGGCGGCACCGGCGGCACCGGTGGTGCCGGTGGCGGCTTCGTCTTCGTCGTCGAGTTCGTCGAGGTTGACCTTGGTTTCAAACTCTTCGTCTGCGAGCCAGAGTTGGTTTTTCCAGTCGAGGGTTGTGATGTCGAGTTGGTAGTCGGTGAGGACTTTTTCGGAGAGGAATCCGCACTGGGAGGTTTCTTCGGTGAGGCGGACTTCGCAGGTTTTGAGTTTGGTTTCGTTTTCGCGGAGGTCTTCGCGTTCGTCGCGCAGGGAGATGTCGGCGGCTTCGATTTCGCGTTCGAGTTCGGTGTGTTTGAGGCGGTCGGTTTCGAGGGTTTGCTGGGCGGCGACGAGTGTTTCGGCGATTTGGAGGGCGCGGGCGCGGGCGTGTTTTGCGGTTTGCTGGTGCTCGTCGGCTTGGGCGTCGGTGGTTTCGAGTTCGGCGAGGCGGGCGTCGCGGCGTGTCTGGTTTTCGGTGAGTTCGGCGCGGATTGAGGCGAGGGCGGCGTCGAGCATTTGGAGTTGCTGTTGTTTGGTGGCGCGTTCGAGGCGGACTTCGTTGAGGGCGTCGCGGGCGGCGTCGGCGTCGGCGCGGTGGGTTTCGATTTCCTGTTCGAGGCGGGCGATTGTGGCGCGGCGTTGTTCGATTTCCTGTTCTTTCGCGGCGAGGCCGGCGCGGGCTTTTTCGGCGCGGTCTTCGGCTTGTTTTTTGCCGGCTTCGAGTTCGGAGATTTGGGCTTGCTGGCGGGCGAGGGCGTCGTCGTTGCCGGCGAGGGTTTGCTTGGTGGCGCGTTCTTCGGCGACGACGCCTTGGAGTTCTTCGTTGAGGGTGGCGATGCGGCGGCGGTGGTCTTCGACGGCGGTTTCGTTTTCGTCGAGTTCCTGCTGGAGGCGCATCGCGGCGACGTTGAGTTCGGTGAGGTGGTCGTTGGCGGCGGTGAGGTTTTGGCGGAGTTGGGCGATTTCGTTTTCGCGCTGGAAGATGCTGGTCTCTTTTTTGCCGCGGGCGCGTTTGCCGCCGTAGATGAGGCCGCGGCGGTCAACGAGTTCGCCGCCGGTGGTGGCGACGAGGAGGAAGTCGAATGCGGGGTGGGCGCGCCAGTAGTCGAGGAAGCCGGCGAGGGTGTCGCAGAAGTAGCAGCGTTCGAGGAGGTCGGCGAGGCGCGGGGCGTGCTCTGGGGCGCGGGGCGGGATGACGGCGGCGGCAGGACGCAGGGAGATGGCTTCGGCGGCAGGGTCGGGGGTGAAAGCGGGAGCGGTGGCACTGCCGGCACCGGCGGTGGTGTTGCCGGTGGCGGCGAGCATTGCGGCGCGGCCGAGGTTGCGTTCGTCGAGGGCGGCGACGAGGGCGGGGATGTTGACGGCGGTGTCAACGACGACGGCGGAGGAGGCGGTGCCGAGGAGGTTCTCGAAGAGGGCGGCGTCGTCGGGGTTGGTGATTTTGACGAGGTCGGTGATGGGGCGGGCGGCACCGGCGGGGACGGCGTCGGCGAGGTCGCCTTTGAGGATTGCTTTGGCGCCTTCGGAGAAGCCCTCGAACTTGGCGTGGACTTGTTCGAGGACGTTGAGTTGCGCCTGCATTCGGGCGACGTCGCGGTCGGCGGCTTGGATTTGCTGCTGGGTTTGGCGGAACTCGGCGGTGAGGCGTTTGCCGGCTTCGGCGGCGGCGTCGGCGTCGGCGCGGGCGGTGGCGACTTCGGCGCGGCGCGCGTCGGCGACGGCGGTTGCTTCGGCGAGGCGGGCTTCGATTGCGAGGCGTTGCTCGCGCAGTTCCGCGAGGGCGTTGGTGAAGTCGCCGTGGCGGCTCTGGTAGTTTTTGAGGTCAACCTCGATGGTGGTGACGGTGCTCCGGTGGCGGGTGATTTCGCCTTCGGACATCAAGAGGTCTTGGCGTTCTTGGCGGAGGGCGGACTCGGCGCCGGCGGTGCGGGAGTTGACCTCGTCGAGGTCGCGCTGGCGGATGCGGAGCGTTTCGTCGCTGGTCTCGAACTCGCCGGCGTGGGCTTGCTTGGTCTCGTTCTGACCGGCGAGGCGGGCTTCGAGTTCGGCGCCGCGGGCTTCGAGGGCGTCGAGTTCGGCGGACACCTGTTTGGCGCGTTCGCGCAGGTCGCCGGCGCGGGTGTCGGCGAACTCCGCCTGTGACTCGGCACTCTCCTTTTCGCTGCGGAGGTTGAAGGCGAGTTGCTGGTTTTCTTGGAGTCGCTCATAGACCTGCGCGCGCTCTTGCTTGGCGGCGGCGACGCGCTCCTCGCGTCCGCGCAGGGCGCCTTGGAGGGTTGCGACGCGCTCGCGCAGTTCGCCGGCGAGTTGCTCCTGCTCGATGATGACGCCGCGCCGGCGCGTGTATTGGAACGACTGATGGGCGAGGTCGAGGTGCGTCAACCGGTGCTTGAGGCGTTTGAAGCGGAGCGCCTTCGCGGCCTGCCGTTTGAGCGTGGCGATTTGGCGCGAGACCTCCTCGATGACGTCGGTGATGCGGGCGAGGTTCTGGTCAACGAGGGCGAGTTTACCGAGGGCTTCGCGGCGTTGCGTCTTGTAGCGCGTGATGCCGGCGGCCTCCTCGAAGAGGACGCGGCGCTCGGCGGGGTTGGCTTTGAGCAGGTCGTCAATCTGCCCCTGCATCATAAAGGAGTAGGAGGCGCGGCCGACGCCGGTGTCCATAAAGAGCCGTTGGACGTCTTTGAGGCGGCACGGCTTGCCGTTGAGAAAGTAGTCGCTGCCGCCCTCGCGCATGACGCGGCGCGAGATGGCGACTTCGTTGAAGGCGGTGCCGAGTTGCTGCTCGCAGTCGGAGAAGACGAGTTCGACCTCGCACAGCGGGAGCGCCTTCCGCTTGTCGGTGCCGGAGAAGATGACGTCCTGCATGTTGCCGCCGCGAAGCGCCTTTGGTGACTGCTCGCCGAGGACCCAGCGGATGGCGTCCACGATGTTTGATTTGCCGCACCCGTTGGGGCCGACGATTGCTGTGATGCC
>JAISSQ010000161.1 GCA_031273045.1 Puniceicoccales bacterium
ACGCAAGACGGCTCAATTTTGCGCGGACCAGCGGCACTGCTCAATTACGACGGCTCCCCGCCGGCACCGGTGAAGTTGGAAGTTTTGCCTGCCACCGGCGACACCACCGGCACCACCGGTGGCTACAAAATCACCCTCCCTGCCGGCAGAAACTGGCACCCTGTTGACACCGTGATAAAACTGAAGCGGAAGTGACCTCGGTGCTCTTTGCCACCGCTTCGCGCTTCACGGTGGCGTGCGTCTGCACCGCACTCATGGTGCCCCACATCAAGCCGATACACACATGGAGTGCCGCACACAGAGCGCCGACACATGGAGCGCCGACTTTCAAGGCGGCTCGGCGGGGTTGCGGCGATAGCCGCCTGGCTTCTCTTTTTTAATAGTGGCGGCTGCGCCGCATAGACCATGCGAGCCGACTTGAAAGTCGGCGCTCCCAGTTGCGGGTCAGAGACCCGTGCTCCCAGCGGCGGGCTTCGGCGCAGGTTTTGCGGCAGGTTTCGCATCGGCGGCGGGTTTCGCCTCATTGGATTTTTCCGCCGGTGGTGCCGGTGGTTGTTTTGTTTCGAGGGTTGCGGCGGCGTTGAGCAGGGAGGGGACGAGGGCGATGAGTTCCTGCTTTTCGGCGGCCCAAGTGTTTTGCGGGTCGAGGCGGTCAACCTCGTCGAGCCAGCGGCGCGCCTCGGCGTTGTTGCCGCGTTCGACGGCGAGCAGGGCGAGCGTGTAAATGGCTCGGCAGCGGAAGGTGACGGGGTAGTTGGCGGCGCGGGCGGTTTGTTCGATGGCGGCGGTGGCACCGGCGGCGTCCTTGGCGTTGAGTTTGGCGAAGCCGAGGAAGAGTTGGGCGCGGGCGGCGAAAGCGGCGGCGGCCTTTTCGGAGGCGGGCAGGTTTTGGACGGCGAGCGCGTAGGCACCGGCGGCGTCGGCGTATTTTTCCTGTTTGAACAGGTCGTCGCCGGCTTCGAGGGCGGCGACGCCGGCGAGCGGTTTTCCGGCGTTCGCGCGAGCGAAGGCGAGGCGGGCGTCGGGCGTGGCGGCGGTTTTTGTGTATTCGTCCTGCAGGAGGTGGAGGCGGAAGTCGGCGGCGGCGAACCACAGGATTGCGGCGATGGCACCGGCAATGAGCAGGCCGGAGATGGCGAGGATGGTGGTTTTGTTCCGCGTCCAGAAGAGGAACATTCTGTCCTCCAAGTCGGGCTGGCCGAAGTCCTGGTCAACGATGACGAGATTGCGGTCGTCCCCGCGTCGGGGGTCTTTGCGGGATTTTTCTTCTTTGCTGTAGCGCTGCAATGGCATGGGAGAGAGAGGGTGCATTGCATACCGGCGGCGGCACGCGGCGTCAAGGCGGAGGACGGCGTTCGGCGCAACAAAACCGCCGCCGGTGGTGTCAGAGCGCGCCGGTGACGCGCCGGTTTCGCCTCCGCCGAAGCCGTCCGCCGCCGGTTGTCCGCAACCGCAGCAAAACTCCCCCCGATGAAACGTCCCTTACGCTATGTCCTCCTTGTAGCCGCCGCGCACGCGCTCGTGTTGCCGACGCTCTATTTTTACCGCGTCCACGACCGTCCCGACGCCCCAGCGTGGGCGGCTTCGCTCGCGGAGAAACTCGGACTTCGCGCCGGAAAGGACGCCACCGGCGGCACCGGTGCCGGCGCGTCCTCCGCGAAGGCGAAGGCGCAGCGTCCCGTGCCCGTGATTTTGGTGAAGGCGGCGGCGCGCGACGTGCCTGTCTGGCTGGAGGGCTTCGGTGCCGTCGAGGCCTACAACACCGTCACCGTGCGCCCGCGCGTGAGCGGTCTCATTGACAGCGTGAATTTCACCGAAGGGCAGACGGTCGAGAAGGACGCCGTTCTGGCGCGCATTGACCCGCGCCCCTACGCCTCGGTGCTCGAACAGGCGCGCGCCCGCCTCGCGCAGACCCTCGCCAAACGCCGGCAGGACGAGGCGTTGCTCAACAACGCGCGCAGCGAGTTGGAGCGCGTCACCGGCTTGGTCAAGAGTTCCGCCGAGAGCGTCAGCGTGCTCGAACGCCAGCAGGCGGAGGTGGCGCGTTTGAGCGCGGCGGTCGCCGAGGACGAGGCGGCGGTCAAGGGCGCCGAGGCCTCGATTGCCGCCGCGCAGTTGGACATGGATTTCACCACGCTGCGCTCGCCCATCGCGGGCGTCGCCGGCAAGCGTCTGCTCGACGCCGGCAACACCGTCACCGCCAACCAGAGCGAGGGCTTGGTGGTGGTGACGCAGACGCGCCCGATTTCGGTCGTCTTCACGCTGCCGCAAAAGCACCTCTACGCGCTGCGCCCGCACATGAAGCCCGGCGCGAAGGCACTCACCGTGCAGGCGTTTCGCGACGACACCGGCGAGACCATCGGCGAGGGCGCGCTCACGCTCATTGACAACCAAGTCGTCAGCGCGACCGACAGCATCCGCCTCAAGGCGCGCTTCGAGAACGCCGACGCCGTGCTGTGGCCCGGACTCTACGTCGGCGTGCGCGTGCTCTTGGAGACGCGCCGGAACGCCGTCCTCGTGCCCCGCGCGGCGGTGCAGGACGGGCTGAACGACACGCAGTTCCTCTACGTCGCCAAGCCGGACATGACCGTCGAGGCGCGCTTCGTGAAAACAGGGACGGAGACCGCCGGCGGCGACATCGTGGTCGAGAGCGGCGTCGCCGCCGGCGAGCAAGTCGTCCGCGAGGGGCAGAACAAGTTGAAGCCCGGCATGAAAGTGGAAAACATCACCCAGCCATGAACGACGCCCTGCACGCCTACTGGCGCTACGAATACGTCGCCGCCCCCAAACCGCCGGTGCCGCCGCCGAGTGCCGCATCCGCCGGAAAAGACAAGGACGCCGCCGGTGGTGCTGCCGGTGGTGGCACCGGTGGTGGTGGTCGGTTCGACACGCTCTTCGAGGACATCCCGAACGCCGCGGACGAACGCGCCGTCCACCTGCTCTGGCGCGGCGCGACGACCTACCTCGTCCTCAACGCCTTTCCCTACGCGCCCGGACACATCCTCGCCGTCCCCTACCGCCCCGTGCCCGACCTCGTTTCGCTCACCGGCGTCGAGCGCGCCGACCTGATGGACACGCTCGCGCTGGCGCAGAAAATTCTCACCGACGCCCTCCGTCCCGCCGGCTTCAACATCGGGTTCAACCTCGGTGCCGCCGCCGGTGCCGGCATTCCGCGCCACCTGCACGCCCACATCGTTCCGCGCTGGGACGGCGACAACAACTTCATGCCCGTCATCGCCGGCGCGCGTGTCCTCTCCGCCTCGCTCGACGCCATGTGGGAGCGTCTGCGCCAATTCTGCCCCCCGAACCAAATCCGCCGGACATGAACGCCGCCCCGAACTCCGAAACAACCGCCGCCGGTGGTGCCGCCGCCGGTGCCGCCGCCACCGTCACGCTCAAAGTCATTCCCGGCGGCGACACGCAGCGCGCCTATCCGATTCACATCGGCGCGGGTGTTGCCGGCGGCGCGCTCGAACGACTGCGCGCCACGACGCAACAGGGACGGCGCGCGCTCGTCGTCACCTCGCCGAACTTCGCCGCCGCGCAGTCGGAATTTATCGAAGCGACACGCGCCGCCGGTGCCGGCGTGTTCGTCACGAGCGTTGACGGCGAGCGGGCGAAGCGCGCCGCCGAACTCGAAGCACTCTGGGAAGTACTCGCGGCGGCGGGCGTTGACCGGCACGGCGTCGTGGTCGCCGCCGGCGGCGGCGTCGTGGGCGACCTCGCCGGCTTCGCGGCGGCGACCTACCTGCGCGGCGTCGAACTCGTGCAAATCCCGACGACCCTTCTGGCGATGGTGGACAGCGCCGTCGGCGGCAAGACGGGCATCAACCTCGCCGCCGGCAAAAACCTCGCCGGCGCGTTCTGGCAACCGGCGGCGGTGTTCGCGGACACGCGGTTTTTGGCGACGCTGCCGGCGCGCGAGTTCGCCGCCGGCATGGCGGAAATCGTCAAATACGGGCTGCTCGACGACGGCTGGCTCTTCGGGCGGCTGCGCGTTCTCGCCGCCGCCGGCGGCTTCGGACCGGCGCACCCCGCCCTGCCCGGCATCATCCGCGAGTGCTGCGCAATCAAGGCGGGCTTCGTCATCCACGACGAGCGCGAGACCGCCGCCGCCGGCGGCCGCGCCCTGCTCAACCTTGGGCACACCTTCGCACACGCCATCGAGAACGTCGCCGGCTACGGCGAATATCTGCACGGTGAGGCGGTCGCCATCGGACTGGTGCTCGCGGCGCGCCTGTCGGCGGAACTCGACCTCGCGTCGCCGGTGCTCGCGGACGAAACCGCCGCGCTCCTGCAAGCGTTCGCACTGCCGGTGGCGCTACGTGCGCCGCTCGACGCCGCCGCGCTCATTGACGCCATGCGCCACGACAAGAAGGCGCGCGCCGGCAGCGTGAAATTCGTGCTCCTTCGCGCCGCCGGCACCGGCGACTACAAGCACCCGCCCGCCTTCACGCGCCCGCTCGACCTTGCCGCCCCCGAACGCCTCGCCCTTCTCACCCGCCTCTGGCTCGCCGCCGGTGCCACCGCGCTCCCCGCATAAGAACCCCTCCCCCGCCCCTCCGCCTTCATCCTTCATCCCTCAACCTTCATCCTTCATCCCTCCTCCTTCATCCTTCCTTTCGCCCCGTTTCTTGACACTGCCGGTGGCGCGCTTAACCTGCCCCCACTTGCATAATTTCAGTCCACACCACCCCCCGATTTTTCTTTCTCAATGAGCGCATCCCCAAGCAGTCCCTTTGGCGGCGGAAGACCGCCGGGCAAAAACGGTCCGCCGGAGCGCGTCAGCATGAAGTTGTTGTTCATCTGGCTGGGCGTTGTCGCCGCCATTTTGTTCCTCATTTCCGTCAGCGGCAAAAACGCCGTGCGGCACCCGAACGCCTCCGAACTGCAAATCGCGGAACTGACGCAGGACTACCTGCCGAACAAGAAAATCTACTCCATCAGTTTCGAACTCTCGCCGGAGGGCGGGCGCGGCTACTACAAACTCACCGGCGAACTCGCCGTGCGCGACCCGGACAAGCCGGACGCGCCGCCGGCGGCGGGGAACCGCTTCGTCGCGGCGGGCACGCTCACCGAGAAGGACATCGAACTCATCCGCGCGAGCGTCGCGCCCGGGCGCGTGAAGGAGCCGGCGCCGTCGAACACCGCCGGCATCCTGCTCAACCTGCTGCCCACGCTGGTCATCCTCGCGATTTTCTTCTTTTTCGCGCTGCCGTTCTTCAAGCAGGCGGGGCGCGGATTGGGGTTCGCGTCGAGCCGCGCGAAGCAACTCACGCGCGACAAGAAACGGGCGACGTTCAAGGACGTCGCCGGCTGCGACGAGGCGAAGGAGGACGTGCAGGAGGTGGTCGAGTTCCTCAAAGACCCCAAAAAATTCCAGAACATCGGCGGCAAAATCCCCAAGGGCATCCTGCTCGTCGGTCCCCCCGGCACCGGCAAGACGCTGCTCGCCCGCGCCGTCGCCGGCGAAGCGAACGTGCCCTTCTTCACCATCAGCGGCTCGGACTTCGTGGAGATGTTCGTGGGCGTCGGCGCCGCGCGTGTGCGCGACATGTTCGCCCAAGCGCGGCGCAGCGCGCCGTGCATCGTGTTCATTGACGAGATTGACGCCGTCGGCCGCCAGCGCGGCGCGGGGTTGGGCGGCGGGCACGACGAGCGCGAGCAGACGCTCAACTCGCTGCTCGTCGAAATGGACGGCTTCGAAGGGCACGAAGGCGTCATCATCATCGCCGCCACGAACCGCCCCGACGTGCTCGACGCCGCGCTGCTGCGTCCGGGACGCTTCGACCGGCAGGTCTATGTTGACCTGCCCGACATCCGCGGCCGCGAGGAAATCCTCACCGTCCACGCCAAGAAAATCAAACTCGCCGCCAGCATAGACCTCACCCGCATCGCCCGCGCCACCTCCGGCTTCTCCGGCGCCGACCTCGCCAACCTGCTCAACGAAGGCGCCCTGCTCGCCGCCCGAAAAAGCAAAAAGGAAGTGGACATGGGCGACATCGAGGAGGCGCGCGACAAAATCTCCTTCGGACGCGAGCGGCGCAAACTCATGGACGACGAGGACCGCCGCATGACCGCCTACCACGAAGCCGGCCACGCCATCGTTCAGGCACTCATAGACGACGGCCACCTCCCCCTGCACAAAGTCACCATCATCCCCCGCGGCCGCGCCCTCGGCATGGCGATGTTCCTCCCCAAAAAGGACATCGTCGGACAGTCCCGCAAACAACTGCTCAACCGCATCTGCACCACGATGGCGGGACGCATCGGCGAGCAAGTCGTCACCGGCGACATCTCCAACGGCGCCTCCAGCGACATCAAGCAAGCCACCTCGCTCGCCCGCCACATGGTCTGCGACTGGGGCATGAGCGACCTCGGTCCCGTCGCCTACGGCGAGGACGCCGGTCCTTCCCTGCTCAACCGCGAAACCGCCCGCGCGCAAAATTACAGCGACGAGACCGCCCGCCGCATCGACGCCGCCGTCTTCGCCCTCATTGACGAGCAATACGCCCGCGCGCGCCAACTCCTCTCCACCCACGCCGCCGCGCACCGCGCCGTCGCCGAAGCCCTCCTCGAATACGAGACCCTCGACGCCGTGCACGTCCACGAAGTCCTCAAATACGGCGAAATCCGCACCGACGTCCTCTACCGCCCCGTGACCATCCGCGACGCCACCGCCGGCAACGACGCGAACGACGCGGACGCGGGAACCGCCGGCAGCGCGGAAAGTCCCGCCGCCGGCAACGGCGCGAACGGCGGCCTCGGCGGCTCCATCGAGCAGCCCCCGCCGCTCTCGCCCGTTCCCGTGCGCACGACGTAATCCCCTCCCGCCCTTCCAATCCCTTTCCCGCCGGCGGCTTCCGCAGTTTCGCCGCCCCGCCTTTCAGTTCCGCTTTCAGTCATGCAACACTCGCCAATAACCAAATACCGACCGTTCGCGCTCGCGCCGGCGTTGAGCGACCGCCGGTGGCCGGACCGCGTCGCCGACCGCGCCCCAATCTGGTGCAGCGTTGACCTGCGCGACGGCAATCAGGCGCTCGCGTCGCCGATGGGCGTCGCCGAGAAACTCGAATTTTTCCAACTGCTCGTCCGCCTCGGTTTCAAGGAAATCGAAATCGGTTTCCCCGCCGCGAGCGACACCGAGTTCGCGTTCTGCCGCGAACTCATCGAACGCCGCCTCATTCCCGCCGACGTCTCCGTGCAAGTGCTCACGCAGTGCCGCGAGCACCTCGTTCTGCGCACCTTCGAGGCGTTGCGCGGCGCCACGCGCCCCATCGTCCACATCTACAACAGCACCTCGCCGCTGCAACGGCGCGTCACCTTCGGAAACGCGAGCCGCGCCGACATCAAGCGCATCGCCGCCGACTCCGCCGCACTCGTCAAACGCCTCGCCCCCGCGCTTCCCGGAATGCGCCTCGAATACTCGCCGGAGAGTTTCTCCGACACCGAGACCGAGTTCGCCCTCGAAGTGTGCGAGCAGGTGATGGACATCTGGGAGCCGACCGACGCCGACCCAATCATCCTCAACCTCCCCGAAACCGTTCAGTGGACGACGCCCAACATCTACGCCGACCAAATCGAGTGGTTCTGCCGGCAACTCGAAGCGCACCGCCGGCGCACCGCCGCCGTCGTCTCCCTGCACACGCACAACGACCGCGGCACCGGCACCGCCGCCACGGAACTCGGATTGCTCGCCGGCGCCGACCGCGTCGAAGGCACGCTCTTCGGAAACGGCGAACGCACCGGCAACCTCGACATCGTCAACGTCGCCCTCAACCTCTACGCCGCCGGCGTTGACCCGCAACTCGCGCTCGACGACCTGCCGGCCGTCCGCGAGGTCTATGAACGCTGCGTCAAAATGCCCGTTCACCCGCGCCACCCCTACGCCGGCGAACTCGTCTTCACCGCGTTCTCCGGCTCGCACCAAGACGCCATCAAAAAAGGAATGGACCTGCGCGACGCCCTCCCCGACGCCGAGCGCGACGCCGCCCCGTGGGCAGTGCCTTACTTGACGATTGACCCGCGCGACATCGGCGGCGGCTACGAGGCGATTATCCGCGTCAACTCGCAGAGCGGCAAAGGCGGCGTCGCCTACATTCTCGACCGCGAGTTCGGCTTGGACCTACCGAAGGCGATGCACCCGCAAGTCGGCGCCGTCATCAACACCCTCGCCGACCGCGCCCGCCGCGACCTCTCCCCCGCCGAAATCCACGCCGCCTTCAAGGAACACTTTGTGAACCTGACAGCACCGGTGGCAGTGGTGAGTTTTGAGCATAGGGCGGTAGATAGTGCCGGTAGCCAATCGAGTTGCAGCGGCGGCGTTCACGCCGCCACCGGTGCCAGCGGTGCCGCAAGCACCAGCAGCGGCGCAAGTGCCGGCAGTGCCGGTGCCGCCCCTTCGCTCGAAATCCGCGCCGTGGCGCGGCGCGATGGCGCGGAGCGCGTCTTGCGCGGCGCCGGCAACGGCCCGCTCAACGCCTTCGTCCACGCCCTCGAAGCCGCCGGCTGGAAAAACTTCACCCTGCGCGATTACCGCTCGCAGGCCGTCGGTGCCGGCAGCGACGCCACCGCCGCCGCCTACGTCTGCATCGAGCGCGACAGCGACCACGCCCGCTTCTGGGGCTGCGGCCTCGACAGCAGCATCGAGACCGCCGCCGTCAACGCCCTCGTCTCCGC
>JAISSQ010000229.1 GCA_031273045.1 Puniceicoccales bacterium
CCGGCGAGTTCGCGCCACCGCGTGTTCGCCGCGATGCCGGCGACGCGCAACCGCTCCGGGTGCTTCCGCACAACGCGCAACGTGCTTTCGCCAATCGAGCCGGTCGCGCCCAGCAGGACGATGTTTTTGGTTTCACAGGAACCTTCTGACATGCGCCGCCGATGAAAACGCCACCGGCAGCGCGGCGCGAGACGGCATTCGGCGGGCGCGGCACCGGAAGGTTCGACCGCCGTCAGACGTGGAAACTGACCTTCTTGATTTTTTCGCAGCCCCGAATGCCGGTGACGGCGGCGAGGATTTTCGGCACGAGCCATTGCATTTCCGTACGGACGATGGCGTTCGGGCAGTGCACGCGCAGGGCACCGCCGGTGGTGATGTCGTGCGGTTCGCAGACGCCGGCGAGTTTCGCGTTGCCGATGATTTCCAGCCAGCGACCGCGCAGCGCGCGCAACGGGTGCTCGTTGCGACCGAGTTTCGCCGCGATTTCCAAAATCAGGTCGCCGACGCCGCGCTCGTCCTCCTCGTGCTTGCGTCCCTGCGGCCACGGCCCCTCGTCGGGGACGCCGCGCAAAAGCGCGAGCAGGTTGCGGGCGTCGCGGGAGGGTTTTTCGCGGCGGAGGGATTCCGTCTCCGCCTCGCGCAGCCGTTCGGGGAGGTCGGCGAGTTCGCGCAGAACGAAGGCGTTGCCGGCGGGGTGAATGGTCGCCGCCGGCGCGAGCCACGCGAGGCGCATTCCGGCTTTGAGCGCGGCATTTCCGGCTCCCTTGAGGTTGGGCGAGACGAACAGGATGTCCGCCGTGGCGACGGTGCCGGCACCACCGGTGGCGGCTGACAGAACGTTGTCGCCGCCCGCGATTTCGACGCCGTAGCCGAGGAAGCGCAGTTTCTGCACGACCTCGGCGGCGGCGGGATGGGGCGTCCGCAGCGCGTCCGGCGACAGTGCCGGCGGCGTCAGCAACGCCTCCCGCTCAAATCGCACGACCCGGATGTTTTTCAAGGAGACGCTCATTGGTTTGGAACCTCGCGAACTTCACTCTGACGGACTTTTGGCGCAACGCCCTTTTCCGCGTCTTTGAGCGCGATGCGAAAGCACACGGCGGTGCGGAATTTTTCGCTGCCGGCGGCACCACCGGCGGCTGGAAATTCGATGCGCAATCCTTCGGCGGTCTGGCTCCATTTGACGGTGCCGGTGTGGCCGAGCAGCGAGACGCCGGTGACTTTTTCCGCGTCCTTGTTCTTCGTTCCCAACGCCTTGATTTCAACGGTCTCGCCGGCGGCGGGGACGGCGAGGCAGTAGGCGTAGAGCGCACCGTCGGCGCCGAGCGTGAACCGGAAATCGCCGGTGGTGAACACAGCGTCGGCCTGCCGGCGGCCGATTTTGCCCCACGGGGTGAGACGGCGTTTGCCGGTGGCGGGGTCGGTCGTGACCTGTCCGAATTCGCGCCACGCGCGGCTGCCGTAAATGCCGGCGCCGTTGACGCGCAGCCACGCGCCAATCTCGGTGAGCATCGCGTCGCATTCGGGCGCGAGCGAGCCGTCGGGGCGAATGGGAATGCTCACGGCGTAGGCGCCGTCGCGTGAGACGCATTCGAGCAGAAAGCGGATGACGCCGGCGGCGGTGTAGGTGAAGCCCTTGCCGTAATACCAGTCGCCGACGGGGTTCTCGCCAATCCACGCTTGGTCGGTCTTGATGCCTTCGGGGTAGGTGCCCTCGAACGTCGTGACGACGCCGCGCCGACCGGCGGGGTGGAACTTGACGATGCTGAAAACGTCGGCGGTGCCGTGGTTCGCGAGCGCTTGGTTGTAGTAGGAGGCGATGACGCGCTGGGCGGCGTCGCACCGGTAGCCGGAGCCGCTGCGTTTGCCGCTGAACGGCTGCGTGTCGTTGCCGTCGGTGTAGATGAAGTCGGGGTCGTATTTGTTGACGGCGTCGAGAATGCGCAGCGCCCACTGCGTCGCATACCACTTCGCGTAAGGCAGGTGTCGCCCGAAGACGCCCTCCTTGTAGGTGTATTGCCGGCGGGCGATTTCGCCGTATTCGCGCAGCCCCGCGCCGTAGAGCAACCGCAGGTCGAAGCCCTCCCACCACTCGCCCTTGCCGAGCGGGTTCGAATAGACGAGCGCGCCGTCGTAAGGGACGCCCTTCTTCGCGCCGCGCGGGTCGCTGCGGAACGCCGTCTCCCACCACCACCACGTGTATTCGTGGTGGAACGTCAGCCCGTAGCGCATACCGGCGGCGCGCGCGGCGCGGCTCCACTCGGCGAGCAGGTCGCGCTTGGGACCGATGTTGACGGAGTTCCACGGCTGGAAGGCGGAGTTCCACAGGTCGTAGTTGTCGTGGTGCACGGCCTGCACGAAGAGAAAGCGCGCACCGGCGTCGTGGTAGCGGCGGACGAGCGCGGCGGGGTCGTATTTGACGGGGTTCCACGTCCGCAGAATGTCCTTGTAGCCCTTGCCCGGCTCGGACGGATGCCCGAAGTCGCGCAGGTGATTCGCGTAAGCCGACTGCCCCTGCATATACAAATGCCGCGCATACCAATCGCCGCTCATCCCGCTCGCCTGCGGCCCGAAGTGCACCCAAATGCCGAACTTCGCCTCGCGCAACCACGCCGGATAATCGCGGTAGTTCTCGTGGATTGACTGCCACGTCGGCGCGAACGGACCGTTGAAAAGCGGGAAGTCCATT
>JAISSQ010000051.1 GCA_031273045.1 Puniceicoccales bacterium
GCACCGCACTTCGTCATTCACAAATTCCCACACTGCTCACCCAACTCAACGGTGCCGGAAAATGCAATTGGGCGCAACCCGGTAAAATCAAAAAGATTCTTTCCTCCAATGTGCCTGCGCTTGAAAATTGAGTGCAGGTCACTGCGGTTGGACCTCCATGCTCTCTACGCTAGCCTCGTCGTTGATTTGCACCAATCGGAAGGCGGTCACCGTGGCACCGGAACATGGTCTGCATCAACAGAGACGGTTCCATCCGTAAATGATACAAGGCATCAATGGCAAGGATGCTTTGAGACGTATGGCGAGTGTCGCGTGGAGGCACGGCTTTTGTTAGGCCTGTGTGTGCTTGCAGGGAACTTCCATGTCGCGCGCTTGTTTGTGCTTCCGCAATGAAAACACTCTGTTCCTTCTCCCGCGCTGTCCTGTGCCCCCTTCGCCGCGCTCTTTACGCCGGTGCTCTTCTCGCTCTTCAACCGTTGCTTTTCTCGTCGTCCGCCGCCGCCGGCACGCCGCCGGTGGCGGATTTGAAGGGTGGACCGCTCGGTGTCGAGCGCGTCGCGGCCGTCAGGGCAAATTGGTTTTCTTATCGCTCGCCGGCGTGCGACCGCGCCGACGCCGCGCCGTTCCTGCAAATTGATTTGGGCAAGGAGACGCGCTTCGACACCGTCAAACTTTTCCCGTGTGTCGCCAACCACGGTTGGTATGGCACGCCGAATGTGCGGATGCTTTTTCCGGTGCGCTTCAAGATTGAAACCGCGAAGGACGGCGACGCCGCGTTCGCGCACGCCGAACTATTCCACGATGCCACCGGCGCCGACTGCGACGGTTCAAACGCGCACAAGGTCGAGTCGTTTTCCAAAGACACGACCGCCCGCTACGTGCGGCTGACGGTCGCGAAATTGCCGCCGGCGGGGCGCGGAAAATTCGCATTCCAACTTTGGCGTTTTGAAGTGGTCGCCGGTGGCGTGGAAATCGGTCAGCACGGCACGCTCTCGCACTCGTTCAAAACAAAGCCGCAAAACGAAAAACGTTTCCTGCGTCCGCGTCGTCCCGACGGCGAGTTCGCGCATTACGACCATCCTGAAAACGTCACCGACGCCGCCACGTGGAAACCGGTTGTTCCGCCGCTTTCGACGCCCCGCGGCGGCGTCACCGTCGGCGGCCTTTTGGGCATCGCGCTCGAACGCAACAAACATTACCTGTTGAACGGTTTTTCGGTGTCTGATTTGGCGCGTGATTTTCGCCAGCGCGCCGGCAAACCCGTTCCCGCGAAACGCGATTATTTGCCCAACAACAACTCGCCGTGGCTGCGCGTTCTCGGCGGCTCGAACGCCGGTCGTTTTATGATGGGCGCCGGTGGTTATTTGCGCTGGCGCGAGGACGCCGAATTGCGCGGTCGGCTCGACGCGCTTGTGAATGAAATCGAGGGCTGCATTTCGCCGAGCGGCTACGCTTACGGTTTTCCCGAACGCAATATGTTGGAGGGCGGCGAGGAGGGCGGCTACGCCCGCGCGTGGTTCACAATGGGACTCATTGAGGCGGGCATTGCCGGCAATAAAAAAGCGTTCTCCGTCGCGCGCCGCGCCAACGATTGGTTCAACCAATGCCCGTATCTGCCGGAGATGTTGCTGCACGCCTCGTTCGGTTGTCAGGGATTGATTCCGTCAACTCGGCTCTACGTTGAGACGCCGGTTGGCAAGACCGCCGACATACAGGTTGTGCAGCGTTATCTGCAACTGAACCATTGGCTTAAACAACTCATCGCCCGCGATTACAAGGCCATCAACGAGTATCAATACGACCGGTCGCATTCTTATTTGGTGCAACCCATCAACGCCGTTTTCGATTTGTGGCTCGCCACCGGCGACGAGAAATACCTCGAAGCGGCGAAGGGCGGTTGGGAGATTTTCAACAAATACTTCGAGCACACCGGCGGTGCGCTCGCCATTTGCGAAAACGGCGGCTACTACGCGCCGAACTCCTACTCGTTGCGGCAGTGCACGGGCGAGTTTTGTGGAAACGCATTTTGGATTTACCTGAACCAGCAGTTGCGCCGCATCAGCCCGCTCGACGAAAAATACGCGGCGGAAATCGAGAAGTCCGTTTACAACGTCGCGCTCGCAAACCAGACCGCCACCGGTGACATTCTTTACCACGCTTGGCTCGTCGCGCCGAAGCATTCGCACGAGGAGCGCGAGCGGAACACTTGTTGCGAAGGGCAGGGGACGCGCATTCTCGGCGCGCTGCCGGAGTTCATTTACAAGACCGCCGCCGACGGTCTGTTTGTTGATTTATACAACGAGTCCGCAATCACGCACAACGGCCACACTGTGCAAATGAAAACACGCTTCCCGTTCGATAACAAAGTGACGCTGGTGTTTGAAAAAACACCGGCAACGTCAGGAGCGACGAATGCAAAAACGCCGTTCGCACTGCGACTGCGCATTCCCAATTGGGCGGCGTCGGAAGTGGCGGTCAACGTCAACGGAAGCCCCGCCGGCACCGGTGCGCCGGGAACCTATTTGACTCTCGACCGGCAGTGGAAAACCGGCGACGAAATCTCGTTCGTTCTTCCAATGAAACTGCGGCTCACAAAATACGCCGGCACCACGCCCGGATTCGCCAACGCCTACGCCCTCGAATACGGTCCCATCCTGCTCGCCGTCGCCGGAGACGCCGTCAGCAAACGCGGGCAAGTCACGCTACCGTTCACCAAAGATAACCTGCTCAAAAACTTGATGCCCACCGGCAGCGACGGTTTGCATTACATGTTCGCCGACAGCACCGCCGGTGGTTCCGGTACCGGTGGTGCCGGTGACGCCGGCGGTGGTTCCGGTGCTGCCTCCGCCAGTGCCGGCGCATTAAAAGGGCTGAAGGTCATTCCTTACTACGAAGTCCAAGGCGCGCTGCGCGACCGCTTCACCTGCTACCCGTCTTTACGGTGAAATTCTTGTCCACCGGACACCCGAAGCCCGTGTTGCGCTCGGTGCGTTCGCGCCTCCCGGTCTTGTCCATGTCGAAGCAGGCGGCGCGCGGCAGGGAGCGGGCGAGTGTCGTCTTGTCGCACGGGAGCGGACCGGCGAACAGCACCGCCGGCGGTGGGCGGCGAACTGCTTTCCTTGCCCATTCGGAATGTCGCATTTTGCCACAGAAAAATCCTGCGGAACAAATTTTGAGAAATAGGGTTCTTCGCTTCCTCCCCTCCTTACTCTTATGAAGACCTCTTTCCTTTCCTTTGGGCGCGCCTCATCTGCGTTCCTTGTGCGTGTTGGCTCCGCCTGTGTTGCCGTTTTCGTGGTCGTGCTTGTGCTTGGTTTTGCCGCCGGCTGCGACAAACCGTCGAAGCCGCCCGATTCCGCTCGCCACGCTCCGCCGTTTGGTCAGCAACATAGGGTTAACATTTCCGACGGGAGCGTTCTTGACCTGCTTCCTGTCGCTGCTGGTTCGTTCATGATGGGGGATTCTACCGGCAACGGCGATGGCGTCGAGAAACCTGTCCACAAGGTTTCCATCTCGAAGCCGTTTTGGCTGGGTAAGACGGCGGTGACGCAAGCGCAGTGGAAGGCGGTGATGGGCACTTCCCTTCAAGAGCAATTCGACGTGGCTTGGAATAGTTCTGCCGAGTGCTGGCCGGGAAAGGACAACAAGGAGAGCTGTTTAATCACCTTGAAGGAATTCTTTAAGAACTACGGATTGGAAAACTATGAAGACGTGAAGCGGCGTTTCTTGGGAAATGTTGGCGAAAACTTCCCGATGAATTGGGTGAGCCACGACAATGCTGTGGCATTCTGCAAGAAATTGACGGAACAAGAACGCGCCGCCGGCCGCTTGCCCAGTGGCTATGAATACGGTTTGCCGACGGAAGCACAGTGGGAATATGCCTGTCGCGCTGGCACCACCGGTGACTATGCGGGGAATCTGGAAGCGATGGCGTGGTATGGGAAGAACAGCGGAGGCGGAACCCATGCAGTCGCGCAAAAGCAGCCCAACGCTTGGGGTTTTCACGACATGCACGGCAACGTCTGGGAGTGGTGCGCGGACTGG
>JAISSQ010000060.1 GCA_031273045.1 Puniceicoccales bacterium
CGGCGTCCTCGTTGGCGTCGGCGAGCCAGAGCGCGAGCATCGTTGCCTCGACCTCGTCGAGCGAGACGCCTGCCTCGACGGCGGCGACCTTCTTTTCCCACGGGATTTCAATCTGCATAACGCCGCGCATTCCACCACCGGCGGCGCGCCGGCGCAACGGCGGGCTTGGCACCAGCGGCGACGGGCTGGCGCAAAAAAACGCCCCCGCTTTTGGCGGAGGCGTCGGGTGTTGCGAGGCGGTTGAAAAGTTGGAACCGCCTCGCGGCGTCAAGCCGGAGAGAGGCGCCGGTGGCGCTTATTTCTTGGCGGGCTTGTCCGCCTTTTTCTCCTCGGCCTTGGGCGCCTCGATTGCCGGCGTCGCGGCGGCCGGAGCGGCGGCGGCGGGCAGTTTGGCGGCCTCTTCGGCGGTGAGCGGCGTGTAGAGTTGCGACTCTTCGACTTCGAGCAGGTAGTTGCGCATCAGCGAGAAGCCGTAGAGTTTCACCATCTCCTCGTTGTTCTTTTTGAGAACCTCCTCGGATTTGTTGAACTCCTCCTGCAGTTTGCCCTTGTCCTCGTCCTTCAAGCCCGGGCGGTCGAGCGCCTGCTTGAGTTGGATGAGGCGGTTGCGCTGCACCTGAACGAGTTGGACGTTCTGGCGGAAGATGTCGTTCGCGGCGACGCCCTCGATGGACGCGATGTAGAGGTAGGCCTTGCCTTCGATGAGTTTGATGGCATCGGGCTTCGCCTTGTCCTCCGGCGAGATTTTGCCGAACTCCTCGTCGGTCAGCGGCGTGTAGAGCCGCGTCTTGACGAACGAGATGACGTAGTTGCGCAGGAGCGAAAACCCGTAGGTCTTCGTCATGAGCGCGTTGTTCGCGTCGAGCGACTTGAGGGTCGCGTCGAGGTTCTTCTGGAGCGCTTCCTTTTCGGGGAGCGTCAGGGCCTGTTCAACGCGCTTTTTGAGTTCAATCGCGGCTTGGCGCTGCTGCTGAACGATTTGCACGTTGCGTTGGAACTCGCGGTTGGTCTCGACCGTTTTGATGGTCGAAACGAGGGCGAGTTTCTGCCCGTTCTGCTCGATGATTTCGGGAGCGGTGTTGTTGGTGTTGGTGTTGGGTTCTTGTGCCATAGTTCTGTAGGTTATGGTTAGGAAAGGAGGCGCAGTAAGCCGGCGCCGGCGGCGGGCGTCAACAGGTTTTTTCGCGCCATTTTTCGGGGGCGTTCCGGCGCGGTTTTCACCGGTAGGGCTTGATGACTTCGCCGAGGGTGGCGCGGGTGAAGCGGCGGAAATCGGGGTGCGGAAGGGCGGCGACAAACGAGCGGCCGTAGGGCTTCACGAGCACGCGCGAGTCGAGGATGACGAGGCGGCCGCGGTCGTCGAGTTTGCGGATGAGGCGGCCGAGGCCCTGCCGGAATTTGATGAGCGCCGCCGGCAGCGACAACTCGGCGAACGCGCTGCGTCCCTGCGACTCGACCCACTCGGCGCGCGCCTCGGCGACGGGGTGCGAGATGTTCTCGAAGGGCAGTTTGGTCATGATGACTTGCGAGAGGGCGGGTCCGGGGACGTCCACGCCGGTCCAGAAACTGTCGGTGCCGATGAGGATGGCGTTGCCGGCGGCGGCGAAGTCGGCGACGAGGCGCGTGCGGCGTGTGCCGGCGAGTTGCGCGAGGACAGGGCGGGCGACGGCGTTCGCGGGAGCGGCGGTGGCGGCACCGGCGGCGTTGGCGGCGTCACCGGCAGCGTTGGCGGCGTCATCACCGGTGGCGGCGAGGGCTTCGAGGCGCGCCGGCAACGCGGCGGCGAGTTTGCGCACGTCGCCGTGGTTTGTGCACAGGAGGAGGGTTCCGCCCGGGACGGCGGCGGCGCAGCGGGCGGCAACGTCGGCGAGCCAGTCGTCACGCTCGGCGGCGGCGGCGGGGGTGTCGGCGGCGATGTAAATCTCCATGTTGCGCCGGTAGTCGAAGGGGGAGAGTTCGATGAGTTCGGCGGCGCTCTCGCTGCCGGTGAGCAGTTTGAAGCGGCGCATGTCGGCGCCGTCGGTGAGCGTCGCGCTGGTCATCAGGACGGAGGTCTTGCGTTCGAGCAGGTGCTCGCGCAGGAGCGGGGCGACGTCGAGCGGCGCGCTGTTGACGGAGACGTTGCGGCCGGCGGTGCCGCCGCGCTCGACCCAATAGACGCTGTCGGGGACGTTCGCGAGGGCGACGGCTTCGTTGAGCGCGTCGCGGTATCCGGTGAGGCGGCGGCGGAAGTCGCCGATTTCCTCGCACCGGTTGCGGTCGGTTTCGATGCGGGCGATTTCGCAGAGGCGCGCGATGATTCGGGTGAGCGGGGCGGCGAGGCGCGGCGCAATCCAATCGGGGCGGGTCAGGCGGAGGATGGATTTTTCGCCGAGGACGCGCGCGCCGATTTCGCCGAAGAATTCGTCGCACACGAGGAACGCCTCCATGACCGCCGAGAAGTCGAAATTCTTGTTGTAGGTGCTCAAAAAGCCGCGGTTGCGCTTCGGGTTCCACAGCATCTTCAACTGCCGCTCGACGGCGCGCGCGCTCACGCTGAACCCGAAGTGGTCGGTCGCCACCGCCGGCAGCGTGTGCGCCTCGTCAATGACAAGGAAGTCGTTCGGGAAAAGCACGCCGCGCGCGCCCGCCTTGCGCCCAGCACCGGCGGCGATGAGCGAGAGCAGCAGAGCGTGGTTGACGATGATGATGCTGGCACCGGCAATGCGCGCCTTCGCCCGCTGGTGCGGACACGTGTCGGGACGGCAGTTGCGCGGATTGCACACGGAGGAGTCGGCGTTCACCCAGTCCCAGACCTCCGGCGACACCACGTCGCGAATCTCCTCGTAGAGTCCCGTCTCCGTGCGCGACGCCCATTCGAGCAACGCCTGCAACTCGCCGCGCTGCGCCGTGGTGTCGAAGAGTTCGCCCTGAACAGGGGCACTGCCGGCGGCGGCGGCGGCGGAATTGGCGGCGACGTTGACGGGAACGCCGCCGGCGTGTTGCGCGAACGCGCGCGCCAGCCGCGTCGAGCACAGGTAGTTGGCGCGGCCGACGAGCAGCGCGGTCTTGAACCCCGCGAAGCGGCGCAACTCCGGCGTCGCCTCGAACAGCGCGCGGCACTTCGCCAAGTCGCTGTGCAAAATCTGGTCCTGAAGCAAAATCGTGTTCGACGAGACGACCACTTGCCGCCCCGCGTCGAGCGCGTGCAGCAGCCCGGGCACGAGGTAGGCGATGCTCTTGCCGACACCGGTGCCCGCCTCGGCGAGCAGGGGCGAGTCCGACGCGAACGCGCGCGCCGCCGCCGCCGCGAGCGACGCCTGTTGCGACCGGTGCTGCAAGCCGAGGTTCTCGTGCAGCCAGCCGCCCGGAGCGAACACCGGCGGCGTCAAGTCGAGCGCGGCGCGCGGCGGCGGCTCGGCAGCAGCGGACGCGGCGGTCTCCTCGCCGGCGGTGTCGTCGAACTCGTCGCCGGTGGCGTCCGCGAGCGCGGCGTTGGCAGCGACGGAGGAGGCGTCGCCGGCGTCGAAGGTGTCGCCGGTGACGGCGAGCGCTTGCGCGGCGATGGCGTCGAGTTCGGCGTCGCTGAACCGGCGGCGCGACAGCGGCGCGGCGGCGCGAGATTCAGCGGAGTGACCGAGCATGACGGGAGCGAGTGGGAAGGCGGTGCCGGTGCCGGCGGCGGCGGTGTTCAGCCGAGGAGCGGCTTGGCGCGCAGGACGATTTGCAGCGGGACGCCCCACGGGTCGCGCAACATGCCAAGCAGGTCGCCGTCGGCGGTCGGCGCGGGCTTTTCGACGAGCGTCGCGCCGGCGGCGGTGAGGCGCGCGACATCGGCGTCGGGGGCGTCGGAGAGCAGCGCGACATGCAGCGTGAGCGGGCTTTGCGCGGGATAGTCCGGCACCGGTGCCGCCGGATTGCGGTAGATTTCAAGGACGGTGCGTCCGGCGGAGTCGGCGAGGAAGCGCGCTTTGGCGGGTCCGTCCGAAGCGCGGGCGACGCGCAGTCCGAGTTGCGCGCAATACCACTCTGCGGCCTCGACGGGCGCGGGGTGCTGGAAGGCGACGTGTTCAATGACCATGCCGCGCACACTACGCGCACCGTCGGCGCGGGACAACGCGAGTTTGCCACCACCGGTGCCGCCAGCACCACCGATGCCGCCCCCACCCTTCATCCCTCAACCTTCATCCTTCATCCTTCAACCTTCATCCTTCCTTCTCATTCATTTCTCGCAAAACGCCGGCGCGCCCGCTTTCCTGCCGCGCTCATGAGTTTCAACGCAGGGTTCAACGCAGTGCTGGCGCTTGAGGACGGCAGCGTGTTTCGCGGGCGGGCGTTCGGCGCCACCGCAACCGTCGCCGGTGAAGCGGTCTTCAACACCAGTATGACCGGCTATCAGGAAATCCTCACCGACCCGTCTTACTTCGGGCAAATCGTCACGATGACGTTCCCTGAAATCGGCAACTACGGCGTGAATCCCGACGACGTCGAAAGCGGCTCCGTCAAGTGCGCCGGCCTCGTCGTCCGCCGGCTCAGCCCAATCGTCAGCAACTGGCGCGCCGCGCAGCCGCTCGGCGATTATCTGCGCGACAACGGCGTGCCGGGAATTGAGGAGGTGGACACCCGCGCAATCACCAAGAAACTGCGCGTCGCCGGTGTCATGAAGGCGTGCCTCTCGACGGAAAACATCGCCAGTGACGACGCCGTGCGCATCGCCCGCGAGTGGCGCGGAACCGTCGGCGCGGACTTCGTCGGCGACGTCACCTGCGCCGCCGCCGGCGATTACGCCGGTGCCCCGCCGCCGTTCACCGTTCCGGGAACCTCGCTGTTGAAAGACCGCCTGCCCGACCCGGCGCGCCCGCGCTACCGCGTCGCCGCCTACGATTTCGGAGCCAAGAGTTCCATCTTCAAACGCCTCGCAAACGCCGGCTTCGACGTGCGCGTCTTCCCCGCGAAAACACCCGCCGCCGAAGTGCTCGCGTGGGCGCCCGACGGCGTCTTCCTCTCCAACGGCCCCGGCGACCCCGCCGCTCTCGCTTACGCGCACGACGCCGCCCGCGCCCTCATCGCCGCCGGTCTGCCGGTGTTCGGCATCTGCCTCGGCCACCAAATCATCGCCCACGCCATCGGCGCCGAGACCTACAAGTTGAAGTTCGGGCACCGCGGCGGCAACCAGCCCGTCAAGAACGTCGAGAACGGCATCGTGAGCATCACCGCGCAGAACCACGGCTTCGCCGCGAGCCGCGAGAGCGTCGAACGCGCCGGCGCCGTCGTCACCGAAATCAATCTTAACGACAACACCGTCGCCGGCCTCCGCCTGCGCGACAAGCCGGTCTTCTCCGTCCAATACCACCCCGAAGCCGGCCCCGGTCCCAACGACGCCGCGCCGCTCTTCGCCCGCTTCTACCAACTCGTCGCCGAGCACAAAGCCGCCACCGGTGCCGCGAAATCCGCCTGACCCAGTCGCCGCCGCCGCCATCGCCGTCGCCGCTCCCCTCTCCCTCTCACTCCGCTCCACCATGACCAAACGAACCTTCCGCGCGTTGCTCGCCGCCGCCGCAACCGTGCCGGTGCTCGCAACCGCAACCGCCGCCGGTGCCGCCGGCAGCACCGTCTCTCCCGCCGCCGCGAACACCGCGACCGCCACGACCGCCGGCGACGACGAGGGCGAGGACGGCGTCGTCGTCTCCAAGGTCGCGCCGGCACCGGTGCTCTCGGCGCCCAAGCGCGCCGCGTTCGAGGCGCGCGCCGAGAACGACATCTATTGGAGCGACCGCTACTACACGAACGGCATGCGCTTCACCTACACCTCGGAGGAAGTGTTCACAAAAGCGCTGCCGGTGGTGCTACGCGACCTGTTCGCCATCTCGCCGCTCGCCGCGCGCACCGCCGCCGAACCGGTCGCCTACCGCTGGCACCTCTCCGCCACGCACGAATTCTACACGCCGTTCTACGAGCACGACACGACACCGCCGGCGGGAGACCATCCCTACGCGGGACTGCTCTACGGAACGCTCGGATTTTCCAGCGAGACGGCGCGGCGGCTCGACACACTCGAACTCGGCATCGGCGTCCTCGGTCCGTCCGCGCGCGCCGGTCAGGTCCAGAACTGGTGGCACGCGGTCATTGACGTGAAGGAGAGCGGCGGCTGGCACACGCAGTTGCGCGACGAGCCGTATGTGCAACTCGCGTGGACGCGCGTCGCCCGCTACCGGTGGCTCGACGCGCCCGGACTGGAACTCGACTGGCTGCCGCGCGTCCGCCTCGAAGCCGGAACCGTGCGCGACTACGCGCAGGTCGGCATGCAGTGGCGCGTCGGCTACGGGCTGCCGAAGGATTTCGGCACTTCCACGCTGCACGGCGCGAACGCCCTCGTGCGCCCGGGCACCGAAGCCGAATACACCGCCCCGCTGCACTGGGCTCCCGACGCGGCGTTCATCTTCCTCGACGCGCAGTTCGACGCCAAGGGACGCGACGCGCGGCTCGACGGCAATCTCTGGCGCGACAACAGTCCGAGCGTCCGCCGCAACCCGTGGGTCGGGCAGGTCACGCTCGGCTTCTTCGTGCGCTGGGGCGCGGTCGGAATCGAAATCGCCGAGGTCATGCGCACGAACGAGTTTCGCGGCCAGAAGAACGGCTACTTCAACTACACCACCGCCGCGCTCCGAGTTGTTTTCTAACGCCACCGGCGGCGTTCCGACGGCAACGGTTTTCGCGCTTGTCACACCCCTGCGCGCATTCTCAATGCGCGCCCTCAACTCACTCATTCGCAATCCCATGAAACACTCCAAGAACCGTCTCCCACTCCGCTCCGCCGCCGCCGCCGCCGCGCTCGCTCTCGCCATCGCCGCCGGCGGTTGCGCGTCCAACGAGCAGGACTCGCTCCTCGCCGACCAGAAACGCTCCGAAATCGCCCTCGGCACCGGCACGCCGCAGGAACAACTCGAAGCCGTCAACGGGCTGCACAACCAGAAACTGCTCGCGGACGTCGCCATCGGCAGCAAGACGCTCCCGGTCTCCATCGCCGCCGTCGCGAAACTCGAAAACCCCGAACGCCTCGCCTACGTCGCCGTCTCCGCGACCAACGAGGCCGTGCGCACCGCCGCCGTGAACCGTCTCTCCGACAACGCTTGGCTCGCCTACGTCGCCCGAACCGCCGTCGAATCGCCCATCGCCGACGCCGCCGTCCGGCGCATGACCGACGAGAAGACCCTCGCCGACGTCGCCCTCAAATCCGTCTCCGAGACCCTGCGCGCCACCGCCGCCCGCTGCATCAAGGACGAGGACACGCTCGCGACCATCGTGCGCGACGACCGCTCGTGGATTGTGCGCGCCGCCGCCGTCTCAAGCACCCGCGACCAGAAACGCCTCGCCGAATACGCCAAGACCAGCCCCGACGTGAACATCCGCACCGCCGCCGTCGGCGCGCTCACCGACCACTACCTGCTCTCCCACATTTCCAAAAACGACAGCGACAGCGGTGTGCGCGCCGCCGCCGACAAACGGCTCACCGAGTTGCAGACAAAACTCAAACTCGAAGGCGGGAAATAACCCCGCCCGTGCGAACCCCGAAACTCCACCTCGGCACGGACGCCGACGCCGATACCGGTGCCGGTGCCGGTTCGCGCGCGCTCGGCAAAGTCCCCTACGCGCTGGTGTTCACCGTCGCGCTGCCGGCGGCACTGACGGCGTGGTCGGTCGCGCTCGACGCCAAACTGCCCTCGCTGCCGGCAATCCCGACGGAGTGGCGCGCCGCAGGTTGGGCGGCGGCGGCGGCAGGGCTGCTCCTGATGAAGTCCCCCCCCGCGCCCGTAGTTCCCACATGGAGCGCCGACTTTCAAGTCGGCTCGCACGCTCCATGCGGCGACAGCCGCCACACTTCCATCTTGCTGCCGACGGCGGCGGCGGTTTGTTGAAAGACGCTCTTTGAAATGACCCTCCTCCAATAATGCGCTGGCGCGATGGAATGCCGTGAAAACCGGCAACAGTCGCGCTGCGGTAACGAATGGTTCCCCGTTCGCCAGCGGTCGCCCCAAACGGGTCGGCGGTCGCGAAAAGCCAATGGCTGGTGCTTCCTGCGCCGGTGCTCTCTTTTTGACGAGTGCCGGCGGCAGGTGTGCCGGCTGTGAAGGCGGCGAAGGGGCGGGCGTCGCAAGTGCGGTGCTGTCATTCGGAGTCCGAACACCACGCCGGCGCGTTGAACACACGCGGCTGCCAATGCGGCCGCTTTTTATCGCAGAATGAAAACTGTTCACCAATCCAACGCCGCGCCGGCACACGCCGCCGGCGCAAACGTCGCCGGCGCACAAACCGCCGGTGCCAAACTTGGGCGTTTGCTCGCCCGAAAAACCCTCGCCGCCGCCGGCATTGCCGGCGCGTGGCTGGTGCTCGCCGCCGGCGCACCGCTCGCCGCCGGTGCCGGCGATGCCGCACAGCCGTCGGACTTGTCGGAAAAGTCGGACAAAAAAACCGCCGGCACCGCCGCCGGCAACAGCACCGCCGGCAGTGCCGGCACCGCCGCCGCGCCGCAGCGTCTTGCGCCGGTGGTGGTGGTCGCAACGCGCTTGCCGGAGCCGCTGGCGGACGCCGCGCCGTCGGTGTCTTACATCGGCGCGGAGCAACTCGGCGCCGCCGGCAATTACGGCGTCACCGATGTCCTGCGGACGCTCGCCGGCGTCACGTCGCTTGCCGACGCCAACGGCAATGTCGGCAGCGTGTTCATTCGCGGCGCCGACGCGCATTTGACGCTGTTCACGCTCGACGGCCGCCGGCTCAACGCGGGCTTCGGCACGCTCGACGCGCTGCAACTCGGCACGGACAACCTCGCGTCCGTCCAAATCCAGCGCGGCGCGGCGTCGGCGTTTTTCGGCGCGAACGCCGCCGGCGGCATCGTCGGGCTGCAGAGCGTTGACCCGTTCGTGTTCTTCGCGGAGCGCGACGCTGCCGACGCCGCCGCCGGCAAGCCCGCCGGCAACTTCTCCCGCGCCGCCGGCGGCATCTCCGGCGAGGGCGGCAGTTTCGGCTACGTTCGCGGAGCGGTCTCGGCGGCGGGCATCTCGGCGAAGAGCGACCTCGGCGAACTCGGCTTCTCGCTCGGCGGTTCGTGGACGAAGTCCGACGGCTTCCGCCCGAACAGCGACTCGCAGTTCCTCAACTTCCTGCCGCGCCTCGACTGGCGCGTTAACGACAAGGTGACGCTCAACCTCGTCGCCCGCTACACCGACGCCGACTACGGCATCGCCGGCACGCGCAGCACCGCCTACGCCTACGGCCCCGTCACCGGCGACCGCCGCACATCGGCGTCGCTCACCGACCGCGGGCTTGCGAGCAGCGTGCTCGTCTCGCCGGGCGCACGGTTCAAACCGAGCGAGGACGTCGAGGTTCAGGCGTTCTACTCTTACGCGCGGAACGACTACTTTTTCGACAAGGGGCAGGCGGCGAACTTCAACCGCAACACCGCCGACACGCACGAGGTGTCGCTCTCCGCGTCGTGGCGCATCAACCGCGTCATCACCGTCGCCGGCGGCTACTCGTTTGAGAAACGCTACTACGACCGCGCCTACCCCGAGACCGGCTACGACGCCTCGTGGAACACCGTCGCCACCGGCAGGACGCTGCGCTTCCACGAGCAGTTGGACGTCAACTCGCCGTGGGCGCAGGTGACGCTTACGCCGGTGCGCGACCTCACGCTCACGCTCGCCGGCAGATATAGCGCGTTCAGCGATTTCAAAAACGCGTGGACCGGCGACGCCACCGCGCGCTACCGCCTCGCGCCCACCGGCACCGTGCTCCACGCCCGCGTCGCCAACGCCTACGCCATTCCGACTTACGACCTGTTCGCTTACGACGCCGCGTCGGACACCGTCGCCGCCCAGCGGCTCAAGCCCGAGCAATCGTTCTCGTTCGAGGTCGGCGCCACGCAGCCGTTCGACGTGCTCGAAGGCGCGAGCGTCGCCGTCACGCTCTTCCGCAGCCGCTACCGCGACCGCATTCAGTGGACGGCGGAATACGACGCCGGCTACAACGTCACCGGTGCCACCGGCGTGAACATTGACAAGTCGCTCGCGCAGGGCGTCGAACTCGCCGGCGACATCAAGCCGTGGAAAGGCGTCCGCCTCCACGCGAACGCCGCGCTGCTCGACGCGCGCTACAAGTCCGACAGCGTCGGCGTCTGGGCCGGATGGAAAAGCGGCGACCGCCTCCTGCGCCGCCCCGATTTCACGTTCACCGCCGGCGCCGAATTCGAGCCGGTGAAGGCGTTGACGCTCGGCTTCTCGGCGACATTCACGCACGGCACCGAAGACGTTGACGCCACCGGTATGGCACCCGTGCGGCTCGACCTGAAAAACTTCTGGTATGGCCGCCTCCACGCGACTTACCGCTTCGAGATTTCGGGCGCGCACTTCGAGGTCTTCGGCCGCGTCGAAAACCTCTTCAACGCCGACTACGAGGTCGTTTACGGCTACCCATCCGCGCCGGTGACCGCCTACGGCGGCGTGCGCGTGCGGTTTTGAGGACG
>JAISSQ010000081.1 GCA_031273045.1 Puniceicoccales bacterium
TTCCACAAGAAAATAAGCGGCAATCGCAAATAGAATGCTAATCACACCGCCGGCGGCGCGGGCGAGTGCTCCATCAAAATTGTTTAAGAAGTAATACTCACAGACCAAACCTCCGAAAACAATCGGCGGCCAATGCCAAAGATAAAGCGAATAAGAGACGCGCCCTATCGCAGTGAACAGCGCAAGCGAAAGCAAACGATTAAAGAAAGTTCCCCGTGCCAAGACGGCATAAATCAGACATACGCTACCTAAAACAGAAAGCAACGCAATCTCCCTTGGGAATGTCTTGCTTGGGACCTTATAGATAAACGAGATTGCAATTAAAATGATTCCGAGAAAACCGGAAAGCAAACCAATCAAGCGCAACCCATTGCATGGCAGACACTTATGCCCCCCCCCAACATTGCGTTCAAAAAGATTGCACCCGCAAGCAAGCACCGCACCGGCAAGCAATTCCCAAAAACGATACTGCGGAAGATAAAATGCGGTAATTTTATCCACGCGAGTCATCTGAAAACAGAGCGCGAAACTCACAATCGCACCAGCAATTAAAACGAGAGGAACCCATCGGCGGAGGAATTTCCAGAGCAGAAAGAACACCAAAGGGAAGAGGATATAAAATTGTTCTTCCACGCCAAGCGACCAGTAATGCGTCAACGGGACATTCTCGGCGCCGCTCCCCCAGTAATCGCCAAGGTATCGGTATGCAAAAAGATTAGACAGGTTAAACAAACTCCACAAACCGTGGCGTGCCGCTTGGTTTGCGATACTTGACGGCAGAAACACAACCACAAAAAGAACAGTGGCGGCAACCGTGAGTGCTGCGTTCGGCAGCAACCGCTGCACCCGCCTTAAATAAAACTCGCGGAAGGAGAACACGCCGTCGGCAAGGTTCTTGCGAATAATTGACGTTATCAGAAAACCGGACAAAACAAAGAAAACATCAACCCCCTTGAATCCGCCCGGCAAGACCGCAGGCCAGACGTGAAAGATGTAAACGCCGATTATCGCGAGAGCGCGGATGCCATCGAGCGCCGGAAGTTGGCGGCGCGCGCCGCTGTCGGCAGTCACAACAGAAACGTGATGGGACGAAGAAGGTTCGTGCGGCATGTTTTAATTCTGTTCAGGTTCTCTCCGTTTTGACCTCGTCCGTATCTTTTCCCTTTGCAAAAATTTAGCGCGCTCGGCGGGCGCAAAATGTTCAATAGCGTGACGCAAAGCCGTTCGCGGCATGGCACTCCCATTCTGTGTCAGAAATTCACGCAGAACCGAACGCTCTTTTTTTCCGACCTCGCGCAACATCCAACCCGTCGCCTTATGAATCAAATCGTGCGGATGGGTAAAAAAGATTTTTGCAATTTTGAGCGTGTCATCGAACTGCCCGTGCGTGATGAAACAACCCGTTGAAACAATTGCGATACGTTGCTCCCAGAGATTTCCGTTCTTTGCGAGTTTGACCAACATGGAGCGGTCACGCTTGTCGAGCAACCTCCGCCCGACAATTTCCTTGCACGAGACATCCACCAAGTCCCAATTGTTGATGCGTCCGAGGCGGGCGCATTCCAAATAGAAGTTGAAAATTTCCTCCTGCTTTGCTGCGTCAACTTTTCCCGCAAACGGCTTCGCCCTCTCCGCCGCGCCAACCGCCGGCACCGTGGCGGGAGTTCCCGATATCCCCGCAACCTTTCCCGCAACGAGCAGCAAGACCCCAACCGCGCGCGCCTCGTGGAAACGCGACATCAAGAGTTCCCTGATTTCCGAAAACGGCAACGGTGCCGTCTTTCGGACGCACCGCCGCAGTTCGGGAACTCCAATGCCAAGAAAGACATCGCCCGCCCCGTATTCACCGGCACCGGTCTTAAAAAAACGTTGCAGCACAACCGCCCGTGCGGACGACGCCGCGCCTTGCAACCACCGCAAAATGTCCGTCGCCGAAAGAAAATCAAAACGCTCCCGCCATTGACCGTTCGGCGGCGATTCACCACCAAGGTCGTCCGAGTAAGAGAGAAGTGACTTTCGTGTCTTGCTCATACGGGCAGACGCTCGCGAAAAGTGCCGCCGGAACGAACAAGCGTCAAGCGCAAAACCGCCAACAAGGTATCCCCCCCGCTACCAACCGCCACCAACCGCTGCCAACTACCGGCAACTACCGGCAACCACTGGCAACCGCGACAACCGCCGCTGCCTTTTCTTTCCAACGAGCGCGCCCACCGCCAGTGCTCCGGCTCAACTCGCACGAGACCGCATTGCGGAAACCGGTGACGCGAACTCGCCCGTCCGCAAAGATTTCGCCAATCGAGAAACTGTTGTTTTGGGGATACGCCCCTTCAATCATCCCGCGTTGAGTGTAGTAGTGGATGCCGTTTGTCTTTGTCAGCGCGCCGCGATGGTCGTGCCCCTGAAAAACGACGAGCACGTTCCCGTTTCTCTCCAAGACCGCGCGCACCTCGGCGGCGTTGCGCACCACCAGCGCGCGGTCGAACGCCGTCCGCGCGTGAAACTTGTCCAACCGCTGGTGTGCGAGGACAACCACCGGTGCCGCGCAGTCGAGTTCCGCTCGCAGCCACCGCAATTCGTGAGCGGGAACAAATGCCTCGCGCCAGTCAAAATTCCCGTTCGCATACGGGACACCGTCGGGACGAAAATTCGCGTCAAGCACGACGAACTTCACCCCGCCGACGGCGAACGCGTAGAACGTCTTCCCGTCGCCGGTGCCCGCGCCATTGCACGTGCGCGCCAGAAAATCGTCCTTGGAGATGCAATCTTGGTCGTGGTTTCCCAAGACGTGGAAAACCGGTCCGTGAAACGTTCGCAGAATGGATTCGATTTCTTCGAGATACGCCAGCGCGCGCCGCCGGTCGGGCTTCGGGTCCATGTCCTTGAAGTCGCCGAGTTCGACCACGAAGTCGAGTTTCCGTGCGTTGAAAACGCGGATTGCCTCGCGCAATTTTTCCGCAGAGTCCGCATAGAACCGACTGCCGGTGCGACCGGTGGCGGGACGCGCGAAATGCGGGTCGGCAACAAGACCAAAACGCACGCGCGGCTTGCTCCCAGTATCACCGCCGCCTCCCATAACTGTGGCAACGCCACCGGCGGAAACTCCGACGGTGGCGGCTGTGGCGTTCGCGATGAAGCGGCGGCGGTTCATTTTTGCGGGCGTCCCGGCGGATGTTTTTGGCGACCGTTTCGGACGCGCCCCCAAAAACTATTCGCCGATTTTGACGCGGACGAAGTTCTTCACTTCGGCACCGGCGGCCTTCTTCGCGGAGTCGGCGACCGTGCTCTTGTTTTCCAGCACGTAGGGCTGGTCAACGAGGCAAACCTCGCCGAAAAACTTGTTCAACTTGCCGTTGACGATGTTCGGGAGGGCACCCTCGGGCTTGCCCTCCGCGCGGGCGGCGGCGGTGGCGATTTCCTTCTCCTTCTCGACCGTCTCGGCGGGAACCTGTCCGCGGTGAAGGAACTGCGGGGCGACGGCGGCGATGTGCATCGCGACGCCTTTCGCAAGCGCCTTGAACGCCTCCGCCTCGGTGTCCGGCGCGGCGACTTCGACGAGGACGCCGATTTTGCCGCCGTTGTGGAGGTAACTCTGAATCCGCCCGTCAGCGCCGGCCTTGAGCAGTTTCACGCGGCCGAGAACAAGGTTCTCGCCGGTCTTCGTGACCTGCTCGGTGACGAGGTCGTTGACCTTGCGCGACGGGTCGTCGTGCAGGACTTGCTCGGCGAGGTTTTCGACGACGCCGGTGGCGGCGACGTGCGCGGCGAGGCGCTTCACAAACGATTGGAAAAGTTCGTTTTTGCCGACGAAGTCGGACTCGCAGTTGACTTCGACGAGCGCGCCGGTCTTGCCGTCGTCGCTGACGAACACCTGAACGGTGCCTTCGTTCGCGGCGCGCCCCGCCTTCTTGTCGCGGGTCGCGGCGCCCTTTTTGCGAAGAATTTCAGCGGCGGCGTCGGCGTCGCCGGCGGCCTCCACGAGGGCTTTCTTACAGTCCATGAGACCGGCGCCGGTGCGGACGCGCAGGTCGTTCACTTGTTTTGCGGTGATGTCTGCCATAGTTGTCTGTGCGTTGGAAATGAATGTGTTCGCCGCCGCCGTTATTCGGCGGCGGAGTCGGCGACGTCGGCGTCCTGCGCGGTCTTGCGCGGCGCGCGGGCGCGACCGGTGGCGCCACGGGTGACGACGGCGCGGGCGCGGCGCGGCTTGGCGGCGCCGCCCTCGGCGGACGGCTCCTCAATCGCGTCCTCATCAAGCCCCTCCGGCGTCTCGATGACGACCTCGGGCTGCGCGTTCTCCTCGACGTTCGACACCGGCACGATGGTGCGGCGCTCGACGCGCGCGGCCTCGCGGCGGGCGATGCCGGCCTGAACGGCCTCGACGACCGCCTCGACAATGAGCCGGACGGACTTCACCGCGTCGTCATTGCCCGGAATCGGGTAGTTGATTTTCGACGGGTCCGAGTTCGTGTCCACGAGCGCGACGACCGGAATTCCCAGCCGCACCGCCTCGTTGAGCGCGTTCGCCTCCGTCTTCGTGTCCACGATGAACACCGCGCCGGGCAGCCCGCGCACCTCGACCATTCCCTCGAAGTTGCGGTTCATCCGCACCATCTGGCGGCGGATGACGGCGGCCTCCTTCTTGAGCATCTTGGCGAGCGTGCCGTCCGCCTCCATGCGCAGGTAGCGCCGGTATTTTTCGAGCGAGTTCTTGACCGTCGCGAAGTTCGTCAACCCGCCGCCCAGCCAGCGGTTGACCGCGAACGGCATGTTGCAGGCGCGCGCGGCGTCGCGCATGACCTCCTGCGCCTGCCGCTTCGTGGCGATGAAGAGCACGTCCTTTCCGGCGGCGACGATGTCCTCCAAAAAGCGCGTGGCGGTCTCGAGGCAGTCGCGCGTCTTTTCGAGGTCGATGATGGAGAAGCCGTTGCGGTGGTCATAGACGAACGGGCGCGACTTCGGGTTCCAGCGGCGGCGCTGGTGTCCGAAATGGACGCCGGCGTCGAGCAGGTCTTTAACAGTGATGTTCATTGAGCGTGTGTTTTTCTGGCTTCCCTCCCCCGCCGCGCCGGAAGCGTCGGGAGCATGGGAATCTGTGTGGTCGCCCTTGCGGGCGGGACTACTGACTTGGATGTTGTGTTTGAGTTTCGTCGCGACCTCCGGCGGCGGTCACGGCGAAAAGAAGGGCGGCATTCAACGCGCCGCCGCCCCGAACGCAAGCGCGGACTTCGGGGACGGACCGCCGCCGCCGGCGGTGCCGCCGCCGGTGCCGCCGCTCACGCCTCCGTTCACGCCGCTCACGCCGTCGCGCGGTGCCGCTGCGGTGTCCAGCGCACGAACTCACCGCGCGTGTTCGCCGCATCCGGCTCGCCGGTCTCGCGCAGCAACCCCGCCTCTAATGCGTCCTCCAAGACCGCCGGCTCGCGCTCCAGCACGTCCTGCGGAAAGTCCAGAAACTCCACCGGCGGCACCTCCGCGAACCGCCGCGCGAGCCGGAATCGCGGTGCCGGCAACGCCGCCACCGCCCCCGCGCCGCCTTCCTCCGAGCGCGCCGGAACGCACCCGCCGCAAACCGCGAGCGTGTTCCACCAACCGCGCCGCGCCGCCGCGAACACCGAGAAATCGCCGCCACCGGTGCCACCGGCAACGCCGCCGCTCCCGCCGCGCAAGACCAGTAACGCCGCCAACGCGAGCGAGTTCACCACGAACACCGGCCGCCCCGCCAACTCCGGCAACGCCAGCCACGCGCGCAACGCCACCGCCGCCGAACGCAAGCCCAACACCGCGCCGGGTCCCTCCGCGAAGACAAAGCCGTCGCACGCACCCAAGTCCGCCCGACCACCACCTGCGGCTGCGTTCGCAACACCACCGGCGGCACCAGCGGCGAGCGCGAACAACTCGCCGGCGGCGTCGCCGCCCTCCGTCCCGCGCAGGAACCGCACCCATTCCCCGCCCCGCCAAAGACCGGCGAGCGGCACGCGCCCCGAAGCGTCGAGGAACAGCAACGTCATCGCCCGCAACGCGCGCCAGTCGCCGCGCCAACCGCGCCGCCCGCGCCGCCCGCAAACCTCCTTGTCCTCGTCTCCCATGCCCGCAAAAAGCGGCGGCACCGGCGGCGTTGTCAATTTTTCTATCCGCCCCGCCCCGCCGGTTCTGCCCTCCCGCGCGCCCCCCAAAAATACCCCCCCCCCAAAAAAAAAGTGCTTGCGCTTTTTCAACGAACCTTCATTGTCGCCGCCGTTCCTGCGGCAACAGGAACACCTCCTACAAAATGGGAGATGGGGTATACAAACGAGATAAGACAGAAAAACACATGGGGCGGGGCGCTTGGGTAGGCGCCCCGCCTTTCAATTTCCCGCAATGGACGACCTTCCTGACATCGCGCCTTTCCGCAACCGCCTCGCCGAACTCGAACACCTGATGTCGGCGCCCGACTTCTACGCCGACCCGCGCGCCGCCGCCGCCCAGACCGCCGAGCACCAGCGGCTCGCCGCGTTGCTCGCGCTCCACGAAAAAGTCGCCGCAACCCGCCGGCAACTCGCCGACGCCCGCGAACTCGCCGGCGACGCCGCGGCCGACGCCGACCTGCGCGAACTCGCCGCAGCCGAGGCCGACGAACTCGCGCCGCTCGCCGACGCGCTCCGCCTCGACCTGCTCAAAGCGCTCGTCCCGCCCGACCCGGCTGACTCGCGCAACACCCTGCTCGAAATCCGCGCCGGCACCGGTGGCGACGAGGCCGCCATCTTCGCCGGCGACCTCTTCCGCATGTATCAACGCTTCGCCGAAGGGCGCGGCTGGACCGTCGAAATCCTCGGCTCGAATCCCAGCGAGACCGGCGGCTTCAAAGAAGTCATCGCCCTCGTCACCGGCACCGACGTTTTCAAGACGCTCAAATACGAGAGCGGCGTGCACCGCGTCCAGCGCGTCCCCGCGACCGAGGCGAACGGTCGTATCCACACCAGCGCCGCGACCGTCGCCGTCCTCCCCGAAGCCGAGGAGGTGGACGTCCGCATTGACCCCGCCGACCTCGACCTGACCGTCTCCCGCGCCAGCGGCGCCGGCGGCCAGCACGTCAACAAGACCGAGAGCGCCGTTCAAATCATCCACAAGCCCACCGGCATCATGGTCTATTGCGCGGACGAACGCTCCCAAATCAAGAACCGCGCCAAGGCGATGAAAGTCCTCCGCGCCCGCCTGCTCGAAAAACAGCAGGGCGAGGCCGCCGCCGCCGATGCCGCCGCGCGCAAAAAGCAAGTCGGCAGCGGCGACCGCTCCGAGCGCATCCGCACCTACAACTACCCGCAGGGGCGCGTCACCGACCACCGCATCGGGCTGACGCTCTACAATCTCGGCGCGGTCATGGAAGGCGCGCTCGACGAGTTCACCGCCGCCCTTCAAGACGCCGCCCTGCGCCAGAAACTCGCCGACGCCGGTCTCGCCGCCGCACCGGTGGCGCGTCTCGGTGCCGGCGACGACGAGTAACATGGAGCGCCGACACATGGAGCGTCGACTTTCAAGTCGGCTCGCCCCCTCCATGCGGCGCAACCGCCACTTCAAAGGAGAGAAAAGCAAGGCGGCTATCGCCGCACCTCCCCCAAGCCGACTTGAAAGTCGGCGCTCCATGTGTGCGGCGCTCCATGTGTGTAGCCGCCCGCCGGCACCGTGCGTCTCGCGCCTTGACCCTCTTCCGGCGGCGCGTTTTTTGCGCGGCGTGGTCGCCCGCCACGCGCTCGCATTGCCAACCAAAAACCCTCGAACCTCGCCCGCTATGTCCTTGCTCGCTCCCGCCCTCAAAAAAATCCGCGCCCTCCTCGTCTCCGCCGGAACCGCCGGCGCGCTGCCCCTCGGCGCGCTGCCCTTCGCCGCGTTGCCGGTGCTCGCGACGGTCCTCGCGCCCGCGCTCGCGCCGGAAGCCCGCGCCGCCGGCGTCACGGTCACGATTCCCACGGATATTTCAAATTTCGGCAACGGCAGCACCGCCACTCGTCCGGGCGGCACCGCCACGTTCACCTCCGGCGGAACGATGACGCTCACCGAAATCTGCAACGACCCGACCAGCACCATCATCGTCAAGTCGGGGTCGTGCCTCTGGCCGAGTTGGAGCGGCATCCCGACCACCATTGCCGCCAATCTCGACATTTCCGGCGGCGGCTACGACAGCGGGAAAAACTACGGCGCGATTCGCGCGCAGACGACGGTCGTGTTCAACGGCAATTTACGCGTCTCCGGTTCCGCCACCAACGGCGACCAGAATTCCAGCACTCTTGGCGGGCAGAGTGGGCGCGACTGCACGCTCAACGGCGCACTCATCGCCGCCGCCGGCGTTGAGTGCTCCGTCGGCGGTAGCGACGCCGGCAAGGACATGTTCCTCAAACTCAACGCGCCCAACCCTGATTTCTACGGCACGCTCGTTTTCAAGCGCACGGACTCGAACAGCGTCCTCACCTTCGCCTCCGCCGCCACGCTTCCGAACGCCACCGCCATCACGGTCAACGGCACCACCGCGTCGCGCATCGTGTTCAACCGCGCCGCCGGCAGCGGCACGGACGGCGGTGCCATCACCATCAACGCCGTCATCGGCGGCACCGCCGGCGTCACGCACTCCGGCACCGGCACCACGACCCTTGCCGCCTCGAACACCTACACCGGTCCCACCGAGGTCAACGCCGGCGAACTGCGCGTCACCGGCTTGCTCGGCGGCGGCAACTACACGGGCGTCATCAGCGGCTCCGGCGGCAAAATCGTTTTCGCGAACACCGGCGCGACGCAGACGCTCGGCACCGCCGGCAAAAACAACTCGTTCACCGGCGCCGTCCAAATCGTCATCGAGCGCGGCGCGAACGTCACCTCGCCCAGCACGAACGCCGCCAACATCAACGATTTCACCACCACCGGCGGCATGGTCGTCCGCGGCACGATGGCGTTCACCGGCGGCAACATGGTTGGCGACATGCCGTTCTTCCTCGAAGGCGGCGTCATCAAGTGCGGCAACGGCACGCGCATCATCCCGTCCAACACGCTCAAAGGCGGCGAATTGCAGTGCAACGCCGGCAGCGGCACGCGCTCGTTCTACCTCCAGCCCGGCATCGGCTCCACCTACACGAACCCCGCGCTCAACGTCCTCGGCGGCGAGAACGCGGCGGACATCGTCGAGACGCGCGTCACCGTCGGCGCCGCCGGCTCGTGGTATGAAATCCGGCAGGACACCACCACCTTCGTCCCGCGCTTCAACGTCGCCGAGTTCGGCCGGCTCGTGCTCGCCGCTGAAGGCCGCTTCAGCGGCGCCGGTCCCGCGCTCGACAAGACCGGCGACGGCGAACTCCAAATCGCCGCCGGCGGCAAACTGCCCGACAACACCGCGCTCGCGGTCAAGGCGGGCACACTGCGCCTCTCGACGGCGTCGGCGCTCGCGAACCTCACCGCCGCGAACGCCATCGCCGTCGCCGACGGCGCGACGCTCGCGCTCGACGCGCTCGCTGCCGGCGCGGCGCACACGCTGCCGGCGACCGCAATCGCCGCCGGCGGCGCACTCGTCGTCGGCACCGAAGCCACCGGCGTCGGAAGTCCTCATTCAAACAACGAAACCATCACGCTCGCGCCCGCCTCCGGCAAGTCGCTCACCTTCGCCGACAACGCGATACTCCGCCTCAATCTCGGCGCCGCCGGCACCGCCACTGTTTTGAATTTCTCAACCGCCGCCGGTGGCAACATCGCGCTGCCGGCGACCGGCGCAAATCTCCGCATCGAGTTCCCCGCCGCATTCGCCGACGAAACCGTGCCGGCGGTGCAAAACTTCGGCCGCGCCGTCCTGCGCGGTTTCTCGCAACCGCAACGCGCCGTTCTCAAAGCCGCGACACTCGTCAACGCGCCCGCCGGCACGGCGTTCATCGAAGTCACCAGCGCAAATGCCGACGTTCTGAACGCCGACATCGCGTTCACCGGCGGCGTCACACTCGCCGCCGGCGACCTCCTGCTCTCGACGTTCGCGCCGGTTGTCGCGACACCGCCGCCGGCAGTCGTCGTCGGCAGCATCGGCGGCTCGGCGACGCTCTCGGTCTCCGCCGCCGGCGACGCCCTGTCCTTCCAATGGCAAAAGTTGCGCAGCGATTTCGACGGCGACGTTGCCGACGCCGACGACGACGATTTTGAAATCATCGCCGACGCCACCGGCGCCTCGCTCGCGTTCACGAGCGTCGCCGCCGACGACGCCGGCGTCTATCGCGTCATCGTCACCGACGCCGCCGGTCGCTCCGTCGCGAGCGCGGCGAGCGAGTTCCACGTTCTCCACGCGACCATCGTGCCGGCGGGCACCGGCGAAAAAATTCCCGCCGGCGGCGCGTTTGAAGTCGCCATCTCCGACGCCGAACTCGACGTCCTCGCCGACGCCATCGAAGCCGCCGGCAACTTGCCGGCAGATTACGAACTGTCTTACCAATGGTTCTTCACGCCAAACGCCACCGGCGGTGCCGGCAGTGCGACCGCGCTCACCGATGACGGCGCACTCGCCGGCGGAACGGAAATCACCGGCAGCGTCGCCGGCGAGATTGTCGCGTTTGAAAAAGCGAAACTCGCCGACACCGCCGGCACGTTCCACGCCGTCATCACCGGGACCGCTTCCACCGGCGCCGCGAGTGCCGGCGCGCCGTCGCCGCTCGTTTTCACCACCGCGCCGGCGACGCTCACCGTCGCGCAACTGCCGCCGGTATTCGTCCCAGCCGCCGACGGTGCCGACGGTCTCCCGCTCGAAACGCAAATCAACGCCGACGGTTCCGCGACGCTCGCGTTCGCGCTCGTCGCCCAAGACGCGCCGGTGACTGCCATTCGTTGGCAATACTCCGAAAACTTCGACCCCGACGCCGCCGGCAGTGCCACGTGGACAACTCTCGCCGGCGCAAACGCGCTCACGCTCCGCCTCGGCGCACTCTCCGCCGCGAACAACGGCATCGCCTACCGCGCCGCCGTCACGAACACCGTCGGCACCTCCTACACCGCGCCGAGCATCCTCGGCGGCGGCACCGCCGCAACCGCCGTCCCGCCGGCACTCGTCTGGGCCGCCCGCGCCACCGCACTCAAAGCCGGCGCAACCGTCACATTGACCTGCAACATCACCGCCGGCACTCCCGACACCACCGGCGGTTCCGGCACCGGCAGTTTCACCGTCCTTTGGGAACGCCGCGCCGCCGGCAGTGCCGATTTCACCGCTATCTCGACAACCACCGTCGCCGCCGCCACTACCGGCAACACCGCCGTCTCCTACACGACCGCCGCCCTCACCACCGCCGACAACGGCGCCGAATACCGCGTCACCATCACCGGCGCCGCCGGCACCACCGCTTCCCTCACAACAACACTCTCCGTCACCGCCGCCACCGCCGCCCGCAGTCGTTAACCTGATTTTCACTCCCAGTAGCGGAAGTCGGGTTAAATAACTTGGACGCCTTCATCGGCGGCGGCGGCGGCGAGTTTTTTATCGAGAACGGCAAGGGCGGCGGATTTATGCAGGGCAAGTTCGAGGTAAAGGGCGTCGTAGAGGTAGAGGTCGTGCTTGCGGGAGAGGGCAAGAGCGTTGGCGATGGCGGTGGCGTCGGACGAGTCGGTGACGACTTTGAGGGTAAGGGCGAGGGAGATTCGTTCTGCGGTTATTTCCGGCGTCATCCGTTTGCTTCGTTCGGCGAGGCGGAGGGAACCGGCGATTCAATTCGCCAATGGATGGGGACGTGGGGGACGAGACCGTTTTCGATTCTTTTTAGGACGGAGAGGGCGGCGGGGGCTTGCTCGTCGTGCATGAGGAAACTGACGGTGGTGCTGGCGTCCATGACGACGTTGGCAGGGTCAGCGGTCGGCATAGTAATCCCCCCTTCCCATGCGGCAGAGTTCGAGGGTGGTGTCGTGGTTGCCTTTGGGCGGGCAGGGCGGCAGGGCGAGGATTTTCGCGGCGATGCGCCGGTTCCATTCGGCGTCGGTGATGAACTCCGGTTCGTTGGTGGGCGCGGCTCCGTTGAGGGTGTCGGCGGTGCCGGCGGAGGAACCGGAGTGAACGCTGGTGCTGGGATTGGTTTGGATTGTGGTGCTCATGTTTGGTGTGGTTGGAGGTTGGTTGTGCGGGAGTGGTTGTCCCTTGTTTTCCTGTAGTCGCCAGTGCGAGAAGACTCTGGGGACAACCGGAGGTTGCAAGCCGAGATTATGCCATTGCCCAATCGCATAAGGGCATCTATGAGTGCCCGTAAGATTGCGGAATGAGCCATTTTCCGCGCAGGCGGAAGGCGGGGATGGATTGGCGTTTTGCGCTTTTAGCGGCTGCGGTGGGATGGATGGAGTTGTTTCTTGCCCAGAGCGGAAGGGGGACTAACGGTGCTCCTTCCAAATAGGCGATGCGTTTGTGCAGGGCCTCCATTAGCAAAAGAGAAAACAGCGAAGTGAAACCGTCAAATTTCAGGGTGGTTGGGTATTGGGCGAAGAGCGGATAATACTCGGTTTGTTTATTGTTGTTTTGAATGATAATTGGCGGAAGATTGGAATTGAGTAGTTGCCAGTTGATTAGGACGCGACCTATCCGACCATTGCCGTCGTTGAAGGGATGAATTTTTTCAAACTCCGCGTGGAACCACGCGATTTTATCGAGGAACCAAGAAGCAGTGTCGGCGTTGTATTTGGCAATCAATTCGGAAACGAGACCGGATGTGAAATCGGGGTTTGCGCCGATATGACCGCCGACGCGCACCCATTCCGTGCCTTGCCGGAAGCGTCCCGCCCAATCGTCACGAATGTTTGTGAGGAGAATTTTGTGTCGAGCCAAAAGCGCGGGAACGGTCAATTGACGGTCGGGGTCGTCGAGTAGTTCTTTTGTGATTCTTGCGAGGTTTTGCGCCTCGTTTACTTCGCGAATGTCAAGAGAGCGCGGCACAACTCCGAGATGAATAATTTTCTCTGTTTCCGCGAGCGAGAGTGTCGAATTTTCAATCGCGTTTGAGTTGTAAACCATCTCTGGAATTTCTGCCAACGCAATCTCTCGCAAGAGTGTTTCCCGTCCCTTGGAGAGTTCGGAAAATCGCTCTTGGAGAGCGGAGATTTTATCGCTAATTTGTTCTTTTGTCATTGGCGTAAAAGGAATTGCGTTGGGGAATGTTTTTAAATTCATTCCTTCTTCCACGCTCGGACGTAATCGATTTCCATTTGGGCGGGCCAGCGGGTAAAGCGGTTGGGCGGACCGCCCCAATCGCCGCCGAGGGCGATGTTCATCAGGAGGTAATGCGGTTTGTTGAAGGGCCAGTGGAGCGGGTTGCCGGCGGGGTCGCGGCGGTAGCGGTGGATGAGGACGTCGTCGTAGAAGACGGCGAGTTCGTCGGGTGTCCAGTCGAGGCGATAAACGTGGAAGCCGTCCCACGGGATGTCGGCGATGCCGCTGCTTGGGGAGGATTTGTGGGTGCGGATTTTTTGCTTGCCGGTTTTTTCGTCAATGACGGGGTTGCCCTGTTTGTCCGTCACCGGTGTGTTGTCGCCGAAATGATAGGTGACATAAACGGTTCCGGGCGACGACCAGACGTGCTCCATTATGTCAATTTCTCCGCAGCGCGGCCAGCCGACTTTTCCGATGTCGGTTCCCATCATCCAGAGGGCAGGCCAGATGCCGGGACCGGAGGGCAGTTTGGCGCGGATTTCGAGGCGTCCGTAGTGCAGCGCAAGTTGTTTGCCGTGAGTGACTATGGACGCGCTTGTGTAGTCGGCCTGCGGCTTGCCGTTGACGATTTTTCCGAACGGTTCCGGCTTCGCTTCGATTATCAAACGACCGCCGGTGACGCGCGTGTTTTCGAGTCGTTCGCGCGTGTAGAATTGCAGTTCCCGATTGCGAATGGAATAGCCGTGCTCGTAACCCCAGTTTTTGGGGTCGGGCAGTTGTGTGCCGGCGGTGTTAAACTCGTCCGCCCAAATCAGGGAAAAACCGTCTTTTTTGCGTTCGGCAATTCCGTCGCCGAGCGTGATGTATTCCTTCAAAACAACGGGGCCGAAAAGTCCGCTTTTTTCGAGGCGTCCGCCTTTACGTCCGCGCGGCGAAGAGGTGTGCGTGACGCGGTTTTTGTTCGGTCGCTCGCTGTTGTTAACGACCCACTCCGGCCAGCCGCGCGAGCCGGGTTCGGGGGCTTCGGCGGCATCGCCGTTAAAGCGGTTGTTCCAGAGGTTTGCGACGTGTATTTCGAGCGTGTTTTCGCCGCCGAGCAACGCGCGTCCGATGTCAATTTTCCACGGCGCTTTCCACACGACGCCGAGGTCGGTTCCGTTCACAACAACGCGGGCGATTTGCGAAAGGTCGCCGAGTTCGAGGACGGCGCCGTGCCTACCGGCGATGTTTGTTTCGGGCCAGATGAACTTCTTTTTATAGACGGCGGTGCCGCTGAAAAACTTGATGCGCGGGTCGCTGTGCGTCGTCCAATCCCGCAACGAATCGAAGCGGACGCGCTGCTCTTCATAAACCGGTTCAAACGAGTCGGCGCCGGCACCGGCAGTGTTCATTTTCGGGTGGCGGAACGCGACTTCCCACGCGCCGGTGAAGTTCAGCGTGAGCGGGTTGCGGGCGAGCGTTTGCGTGTGTGTTTTTCCGTCGGCGGTGCGCAGTTTGTAAGTGCCGGCGGCGGTGGCGCGGACGCGCAACGCGCCGTGCGGTTCGTCCTCGCCGGCGCGCGCGAGATAAACACTGGGCGTCACCGCCGCTGCCGGCGAAACGTTTGCGGGAAACTCGATGCTCACAACCTGCGCCGCCGGTGCGACCGGTTTCTTTTTGTTGAACACAACGAACGCGCTGCCGTTGCCGTCGAGCGCGAGCGGGACGACCGTTGTTTTTCCCTTCGCGGTGAAACGCGCGAGGTCGGTGACTTCGCCGGTCTCGGCGTTCCACAATTCCGGTCGGGCACCGGCAACGCGGAACTCGGCGTCAAACACCGCCGGCGTGCCGCTCTGGTTTGAGAGAAAATAGATGTCGCTGTCCTTGCCGGCGCGGTGCGTCCAAAGAATGCTGTTTGGAATGCCGGCGATGTCTTTGCCGACGCCGATTTCCGCGAAAACCTCGGTCAAAGAATAGTTGCCAAACACGCGCCCTTTTCCGACGGCGCGGACGAATTTTTCTTTGCTATTTTCTTTGCCACTGCCGGTGCCGGCGTTTTCGCCCCAAAGTTCTTTTGCGACGGTTTGCACAACCTTGTCCGCGTTCGGATAATTTTGCAGCGATGGCGAGCGTTCCGGCGCGTCACCGGCAACGACCAAAACAAGACCCTCTTTGACAAATTGCGCGAGTTTTCGCGCGAGTTGTGAAGTCATTGTTTTTGTCGGCGGCAGCGCGAGCACGCGGTAGGTTTGACCGTGGCGTAGCGTGAGTTTTCCGTCGCGCACAAATGCTTTGTTGAGAAGCACTTCCGCGTTGATGTAGTCAAAATCATAACCGGCGGGCAGCGCGGGGATTTGCTTTCCGTTCATACGCGGCGTGTCCTCGCCAAAGAAGTAGGCGACATCGGCGCCGTGATTGTCTTGTTGAAGCAAATAGGACGCGCGGCGAATGTAATCCGTGAACCCTTTTCCGTAGTCCTTGAACCACGTCGAGTAGCGGTTAAAATCCGCGCCGAACCACGGCACAATTCCGGGGAACGCCTTGTAGGGCTGGTGCACGGTGACGTGCAAAACAAGGTGGTTGATTCCGTTTGCAAACGACCAGTCGGCGCGCGTTTTCAAGTTCGCCGGCGTCTGGTTGAAATTGCCGCCGGAGGTGAACGCCTCCGCGCTCACGCGGCGTTTTCCGTAAGTGTGTCCGCACGAACTCGCGAGGCGCACTTCGACGCCGCCGAGCGCGCCGGCGCCACCCCACCAATACTCGCCGCCGATTTCGTCCGCCGCGCCGCCGTATTGCAGCGACTCCGCCGGAAATCCCCAATGCCCGTAGTTTTCGAGCCACGTTTTGATGCCGTGCCGGTTCGCGGCGGCGGTGAGGCCTCCGACGTAATTCTTTGCAATCAAGTCCGCTACGAGCCGCCGCCAGTCCCAGAGAAAACGGTCTGTCTGGTCGCGTGTGCCGACGACGAGACCGTTCAGCGACGCCAGCCACGGCAACGGGTCGTAGCCGTATTTCGCGCGGAAGAGTGCGGGAAAATCGTCCGTCCAGTTTTGCGGTCCGACCTCATAACTATCGAGCGTGATGTGCTTGAGCGCGCCCTTGCGCTCGGCGTCGGGAAAACGCTCGATGAACTTGCCAATGAAAGCGTCGAAATGCGCGGCGGTGTGGCGCGCTGAAAGTTTGTCAACTTCAAGACCGGTCGCGTGCGGCGGCGTCGGCGAACATTTTGCGCCGGTGGTCGCCATTCCGACGCGCGCGACAATGTAATCACCGTCCGCCGGCGCCGAGAAATCAAGCGCCGCCGGCGGCGTGTTTTTATTAAGCGGAACATCAATTTTACCCTCGCCGTTTTTGTTTCCAAACGTCGCGCGCACCGTTCCGCTCTCGGTGTCGCCGGCGGGATTTCTCCAAAGAATTTTCACGGCGTTTTTCGGAATTGTCGTTCCGTTTTTCGCCGGCGCCTGCAACGCCCATTCATAATAATCCGCCGGCGGCACCGGCGACTGCCACATCCGCCCAAGTTGTTTGTCCGCAAGGGAATCCACAAGCGCGGCGGCGGAGAATGTGACGTCGCGCAAACGCGGATTTCCGCGAAAACGCTTGAACACAACGCGCAGCGTTTTTGTTTTCACCGGTTCGAAAGAAAACACAAACGGCGACCCCACCAAACGCCCCATTTGGTCGCCGCGAAGATTTGTCCGCTGCGCTTTGAAATCGCGCAGTTTGACAAAGCCGCCGCCGGTGCCGGCGGGCGCGTGAATCTCGCCGTAAAACTCAATGCCGGCGGAGCCGAAATCAAACGTCACCGCCTGCAATTCCCGCGCCGTTGAAAAATGAAAATCGTAAGTTTTCGCGGAGAGCGCGCCGACGATTTGCTTTGTGTTTTCGGCGCGGATGACCCGCTCCTGTTTCGGCGCAGGATACGCGATGAGCGCGACATCCTGAATCGCGCCGTTCGCCGGAGCCGGCGGCGCGGAAAGCGTGCCACCAGCGGGCACGCGAACCTCGCTCGCGACAAGGTAGCGCATCGACTGCTCCGGCTTCACCCACGGTCCGCCCGACTGCGACCAGCCCGGCCCGTTGAACAGCGACACCGCCACGCCCAACCGGTCGCCCTCGCGCAGCGCGTGCTCCACCGTGTCCCACCACTCCGGCGACAAAATAACCGTTTTGCCGTCGGGAATCCCACCGGACGTCACGTGCCCGATGAACGTCTCGCCAATGCCCGCCTTTTTGAGCGCGGCGAGGTCGGCGGTGACGCCCTCCTTCGAGGCGTTGTTATTGAGCCAATACCAATACACCCCCGGCTCGGTCTCGCGCTCGGCCGCATTCGCCGGCAACGCCTCCATCACCTGCCGGTTGAATTTCGAGCGCGACGGCGCGGCGTGGGCGCCGGTGACGCCAAACACACCGCCGGCGGAAAGCGCGCCGGCGACGGCGGAGGCGATTGCGGCAATTGCGGCGATGCTGCCGGCGACACCGCCGGCGCGGATTTTTCGGGTGGAAGCGGACACAGCGGGGGCGGACGCGGAGGCGGACGAGTTGAGCATAGAACGCGCGCAGACACCGCCCCGCGCCCCGTGTTCCGCGCCCGCCGGAGGCGTCATTTCCCGGCGAGCAGCGCGCCGGCGAAGAGTAGCGCGTAAAGGAGCAGGGCAAGCGCGGCGCGGCCGAGGTGCGGGTTGTATTCGGCGCGGTTTTCCGGTCGGCACCGGCAGAACGAGACGGCGCAAAAAACCAACGCGACCGTCGCCGGCAGCGGCAACCAGAGCAGGGCGTTCGCCAGACATCCGCCGCTGTCACCGCCGCCGTCGCCGCCGCCGGTGGTGGTGGCTGAATTCCACGGCGCGCGGTTCCAAAGCCAGAGTGCCGGCGGCATTGCGAGCGCGAGAACCGTGTTCGCCGCGTATTCACCCCGCGCGAACGCGCGTCCGAAGCGCACGACCAGCGTGCGCTTTCCCGCCTTCGCGTCGGTCTCCATGTCGCGCGTGTTGTTGACGACGAGGATGTTCACCGCGAGCAGGCCGCAACCGGCACCGGCGAACCACGCTGCCGGCGGAAAGGTGCCACACTGCGTGTAGGCGGTGAAGAGCACGGCGACGAAGCCGAAGAAAACGAGCACGAACACGTCGCCCAGACCGTGGTAGGCGAGCGGGAACGGACCGCCGGTGTAGGCGAGGCACGCCGCGAGGCAGACCGCGCCGACGCCGATGAGCCACCATCCGCCGTGGAACACCAATCCGAAGCCCGCCGCGAACGCCGCCGCCGCCGCGAGCGCGATGGCGCGCCGCATTACCGCCGGCGGAACGAGACCGGCGGCGGTGACGCGCAGCGGTCCCGCGCGCTCCGGCGTGTCCGCGCCGCGCTTGAAATCGCCGTGGTCGTTGGCGAGGTTGCACGTGATTTGGACGAGCAACGCGAACGCCGCCGCGAGCAACGCCGGCACGGGTTGAAACCCGCCCGCGCCGGCGGCGCATGCCGAGCCGAGCAGCACCGGCGCGAGCGCGGCCGGCAGCGTTTTCGGGCGCGCGGCATGAACCCAGACGGAGAGCGGGACGCCGGGCGCGCGCCGTTCCTGCTGGCACCGGTGGTGCGGCATTGGGAGGCGTTCGCGTTCGTTAACGCCGGTTGCCGCCGCCCGGACGCGCTTGGGCACCGTTGCCGAAGCGGGCGCGCTGGTCGCTGCCGCGCAAGCGATAGACGATGCGCGCCTGCGTGACGTCCGCAGGGTCCATTTCGACGCGCACCTGGTCGCCCGCGATGATTTTGATGAAGTTCTTCCGCAACTTGCCGGAGATGCGTCCGAGGACGACGTGTTTGTTGGGCAGTTCCACGCGGAACATTGTGCCCGGCAGGACTTGGACGACCCTGCCTTCGAGTTCTATGAGTTGTTCTTCCGCCATTCGTGTTTTCTGGGTGAGTAGGAAAGCGAGTTGGAAAGCGCCGGCGGCGAAAAGTTCCCGCCGGCGGCAACGCTTTTCAACGGCGCGAACCGGAGGACGAGCGGCCGCTGCCGGAGCCGCGGGTTCCTGTTCCGCCAGAGCGCGAGGCGCCACCGGTGGCACCGCCGGCGCGGGAGTTCGCCGGAGTCACGGCGGGAGTGGTCTGCGCGCGCGTCTGCGCGCCGGCGGACGGCATGGAGATGATGTTCGGCGCGCGCGGCGGAACGGCGAAACCGGCACCGCCGGCGGGACGGATGGGCGTGGGCATCTCGCTCGGCTTCGCCATTTCGATGTCGAGTGAGACGTCGTTGATTTTGATGACGGCGGTGCGCGCGACCGGGTCGGCGCTTTCGACGAACCACTTGGCTTCGGGGTCGCGCACCTTGACCCAGTGGCACTCGCGGGTGGCGGGGTTGGTGATGCTCACTTCGAGGTCGGCGCCGCGACCGGCGAAGCCGCGAATCTCGTAGGTCTGCGCGCTGCCGCCGCGCCCTATCACGCCGCTACGAAACGGGTTGTTGGAGACGAGGTTCTCGCGGCGGATTTTCTCCACCGCCGGCGACGCCGGAGTTGCGGGCGCGGCGGCGGCGTTGGCGGTGTCGGCGGCAGCGTTGGCGGCTTCGGCGACGGCTGTGGCGTCCGGCGCGGAGTCAACGGCTTCCGGCTGCGGCGCCGGCGTTTGGGCGGACGCGCTGGCATTGGCGGCGGTGGCGGCGCCACCGGTGGTGCTCGCGGCGGCGGAGCCGGCGGGTTTTGGCGACTGCGCCGGCGGCGTCGGCGAACCGGCGTCTTGGGCGGTGGCGGGCAGGGCGGCGGCGGCGCAGAGAAGGGCGATGGCGAGCGGTGCTTTCATGGCGGCGGTGGTGTCGGCGGTTGGCGGTGTGTCGGCGGTTGCTGCTGCGGTTACTTGGCGGGCTGCGGAGCGCCGGTGCCGCCGGTGGTGCCGGTGGTGGTGCCGGTGGTTGCGGCGCCGCCGGTAGTGGTCGGTCTTGCCCCCGCCCGTTTCCGTGCGGCTTCGCGGCGTTGCTGTTCGACGCGCTCCTGTTCGAGTTGGTAGCGGCGGGACTCGTAGGCCTGCTGGTTCTGGCGGCGGCGGATTTCCTCCAGCGCCTCGCGCTCGGCTTCGGTGAGCGAGACGGCGCTGAAGCGGCCGGTGTCGAGGTAACTCTTGGCGTCGGCGCGGGTGAGCGAGCCGGGGAAGAGGCCGGGCGTGGTGTCGGAGGGCGCGCGGTCTTTCTCGGCGTCAATGACGTGGGGTTTGAGGAAGATGATGAGTTCGGTGCGGCTGGTCTCCTCGGTCTCGGGCTGGAAGAAGCGGCCGATGAGGGGGATGTAGCCGAGGAGCCACATGACGCCGTGGCTCTTGGTCTCCTGATAGGACTGCAAGCCGGCGAGGACGATGGTCTCGTTGTCGCGGGCGCGCAGGTAGGAGGCGGCGCTTCGCTCGGCGGTTATCCACTGTTCGTTGCCGTCAATGACGGTGGTGCCGGAGACGTTGTTGCTGGTCTGCTCAATCTTCATCTCGACGGAGCCGTCGGAGCCGACGCGGGGTGTGACGGCGAGTTGGAGGCCGAACTTGCGGTTCTCGATGGTGGCTTGGGTGCCGCCGCCGAGGTTGTAGTTGGTGGTGCCGGTGATGCTGGGGCGGGTTTCGCCGACGAAGACGGAGGCGGCTTGGTTGTGCGAGGTGTTGATGAGGGGGGCGGAGAGGACGCGCACGCGGGAGTTGCTTTCCGCCGCGCGCAGGACGAGCGAGAGGTCGAAGCCGTCGGGCGCGATGGTGAAGTTGGTCGAGAACGGCGCGCCGCCGGTGAGCGGGTTGGTGGGCGAGGAGGAGTTGGCGCGCCACGTGGGGTTGTTGTAGCCGTAGCGGCTGCCGGTGCCTTCGCCGAGGGTGTAGGAGGAGCCGGCGCTGACGCTGTCGCCGCTGCGCGGGAGCGTGCCGATGCCGATGCCGAGCGAGTCCAGCCCGCTCGCCTCGCCGTTCTTGAGGGTGACTTCGACGATGACGGCCTCGATGCGCACCTGCGCCAGCGGCACGTCGAGTTTCGCCACGAGTTCCTTGATTTGCTTCAGGTCGCTCGCGGTGCCGAAGATGAGCAGGCGGTTGGTGCGTTCGTCGGCGGTGACGGTGACGTGCTCCGAGAACGAGTTGGGCGTCTCCGCGTTCACCACGGGCGTCGCCGCGTTGGGCGTGCTCGCGCGCTGACCGCCGGAGGTGGAGACGACGCGGTTCGTGAACGAGTAGGTGCCGTAGGAGTTCACGGTCGTCGAGACGCCGCCGGTGAGCGAGCCGCCGCCGCTGACGTTGCTGCGCATCGCGCTCGTGCTGCCGGACGTGCCGGAGCCGGTCTGCGCCTTGCCGGTGACGACGCTCTCCAACGTGCGGAACACGCTCTGCACGTCCGTGTGCTTCAGCCCGATGGACTCGCTGACGGTGTCGGGCACGCTCTTCACGTCCATCTGCGCGATGATGTCGCGCAGCGCCTTCTCGTTGCGCGGCGGGGTGACGATGATGAGGTGGTTGGCGAGGTCGTCCGCCTCGACGGTGATGCCGCCCGCGAACGAGTAGGCGATGGCGCCGGCGAGCGTCTGCAACTGCTTCTTCACGTCCGAGGCGCGGATGTTCTTGAGTTTGAAGAAGAGGAACTTCGACGAGTTGTCCAAGTTCGCCACGAGCCGCTCCACCTGCTGCACCTGATGAATGCTGCCGGTGAACAGTAGCGCGTTCGCGTTGAGGAAGGACTGCATCGAGCCGCCGCGCGCCGTGCTGATGAACTGCCGCAGCAACGGGTCGAGAACCTGCACGCTCGTGTTGTTGAGCAGGAAGAGGCGCGAAATCACGCGCTCGCTCGGCGGCAGCGACGCCACGCTCTCCGTGTAGAGCGGCGGCGCCTCGCGGCTCGCCTCCGCCGTCGGCAACGCCTTGTAGAAGCCCGACTCGGCGAGCGGAATGATGGCGACGCCGTTGATGGACAGGAGCGATTCGAGCGCGACCACCGCGTCGCGCCGCGTGAGCGTGTCCTGCCCGTTGAAGTTGATTTTGAGGATGGGCAGCGTCTGCGTGCGCAGGACGGTTTTTCCGGTGAACTTTTCGTAGAGCGAGATGACCTGCGGGAGCGACTCGTCCACGAGAATGACCGGTCCGACAATGTCTTCGGGCTTCAACGGAGCCGCCGGCAACGCCGCCGCCGCCGCGCCGCCGAAACGCTGGTTGCGCCCCGCGCCGCGCGGGTCGCCGGGACGGATGATTCCGCCGCCGCCCGGACGCGAAATCGAGCCGTCGGCACCGGCGGGACCGAACGGCGTGGCGTTCGCTCCTGCCGGCGCGCCGAAGCGGTTGCCGCCGCGAAAGCCGCGACGACCTCCGGTGGCGGGCGTTTGCGCGCCGCCGGTGGTGCCGGTCGTCGGTCGGACGCCGGCGGGTTGGCGCGCCGCCGGTTGCGAGGCGGAACCCGCCGCCGGCGCGGCATCCACGATGACCACGTCGCCAAGGTCGTCGTCATCGTCGTCGTCGCCGGCAGCACCGGCACCGGTGGCACCGGCGGTGGCGGGCGCGGCGGACGGTTTCGCGGCGGCGGGCTTGGCGGCGGAGGTGCTCGCCGGCAACGCCGCCGGTTTCGCGGTCGTCGCCGCCGCCGGTTTCGCGACCGTCGCGCTCGTGGCGGGCTTCGCCGTCGGTGCGGCGGCGGTCTTCGCCGGCGTCGTTGCCGGCGTTGCCGGTGCGGGCGTTGCCGGTGCCGTTGCCGGCGCGCCGATGGCGGCAGGGGCGAGGGCGAGCGTTGCGGCGGCGAGCAGGAAGGAAGCGGAGAGGGGGGCGTTCATTGGCGTTTGGAAAATGGCGTTAGCGTTTGGTGGTGGCGGCGACACCGGCGGGCTTGGCGGCGGCGGTGGCGGCCTCGTCGTCGGCGATGCGGTGGGTCGAGATGGTGTAGTTGACTTCCACGCCGCCGACGCGGCTGCGCTGCGGGGGCATGGCGGTGACTTTCACGGAGGTGACGGTGAGCGGGATTGTCTGCTCGCGGAGCCGGTCGTCGAAGGCGAGCAGTTTGTCCAGTGTCGCGTCGCGGAAGGTGAGCCGGACCGTGAAAATCTGGACGCCGCTCTTGTTTTCGGCGCGCTTTTTTCCGGCGGGGACTTCGCTCAATTCGGCGGGGACGAGTTTCACCTGACGCGCGATTTCGTCCACGAGGCCTTGCAGGGAGGCGCCGCTCTTGAGCGACTGCGTGCTTTTGAGGCGTTTGATGTGGGCGGCGAGGCGCTCGTTGATTTCCGGCGCCTCGTCGAGGACGGGTTGCTGCGCCTCGATGTTCTTCTGCTCGATGGCGAGGGCGGCGCGCGTCTCCTTGAGCGGTTTGAAGACCTTGAACTGGGCGAACAGGATGGCGCCCGCCCACAGCAGGACGGCGAGCAGGGCGAGTTCGCGGACTTGGATTCCGCGTCGGGGCGCGGCGGCGTTTTTCTTGGCGGGGAGCGGCATGGCGGTGCGGTGCGGGAGTGGCGGTCTTTGAGTGGTGGCGGTGGCGGTGGTCGGCGGCGGCGGTGGTTCAGCGCGGTTTGAGCGCGGTCTCGATTTGGCGGACCATCTCCTCCTGCGAGGGCGGCTTGGGACCGCGCGCGACATCAAGTTTCCCAATCGTGGCGGTGAGGGTGAACGTCGTGGACGACGAGACCGGTCCGCCGATGGGACCCGGCGCCCGCGTCGTCCGCATGTCCGGGTCGGGGATTTCGGTGAAGTAGCCCGGCGTCGAGCGCAGCCGGTCAATGTAGGTGGTCACCTGCGAGTTGTTCTCCGCCCGTCCCTGAACGATGACCTGCTGGCGGGCGTTGCCGGTGGCGGACGAGAAGGTCATCCCCGGCGGGCGGAAGTGGTTGAGCGTCGCCAGCGCGTCGAAGAACGACAGCGCGCCGGCGCGCGACAAGTCCTCCAATTGCGCGATGAGTTCGGAGTGCCCGTTGAGCGTGTCCACCTCGGCTTGGCGCGCCCGTTCGCGGAGGCGCGTGGCGGCAAGGTCGCCCCGGACGCTCGCGGTGTAGAACCAGCCGCCGAGCGCGGCGAGCCATGCGATGGCGGCGCTGGCAAGAAGTAGCCGGACGCGGTCGCGCGCGACGCGCAACCGGCGCGCGGCGTCGAGCCACGGGCGTTCGCGGACATCCGCCCGCCACGCCTCGGCGACGGGGAACTGCGCGGTCTTCGGCGCGCCGCCGTCGAGCGGACGCCAGCGGGCGGCGAGCGTTCTGGAATTGGTCTGCGCGGCGCCGTCCCAGACGAGCGTTCCGGCGGCGTGGCGGCCGTGCAGTTTCGGCTCGTGCGAGGCGCGCAGGGCGCGGATGGCGTCGTCGGCACCGGCGGCGTCACCGGCGGTGTCGAGCGGCCACGAGCGGACGTCCAACGGGACGGTCGCGCCAACGCGGTAGCGGATTGCCGTGAGCGCGCCCCCGGTGGCGAGCCAGTGCCAGACGCCCGGCTCGCGTTCGGGCGCGAGCAGGAATTCCGGCATGACGAAGGCGGCGGTGTCGAACTGCTCGCCGGCGGCGGCGCGCAGGCGGTCCTTGGCGGCGGCGTAGTAAAGCAGGACTTTGGGTTGCGCGGGCGCGGTGCCGGCGGCGGCGGGCTTGGGCGCGGAAACGTCACCGGCGGCGGCGCCACCACCGGCGGCGGTCGCGGGGGGCTTCGGCGGGGGCGTGGCACCGTTGCCGACGACCCAGCCGTAGGCGAGTTGCTCGGTCGGCAGCGGGGCGTGCGAGTCGAGCGAGAGCCGCACCAACGCCTCGTTGGCGGCGTCGAGCGCCTCGGCGGACTTCGCCTTGGACGCGCCGCTCCCGCCCCTCGCGGCGATATCGGCACCGGTTTGCGCCGGCAAAATTTCGCTGAAGAACAGCCACGCGGGCACGGGAAGCACCACCGGCGGCGCGGCGGGGCGCGATTTGGAATTTGGGGCGACGAATTTGGACACGGCGGGTGTTGGGCGTTTTTTCGTGGGCTTTGCGCGGCAGAGTGCCGCCGCGCTCGCGCTCGTTCAAGAGCGCGTTTGCGGGGAACTCAAACACCAACGAACGCGCCGTGTTGCATGCCGGCGGCGGCGGCGCCACCGGCGTCGGGAACGGCGCGCCGCCGGCGGACGCGGCGGAACAAGGCGCGCGCCGGCACTGTTTCCGGCACAAAACATGAAAACCGTTTTCCCGCGCATTTCGCTCCTTTCGCTGCTGTCGCTCTCCACGCTTCTTTGGGGACAGGCCGCCGCCACCGGCAACGCCGCCGAGAACGCCGCCGGTGACGCCGCCGCCGGTGGCACCGGAGCCGTCGTCTCCGCCGATACCGCCGCCGGCTGGCGTCCGCTCTTCGACGGCAAGACGCTCAACGGCTGGGTCGAGCGCGGGCTGAACGGGGTCTTCAGCGTCGAGGACGGCGTGATTGTCGGCACCACCAAAATCGGGCGCGAAAACACGTTTCTGTGCACCGTGCGCGACTACGCCGACTTTGAACTCGAACTCGAATACAAGGTGCCGGAGCGCATGAACTCCGGCGTGCAAATCCGCAGCGCGTTCAACCCGTCCAAAAAACCCCTGCCGCTCCTTGGCGTGCCGCCGCTGCCGGTGAGCGCTGCGGACGCCGCCAAGGGGAAAGGGGCGGGGAAGGGCGCGCGGAAGGACGGCAAGGTCTTCGCCTCGCCGAACCACGTTTACGGCTATCAGGTCGAGATTGAGTTCCGACCGGGACGCACCGCCGGAATCTACGACGAGGCGCGCCGGCGCGGATGGGTCTTTCCGACCACCGGCACCGAGCAGGACGCCGCCTTCATCAAGCAGGGGCGCGACCGCTCGCTGTTCAAGCCGGGCGAGTGGCAGAAACTGCGCGTCGTCTGCCAAGGCGACCGGTTGCGCACGTGGCTCGACGGCGTCCCGCGCGCCGACGTGCGCGATGCCGCCTCCGCCACCGGATTCATCGCGCTCCAAGTCCATTCCGCGCCGCCGCGCGACGCCGGTCTGCAAGCGCGCTTCCGCAACATCCGGCTCCGTCCGCTGCCGCCGGTGGCACCGCCGGCGACGCCGGAAGAGACCGCCGCCGGTGACGCCGCCGCCCACTCCGCCGCCCGCTAACCCTTCTGCTCCGCCGCCGAACGCACGCCGCCATGCCCGCAGAAAGCAAAAAAACGAACGCGCCGACCGACCCGTGGGTCGAAACGCTCCGCCTCACGCACGGCGGCGACCGCTCCTTCGCGCACCTTGTCGAGACGCAAGTCCTCGCCGCCGCGCCCGCCGCGCTGCCGGCACTCGAAACGAAACTCGTCGCCATTCTCGAAGCACCGGAGGCGACGGAGGCCGCGCGCGAGTTCGCGTGCCGGTTGCTCGCCACCGCCGGTGGCGCGGCGTGCGTCCCCGCGCTCGTGCCGTTGCTGCGCAACCCGCGACTGTCCCATTACGCGCGGCTCGCGCTCGAACCCAATCCCGCCCCCGCTGCCGGCGACGCCCTTCGCGTCGCCGCCCAAGCCCTGCCCGCCGGCGTTCTGCGCAAAGGCGTCTTCGGCTCGCTCGCCGCCCGCGCCGCGCACGGTCTGCCGTGAACGCCGCGCCGCCGGTGGTGCTGTCGTCGCCGGTGGTGCCGGTGCTGCCGGCGGCTATTTCTTGAACCACGCCAGCGAGGCGCCGTCGGGCGCGAACCGCCGCAGAAATCCGCCGGAGACGATGACGGCGATGCGCGTCCCCGCCGGTTCAAACCGCACGTAGCCGACGTTGCGCAGCACCTCGACGTTCGACTGGTTGTCGTAGGGCGCGATGGTCACGGAGTCCTCGCCCGGACGGGCGATGAGAATGTGCGTCGGCGTCGAAACGCGCACCCAGCCGATGTTCGAGCGACCGCGCGCGTCGGGCGAGGTGCGGATGCTCAACGCGAGGTCCTTCGCCGGCGTGTCCGGTGCGATACCGGCTGGCGGGTCGAGGCGCAGCGTGCCGTTGTCGCCGGCAAGCCAGTAGCCGCCGATGGAGGCGTCGAAGCCCGCGCGCCCCGCCTCGAACAGCGCGTCGCGCTTGAGTGTCACCGTGTAGGGCGGACCGGCGTGCGCCGCCGGCTGCTTCGCAATCGCGCTCTTCTCGTCACCGGCGCAGCCGGACGTGAGGAAGAGGGTGAGCATGAGCGCGGGCAGGAAGACGAGGTGGCGGAATTGCTTGGTGGTCATGGCGCGGGAGGTTCGCGAAGCGCGCGGGGACTGTCAGGGAAAAAAAATTCCCAAGCACAGCCGGCGGCGGTTTCCTGCCCGCTTCATGCCGACTGCCATCGAAGAACTCGTCGCAACCGTGGCGCGCCTGCGCGCGCCCGACGGCTGCCCGTGGGACCGCGAGCAAACCCACGCCTCGCTGCGCGAATGCCTCGTCGAGGAGGCCGCCGAACTGTTGGAGGCGATTGACCGTGGCGACATGCCGCTCATGCGCGAGGAACTCGGCGACCTGCTCCTGCAAGTCGTCATGCACGCGCAGATGGCGGCGGAGCGCGGCGAGTTCTCGTTCGAGGATGTCGCGCGCGACGAAAACGAGAAAATGGTGCGCCGGCACCCGCACGTCTTCGGCGACGCGGTCGTGGGCGACACCGCCGGCGTGCTCCGCCAATGGGAGGAAATCAAGGCGCGCGAAAAAGCGGCGAAGCCCGGCGACGGCAGCGCCGCCGGTGGCTCCGAGACGCCCGCCGCCCCCGCCGGCACCGCGCTTTTCAAGCCGAAGCCGCCCGCGCTGCCCGCTCTGCTGCTCGCCCGCGAGGTCTGGAAAACCATCCGCAAAAAACACCTCCGCATTGACGGCGCGCTCGCCGACGCCGCCGGTGTCGCCGCCCGTGCCGAAGGTCTCACCGAGGAGCGCGCCGGCGTCGAACTGTTCGCCCTCGCCGCCGCCTGCCGCGAGGCCGGCATTGACCCTGAAAGCGCGCTGCGCGCCCATGCCGGAAAGGTCATGGACAGCGCGCTGCCGCCCGCTGCCGCCGCCGCATAGCCGCTCTTCCGACGCCAATGTTCATGTCCGCCTCTGCCCTCGCGTTCTCCGACGGTGAAACGCTCGACGTCGAATTGCCCGCCGGCAGTGCCACCGGCGATGTCAGTGGCGCAACCGTGCGCGTCCGTCTCTCGACGCGCGCGCGCCGCCTCACGCTGCGCGTCGGCTTCGACGGTCCCGAACTTGTCGTGCCGCCGCGCACGACGCGCATGGGCGCGCTGGGATTTCTCAACGCCCGCCTCGACTGGCTCGCCGGTGCCATCGAGCAAGTCGCCCGCCGCCGCGAGAAGCGGACTCCGGTGCCGGCGCTCGCCGTCCACCTCGCCGCGCAGCCGTGGGTGAGTGCCGGCGGCGCGCGCCTCGAACTCGACGTCGGTGCCACCGCCGGCAGACCGTTCCTCGTTCATATCGAAGGCGTGCCGCCGGTGGTGCTGCGGCACCGCGCCGGCGACCACGCCGAGGCGGACTTGAAGCAACTGTTGCGTGAGTTCGCCGCGCGCACGCTCCCGAAGCGGACGCGCGAACTCGCCGCCGTCGCCGGCGTGAGCGTCGGCAAGGTCGGCGTGCGTGACCAGCGGCACCGGTGGGGGTCGTGCTCGCACACCAGCGACATTCAACTCAACTGGCGCCTCGTCCTGCTGCCGCCCGAACTGCACGACCACGTGATTTTTCACGAACTCGCGCACCGGCTGCACATGAACCACTCGCGCTCGTTCTGGAACACGCTCGCCGGTTGGGACGCCGGTTGCGCCCGACACCGCCGGCAACTGCGCGACGAGTGGAATTTCCTCATGTCCGTCGCCCGCTGAACCGCCGCCGCTAATAGTGCGGCGGCTTCTCGTTTGCCGGAAACGGTTCCTCGTTCAGGGAGGCATCCAGTGCCGAGCCAAACGCCGAGCCAAAAGACGCCCCAAACTCGGTGCCGCGCGCCCCGTTTTCCGCGCCACCGGTGGCACCGGACTTGTCCGCATTTTGCGCGACGGCCTCGGAGAGCCGCCGCACCTCGCGCCGCAACGTCTCAATGCTCCGGTAATTCTCAAGCATGGCGCGGTCCTGCTCCTCGATGTGCTTTTCGAGAAAGGTGATTTTTATCTCAAGTTCGCGGAGGCGTTCGTTCATGAACGAAAGCAAGGGATTGCCCCAAAAAACAGAGGCAAGAAAAAAGCCCGCAGAAAGGCAGTGGTCGGTGGCCAGTGGTCAGTGGTCGGTGGTCAGTGGTTAAGCCCCGTAGGGGCGACATAACATAGGCAGGGGTGAAGTCGCGCAGCGACGGAACCCCTGTATAGCGCAAACAAAACCGTGAACCGCGAAGCGGTGGCATAGAGCACCGAGGGCGTGAGCCCTCGGATCCTTATGCCACCGCTTCGCGGTTCGCTGTTTTGGGAGGGAGGTTCTCATACAGGGGCTGACGCCCCTGCCTATGCTATGTCGCCCCTGCGGGGCTTGCCCGCCGCCCGCCGCCCGCCGCCCACCGCCTACCGCCTATCGCCCACCGCTCTCTGCCCCCTGGCCACTGACCACCGCCCACCGCCCACGGGCCACTGACCACTGACCACTGATTTCTGCTGTGGGGCGGGTCAGAGTGACGCGCTTTCGGTGGCGGCGACTTTGCGGAGTTCGCGCGGGGTGAGCGGGCGGCGGAGGCGGCGGGCGAGGGCGCGGACGGGCGCGAGCAGGGCGCGGGCGCGGGCGGGAGGGAAGGGGACGCCGGGGCGCGAGAGCGCGGTGGCGATGGCGGCGGCACCGGTGGCGGCTCCAATTTCAAACGCCGGTGCCGCGCGTCCGACCAACTCCGGCGGAAACGGTTCGTAGGCGCGGCGGTCGCGGAGTTGTCCGGCGCAATGGACGCCGCTGGCGTGCGTGAAAACGGCGTCGCCGACGATGGGTTTCGAGGGCGGGACGTGGCGTCGCGAAAAGCGCGCCGCCAGCGCGGAGAGCGCGGTCAGCGCGGCGTAGTCAAAATCACTGCCACCGGTGCCGCCGGCGGTGTCGCCGCCGGTGCCGTCGCCGGTGGCGCCGGCGGTGAGGATTTCGCCGGCGTGGGCGATGCGCCATGCGACGGCGACTTCTTCGAGCGGGGCGTTGCCGGCGCGTTCGCCGAGACCGTTAATGGTGACGTCCGCCCAAGGCGCGCCGGCGGCGGCGGCGGCGAGCGTGACGGCGGTGGCGAGTCCGAGGTCGTTGTGGGCGTGGATTTCGAGCGGGGGCGCGCAGGGGGCGAGGTCGGCGACGGTGGCGGCGGCGGCGGCGGGCGTCCAGACGCCGGCGGTGTCGGCGAGGCGGAGGCGGTCGGCACCGGCGGCGCGGGCTGCTACGGCGAATTCGCGCAGGAAGGCGGGGTCGGCGCGCGAGGCGTCCTGCGCGCCGACGCCGACGGTGGCGAAGCGTTGGCGGGCGGCGGCGACGAGCGGTGCGAGCGTGCGCAGTGCCCACGCGCGGTCGTGTCCCCATGCGGCGAGGTGGATTTCGGAGACGGGGAGGGAGAGGTGGACGTGTCCGGCGGCGGTGCCGGCGGCGGCGTCGAGGTCGCGTTCGAGAGCGCGGCACCACGCGAGGACGCGCGCGGGCGAGACGGCGTCGGCGACGGCGGAGATGTCACCGGCGGCGGCGCGTCCGCTTGCCGGGATTCCGGCTTCGATGATTGCGACGCCAGCGGCGGTGAGGGCGCGGGCGAGGGTGACGCGCTGTTTTCGGGAAAAGCAAACGCCTGCGGCTTGCGCACCATCGCGGAGGGTGGTGTCGAGCAACCGCAGGCGTTTTGGCGCCGCCGGCGGGGCGTTGTTCTCCGCCGGCGGTGTCGTTTGCCCGTGCGCTGCCGGCGGAGTTTTCGCCGCCGGTGCGCGGGCGGGGTTAGTCGTTGTTGATGCCTTCACGGCGGAATTCGCGGTGACCGGCGCGGTCGTCGTCGTCGCGGTGGCGGCGTTCGCCGGCGTCGTCGTCACGGTGGCGGCGTTCGCCGCGTCCGCCGCGTCCGCCGCGCGGTCCGCGGTCGCGGTCACCGCCGCCGGTGGAGGGTTTGGGTTCGTAGGGGCGGCCTTCTTTTTCGGCGATGGCGGCGCGGCGGGAGAGGCGGACTTTGCCGGTGCGCTCTTCGACGCCGACGCATTTGACGATGATTTCGTCGCCGAGTTTGACGACGTCTTCGACTTTGTTGACGCGGAAGTCGGCGAGTTCGGAGACGTGGACGAGGCCTTCCTGTCCGGGGAGGCATTCGACGAAGCAGCCGAATTCCTTGATGGAGCGGACGATGCCTTTGTAGGTTTTGCCGATTTCGATTTGGGCGGTGACGATGTTGATTTCGTGGATGGCGCGTTGGAGGGATTCGGCGTTGGTGGCGAAGACGCTCAACCAGCCGCTGTCGTCTTCCTTGATGTCAATCTGGGCGCCGGAGAACTCGCAGATGCGTTTGATGTTTTTGCCGCCGGGGCCGATGAGGGCGCCGATTTTGTCGGGCGGAATCTGCATGGCGTGGATGCGGGGGGCGCAGGGTTTGACGGTTTCGGAGGTGGCGGGTTTGGCGGCGCGGAGGATTTCGAGGATTTTCGCGCGGGCGGCTTTGTTGCGGAGGATGGCTTCGCGGGCGATGGGGGCGGGGAGTCCGTGGATTTTGAGGTCGAGTTGGAAGCCGGTGATGCCGGTTTCGGTGCCGCAAATCTTGAAGTCCATGTCGCCGAAGTGGTCCTCGGCGCCGATGATGTCGGTGAGGACGACGTGTTTGGCGATTTCGCCGTTTTCCTCGGTGGTGACGAGGCCGCAGGAGATGCCGGCAACGTGCGAGGAGATGGGCACGCCGGCGTCGAGCAGGGCGAGGGTGCCGCCGCAGACGCTCGCCATGGAGGTGCTGCCGTTGGACTCCATGATTTCGCTGCTGAGGCGGATGGAGTAGGGGAAGGCGTCCTCGGTGGGGAGGACGGGGAGGAGGGAGCGTTCGGCGAGGGCGCCGTGGCCGATTTCACGCCGGCCCGGGGAGCCGAAGCGGCCGCATTCGCCGACGCTGAAGGGCGGGAAGTTGTAGTGGAGGATGAAGGTTTTTTTCTTCGCGCCGCCGGTGAGGCCGTCGAGTTCCTGCGCGTCCTTGCTGGTGCCGAGGGTGGCGATGACCAGTCCTTGCGTTTCGCCGCGCTGGAAAATGGCGGAGCCGTGCACGCGGGGGAGGACGTCCACCTGCGCGGTGATGGGGCGGATGTCCTCGACGCCGCGACCGTCCGCGCGCCGTCCTTCGTTGAGGATGGTTTCGCGATAGACGCGCTCCTGCAGTTTCTCGAAGGCGATGTTGATGTGGCGCGGGTCGAACTTGTCCGCGCCGAGTTTCTCGGTGGCGGCGGCTTTGGCGGCTTCCTTGACGGCGCCGACGGCCTTTTCGCGGTCCTGCTTCTTTTCCTGATAGACGGCTTTGGCGAGCGCGCCGTCCTGACCGGCGACCTGCTCGCAGATGGCGAACACGGCGGGGTCGGCGACGACGAGGGGGAACACGCGCTTCTGCTTGGCGACCTCGGCGGCGAGGCGGCGTTGCGCGGCGATGATGGGCTGGATGGCGTTGTGGGCGAAGTCGAGCGCCTCGATGAACCGCTCGTCGGGAATCTGGTCCGCGCTGCCCTCAATCATCATCATGTCCTTTTCGTTGCCGACGTAGATGAGGTCGAGCGTCGTTGACTGCATTTGCTCGTTGGTCGGGTTCACGACGAACTCGCCGTTGATTTCGCCCACGCGCACGGCGCCGATGGGACCGTTCCACGGGATGTCCGAACACAGCAGCGCGGCGCTGGCGCCGTTGACCATGAGGATGTCCGGCTCGTTTTGCAGGTCGGTCGAGAGCAGCAGGCCGATGACCTGCACCTCGTTGAGGAACCCGTCCGGAAAGAGCGGGCGCAGCGGGCGGTCGCACAGGCGCGACGTGAGGATTTCCTTCTCGGACGGCTTGCCCTCGCGGCGGAAGAAACCGCCCGGGAAGCGGCCGGCGGCGGCGAATTTCTCACGGTAGTCAACCGTGAGCGGGAAAAAGTCCTGGTCGGGCGAGCGCAGCCCTTCGGCGGCGGTGGCGCTGACAAAGACCGTGGTCTCGCCCTTCGAGATGGTGACGGCGCCGTTGGCCTGGCGCGCGATGCTGCCGGTGGAGATGGTGATGCCGAGTTCCTCGGCGGTGACGGTGTATTGCTGGTTCATTTGCTTTTCGTGTGTCTCTTGTTGTGTGGGTTGGTGTGTGGGTTACGTGTGGTATGTGTGTGTGGTTGGCGGTTTTGGCTCCCGAAAGAGCCGCTTGCGCGGAGCGCGCGCGCCACCGGCGGTGCCGGACGAATTTGGCTCGGCCGCGCGCGGGGGCGTAAAAACGGCAAGACCGCCGGCGCACTGCGGCGCGGTGGTCTTGCTGGAAAACGCGCCCGTTACCGGCGCAGGTTCAGTTTCAGGATAATCTCGTTGTATTTGTCGAGCGCGTTGTTCTTGAGGTAGTTCAAGAGTTTGCGGCGCCGGTTGGTCATCATGATGAGACCGCGGCGCGAGTGGAAATCCTTGGCGTGGCTGCGCAAATGCTCCGTGAGGTGCGCGATGCGGGCGGAAAGGAGCGCGATTTGAACCTCGGCGCTGCCGTTGTCCTTCTCGCTGATTTGGAACTGTTTGATGACTTCTGCTTTGTTGATGACTGACATGTTTTTCGTGTTGGTGTGCTGGGCGTGGCTCCGGGCGGCGGCGTTTGCCGTGCCGTGCCGCCAGCGCGTCGCCGGCGGCACCGTTATGAACCTTTGTTCGGAGTGAGTTTGATTGTGAAAGAAGGCGAACCACGGCGGAACAGGGCGACCCGCTCCGCTAACGCAAGCCCCGCACAATGCCGCCAGCCGCACGGGAGGCAAGAGGAAATTTCGGGGGCATGATGGCGGGCGTTGCGCCGCCGGTGGCACCGCCGGTGGGAGCGCCGACTTTCAAGACGGCTCGCCCCCACAATGCGGCGTAGCCGCCACTCTTAAAAAAGAAGAAAGCAAGGCGGCTGCGCCGCACCACCGCCGAGCCGACTTGAAAGTCGGCGCTCCCAGTGTGTGGCGCTCCATGTCCGGTGTTCACGCTTACAGCATTTCCCGGCGCAGTTCGCTGTCTTGTGCGGAGGGGGCGCGTTCGGGGTAGTCGAGGGTGTAGTGGAGGCCGCGGCTTTCTTTGCGTTGGAGGGCGCATTCGACGACGAGGCGGGCGACGAGTGCGAGGTTGCGCAGTTCGAGCAGGGCGGGTTCGACTTTGAAGTTCCAATAGTAGTCGTGGATTTCGCGCTCCAACGCCTGTATGCGCGAGCGGGCGCGCAGGAGCCGCTTTGTTGTGCGGACGATGCCGACGTAGTCCCAGAGCGTCTGGCGCAGTTCGGCGCGGTTATGGGTGAGGACGACGCGCTCGTCGCTTTCGGAGAGGTCGCCGTCAACCCAATCGGGAACGCTTTCGGTGGCGGTGCCGGCGGGGAGCGAGCGCAGGTAGGTGTCGGCGGCGGTGGCGCCGTTGTGGGCGAGGACGACGGCTTCGAGCAGCGAGTTTGAGGCGAGGCGGTTTGCGCCGTGCAAGCCGGTGCAGGCGACTTCGCCGGCGGCGTAGAGGCCGGCGATGGGCGTCTCGGCGTTGATGTTCACGCGGACGCCGCCGCAGAGGTAGTGCGCGGCGGGGACGACGGGGATGAGGTCGCGTTCCATGTTGACGCCGTGTTTGAGGCACGTTGCGAAGATGTGCGGGAAGCGGCGCATGAGGCGGTCTTCGCCGCGGCCGCGAATGTCGAGCCAGACGTGGGGTGCGCCGCTTTTCTTCATCTCGCTGTCAATGGCGCGGGCGACGATGTCACGCGGTGCGAGGTCGGCACGCGGGTCGTGTCGCGACATGAAGGCGTCGGCGCCGTCGAACCCGCGCAGGATTGCGCCTTCGCCGCGCACGGCTTCGGAGATGAGCGCGCGGTCGCCCTCGCGCGTGTAGAGCGCGGTCGGGTGAAATTGGATGAACTCCATGTTCGCGACCGGGGCGCCGGCGCGGAACGCGAGGGCGATGCCGTCGCCGGTGGCGATGTCGGGGTTCGTCGTGTATTGATAAACCTGACCGACGCCGCCGGTGGCGAGCACGACTACCGGTGCACGGAGCGTGAGGACGCGGCCGCCTCGGCAATCAAGGGCGTAAAGGCCGAGGACGCGGGGGTGGGGAGCGACATTATCTCCCCGCTCCCTTTCCAAAATCAAATCAATCGCCAGATGGTGTTCGAGCAGAGTGATGCGGGGTTCGCCGGCGACGGCTGCGAGCAACGCCTCTTCGATGGCGGCACCGGTGAGGTCTTTCACGTGCAGGATGCGTCGCTGGGAGTGACCGCCCTCGCGACCGAGGTCGAAGTTGCCGGTGTGCTCGTCACGCGAGAAGGCGACGCCGGTGGCGGCGAGTTCGCGGACGCGCTCCGGCGCTTGCTCGACGATTGCGCGAGTGACCGCCTCGTCGCACAGCCCGTCGCCGGCGACGAGCGTGTCGCGCACGTGTGCCTCGAAGTTGTCCCCCTCGGCGGCGACGCAGGCGATGCCGCCCTGCGCGTTGTTGGTGTTTGATTCCGCGCTGCCTTTTTTTGTGACGAGTGCGACGCGCCAGCCCTTCGCCGCGAGTTTGAGCGCGAAACTCAAACCGGCGATGCCGGTGCCGACCACGATGGCGTCTGTGTTGAGCGACATGACGCGAGAGAGAATTTCACAACACCGCCGCTGGTGCTACTTCTTCTTTTTCACCGGCAGCGGGAATGAGGTCGGGTAATTCGCGCGGTGGATGACGGTGCCGTCGTTGAGGCGAATGTGCGTCGCGAACTCGCGCTGGCCTTCCTTCAACACGATGACGCGCGCGCCGGAGCCGATGTGGTTGTAAACGTTTTCGGCGTGTCCGCTGAACCGGCCGTAGGCGAGCGCGATGCCTTCGAGGACGCTGATGTAGTCGTTGTCGTGG
>JAISSQ010000171.1 GCA_031273045.1 Puniceicoccales bacterium
GTGGGAATACGCCTGTCGCGCCGGCACTACGACGCCCTTTGCGGTTCCGGGCACAACCAGCAGCACAAACTACGACACCGTCATGCGGCGCGTCGGTTGGTTCAACGGCAACAGCGGCATACAGCCGGTTGGCAAAAAGACCGACAATCCGTGGGGGCTTTATGACATGCACGGCAACGTCTGGGAGTGGTGCGCGGATTGGTTTGCTGTCGATTTCTATGCACGTTCTTCTGCTGCAGACCCTTCCGGTCCAGACAGCGGCTCGTACCGCGTGTTGCGCGGCGGCGGTTGGCTCAGCCCTGCGTCGAACTGCCGTTCCGCCTGCCGCGGCAGGAACGCCCCGTTCTACCGCGCCGACCACACCGGTTTCCGTGTCGCCTGTGTCTCCGCACGTCCGTAACGGCATGCCTTATCAGGAAAAACAGAAACCACCGTGAGCCAACCGCGTGGGGCGGTTTTAGGAAATGACTTGGGAACGCCCACGAAAAGGGCGTTCCGAAGGCATTTCCAAAAACCGCCCCAGCGGACTGGGGGCGCGCGTTGGGCGCGCCGACTGGGAGCACCGACTTTCAAGTCGGCTTGGTGGAGATGCGGCGTAGCCGCCACTTTAAAAAAGAAGAGAAAGCGAGGCGGCTACGCCGCATAGAGCATGCGAGCCGACTTGAAAGTCGGCGCTCCATGTCGGCGCTCCATGTGCGCGCCGCTGCGCGCGTCTTGTCGCCCGCCGGCGTTTCGCCCATTTTTCCGCCGCATGCCTTTCTCCGCTCTTGTCGCCGCGTCGCAGACGTCGCCGTATGACCCGCAACTGTTCTGGCGGTCGTTCATCGAGTTTCTCGGCGCGAACGGTCCGTCCATCCTGTGGCGCGTCGCCCTTGCCGCGTTGTTGCTGACCGTCGGTCGCTGGCTCGCGCACCTCGCGCTGAACCTGCTTGACCGGCACCTCGCGCGGACCCGCCTCGACCCGACGTTGCGCCGCTTCCTGTGCGGCGTGGCGCGCGTGTTCACGATAATCGTCATCGTGCTCGCCGTGCTCGACCTTTTCGGCGTGCAGGGCACCTCAATCGTCGCCGTGCTCGGTGCGGCGGCGGTCGCCGTCGGGCTGTCGTTGAAGGACTCGCTGACGAATTTCGCCTCCGGCGTGTTGCTCGTCGCGTTCCGTCCGTTTCGCGTGGGCGACGACATCGAGTCCGGCGGTGTCGCCGGCACCGTCGAGGAAATCGGCGTCATGGCGACGCGCGTGTGCACGCGGGACAACCGCCTCGTCATCGTCCCGAACTCGGCACTCGTGACGCAGACGGTGACCAACAACAGCGCGAAGGACGTGCGGCGTGTGGACGCCAAGGCCGGCGTCGCCTACGGGGACGACCTGCGCGTCGCGCGCGAAATCATTCTGGGCGTCATCGCGGCGGACCCGCGCTTTTTGGAGACGCCGGCACCGGAGGCGTATGTTGACGCGCTGGGCGATTTTTCGGTGAGCATCACGCTCACCGCATGGGCGAAGACCGCTGACTTTTCGGCGGCGCGCAAGGCGTTGCCGGAGCGGCTCAAGACGGCGCTTGAGGCGGGCGGCTGCACGCTGCCGTTCCCGCAACGGGAGGTGCGAATCCTGAAATGAGCCCCGGCGACGCGGAGAACGCCGCCGCCGGCGCCGCCGCTGCCGGCGACGGTGTTGCCACCGCCGGTGGTGCCGCCGCCGGTCCGATGCACGAGCGTCTGGACGTTCTGGCGCGCGAGTGTCGCGGGCGGGACGTCTCGCTGGGCGAGTTGTCCGCATTGCTCGCGGGCGATTCCGCGCCGTTGCTGCTCTTCGTTCTGGCTGTGCCGTTCTGCCAGCCGGTGCCGCTGTTCGGACTTTCGACGCCGGTGGGGTTGTTGCTCGCGTGCCTTGGCTGGCAGGTCGTGTGCGGACGCTCACCGGTGGTGCCGCGCCGCTTCGCCTCCATCGTCATCCCGAAGAAATTTTTCCCCGCCCTGCTCGGAGGCACGGGGCGTCTGCTGCGCTGGTTGGAGTCGCGCCGGCGCAGCGGCGAGTGGACCGCGCTGGCGGTGTCGCCGGTGACGCGCCGCCTATGCGGGGCGAACATCACGCTGTGCGCGTTGCTGCTGGCGCTGCCGGTGCCGATTCCGTGCTCGAACATTTTTCCGTCGCTGCCGATTGCGCTCGGCGCGGCGGCAATGCTTGAGCGTGACGGGCGCATGATGTTGCGCGCCGGCGCCGCCGCCGTCGTGAACCTTCTCTTCTGGGCGGTCTGGGGCGTGCTCATCGGCGTCTATGGCTGGGGGGCGGCGGAGGCGGTCGGCGACTGGCTCAAGGGGCTTTGGTAGCCGCGCCGTCCCTGCCTTCCCGCTCGCGCGCCGCCGCCGCCGGTGGTAGAAGACCGTTCCCCAAGGATTATGAGTTTCGACATCAAATCGCTCGTCGCCGCGCGCTTCGGCGAGAACTACGCGCTCCACGAGAAATACCTCAACAGCACCCTCGTGAAGGTGCTGCGCACAATCGGGTTCGACAAGTGCTACGCCCGCGCCGAGGGCTGCTATCTCTACGACGCCGCCGGCAACGACTACCTCGACTTCCTCAGCGGCTACGGCGTCTATGGCGTCGGTCGAAACCACCCCGCAATCAAGCAGGCCGTCCACGACGCGCTCGACCTCGACCTCTCCAACATGGTGCAGATGGACTGCGCGTTGTTGAGCGGGCTGCTCGGCGAGGCCGTCGCCCAAATCGCCAACGACCCCGCCGCGCCCTCGCCGCTGGGCGCGCGCGAGGCATCGTTCTTCGGCAACTCCGGCACCGAGGTCAACGAGGCCGCCATCAAGTTCGCCCGCGCCCACACGCGCCGCGACCGCGTCCTCTCGCTCAACGGCTCCTACCACGGGTTGAGTTACGGCTCCCTCTCAATCACGCAGAACAACAATTTCCAGAGCGGCTTCGGACCGCTCCTGCCGGGCGTCGGCTACGTGCCGCTGGGCGACATCGCCGCGCTCGAAACCGAACTCGCCAAAGGCGACGTCGCCGCGCTCATCGTCGAACCCGTGCAGGGCAAAGGCGTCCACTTCCCCGGCACCGGCGGTGTTGACGCCGACTACTATCAGCGCGCGCAGGCGCTCTGCCGCAAGCACGGCGCGTTGTTCGTTTGCGACGAGGTGCAGTGCGGCCTCGGACGCACCGGCAAGATGTTCGCGTTTGAACACTGGGGTCTCGACCCCGACATCATCACGATGGCGAAAACCCTCTCCGGCGGCCTGGTGCCGGTGGGCGCAATCACCACGCGCCGCGCCATTTACCAGAGCGTCTATTCGAACATGGAACGCTGCGTCGTGCACTCCTCCACGTTCGGACGCAACAACCTCGCGATGGTCTGCGGACTGGCGACGCTCGCCGTCCTGCGCGACGAGAAACTCGTCGAACGCAGCGCCGAGCGCGGCGAACAGTTGATGACCGCCCTGCGCGACCTCCAAAAGAAGCACGAGATGATTAAGGAAGTCCGCGGCAAGGGCTGCATGATAGCCATCGAATTCCAGAAACCCTCGTCGCTCCTGCTGCGCACCGCGTGGGCGATGTTCGACAAGGTCAACAAAGGCCTCTTCCCCGAAACCATCGTGCACTTCCTGATGAAAGACCACCGCGTCCTCACGCAAGTCGCCGGCCACAACATGGACGTCATCAAAATCCTCCCGCCCTACGTCATCGGCGACCGCGAAATCGAACGCTTCATCAACGCGCTCGACGCCGTCCTGACCGACTGCCGCTCGCCCTTCGGCAGCGTCTGGTCCTTCGCCGGCAACCTCGTCAAACACGCGCTGGCGGTGAAGAAGGGGTGAGTGCCGGCGCGGCACCGGCACCGCCATCGGCACCGGTGCACCGGTGGCACCGCCGGCAGTCGCGGCTCGCCGGCGGCGGCGGCGGCGGCATTGTCGCGGGCATGGCTTCGACGACGCCCGCGATGATTCTGACCCGCCCCGAACTCAACTCGTTCTTGGAGGTGACGCAGTCGCAGCCGCACACGTTTCTCGGAATGCACCCCGTCGCGCTGAAACGCCGGCGCGGCGTGGTCGTGCGGGCGTTCCTCGCAAACGCGAAGGAGTGCGCCGTCGTGCCACTCGACGCCGCCGCCGGTGGTGCTTCAAAAAAATCCTTCCCGCTCACTCGGCTCGACGACGCCGGTTTCTTCGAGGGGTTCATTCCGGTTCGCGAAATCTTTCCCTACGCCCTGCGCGTCACCGGCTACGACGGCGCGGTGCGCACCGTGCGCGACCCGTATTCGTTTTGGCCGACGTTGGGCGACACCGACCTCTACCTCATCAACGAGGGCACCGAGCACCGGCTCTACGAGAAACTCGGCTCGCGTGTGCTCACGCACCAAGGCGTCGCCGGCGTCGCGTTCGCCGTCTGGGCGCCGTCGGCGCGGCGCGTTTCGCTCGTCGGCGACTTCAACAACTGGGACGGCCGCTACCTGCCGATGCGCAAACTCGGCGCCTCCGGCGTGTGGGAAATCTTCGTCCCCGCGCTCGCCGCCGGCGTCCGCTACAAATACGAAATCCTCGGTCCTGCCGAACCGACGCCGTTCCTCAAAAGCGACCCGTGCGCCCTCTACTTCGAGCCGCCGCCGAACAACGCCAGCATCGTCTTCGACCTCCGCAAAACGGATTGGCGCGACGCCGAGTGGCTCGCCCGCCGCGCCGGCACCGATTGGCGGCGCGCGCCGGTGTCCATTTACGAAATGCACCTCGGCTCGTGGCGGCGCGTCCCGGAGGAAAACAACCGACCGCTCACCTACCGCGAACTCGCCGAGCAGTTGCCCGCCTACCTCGTCGCCGAGGGCTTCACGCACGTTGAATTCCTGCCGCCGGCGGAGCACCCGTTCGACGGCTCGTGGGGCTACCAAGTCACCGGCTTCTACGCGCCGACGCAACGCTTCGGGACACCGCTCGATTTCTGCGCGCTCGTTGACGCGCTGCACACCGCCGGCATCGGCGTCATCGTGGACTGGGTGCCGGCGCACTTTCCGCGCGACGCCTTCGCGCTCGCCGGCTTCGACGGCACGCACCTCTACGAGCACGCCGACCCGCGCCAAGGCACGCAGCGCGAGTGGGGCACGCTCATCTTCAACTACGGCCGCCACGAAGTCCGCGGCTTCCTCACCGGCGCCGCACTCGCGTGGTTCGACCGCTTCCACATTGACGGGCTGCGCGTGGACGCCGTCGCCTCGATGCTCTATCTCGACTACGCGCGCGACGCCGGCGAGTGGGTGCCGAACAAGTTCGGAGGCCGCGAGAATCTCGACGCCGCCGACTTCCTCCGCTACGTCAACAACGCCGTCCACACGCTCTATCCCGGCGCGCTCACCATCGCCGAGGAGAGCACCTCCTACGCCGGCGTCACGCGCCCCGTCGCCGCCGGCGGCCTCGGCTTCGACCTCAAATGGAACATGGGCTGGATGCACGACACGCTCGACTACCTGCACCTCGACCCGCTCCACCGCCGGTGGCACCACGACAAACTCACCTTCGGAATGCTCTACCAATACTCCGAGGCGTTCACGCAAGTGTTCTCGCACGACGAAGTCGTCCACGGCAAAAGTTCCCTCATCAACAAGATGCCCCAGCGCGACGTCGCCGCCCGCGCCCAAAACCTGCGCGTCCTGCTCGCCTACCTCTGGACGTGGCCCGGCAAAAAAACGCTCTTCATGGGCTGCGAGTTCGGACAGACCGCCGAGTGGAAATTCGACGCCTCGCTCGACTGGCACCTCCTGCGCTACCCCGACCACGCCGGCCTCCAACTGCTCGTCCGCGACCTCAACCGCCTCTACACTGGCACCCCCGCCATCGCCGCCCTCGACAACGACCCGCGTGGCTTCCAATGGGTCGAACCCGACGACAAGGAAAACAGCGTGCTGACGTTCCTGCGCTTCAGCGACGGCTCGGCACTCCCTCCCCGTTCCCCGCTCCCCGCAGACCGCTCAGCACAAACATGGCTTGTCGCGTTGAACTTCACGCCGGTGGAGCGCGATTACCGGTGCGGCGTGCCGTTCGCCGGCGAATGGCGCGAAGTCATCAACACCGACGCCCGCGAATACGGCGGTGCCGGTGCCGGCAACCTCGGCGGCGTCATCGCCGACGCCGGCGTCTCCGCCCACGGCCGCCCGCACTCACTCCGCTTCCGCTTGCCCGGAATGAGCGCGGTGATTTTTTGCCATTCCCAATACGTCGCTTGACTGCCGGCGGCGGTGCTCGCTACCGTCCGCGCCCGCATGGAAGCGCGCCTCCCAAAGCTGCCCGCAGGCATCCAGACGTTCGAAGAAATTCGCACGGAGGGTTATGTCTATGTGGACAAGACGCGCTTCCTCGTGAATCTCATTGACAACGGAAAACCCTACTTCCTTTCCCGTCCGCGCCGCTTCGGGAA
>JAISSQ010000205.1 GCA_031273045.1 Puniceicoccales bacterium
TCGCTCGCCGCCGCCAACGTCCGCGCCGCCGGCACCGGCGCGAACGCGAGCCGCAAGTCCGCCCGCAACATCATCTTCATGGTCGCCGACGGCATGTGCGCCGCGTCGCTCGCGCTCACGCGCCACTACCAAAGCGTCACCGGCGGCGCGCCGAACCGCTGGCTCTCGCTCTACGCCGCCGCCAACGGACTGCCGCCGGCAGTGCGCTCCGCTGTCGAAACATCGTCTTTCTCATCAATCGTCACGGACAGTTCCGCCGCGTCGAGTTGCTGGGGCACCGGTAAACGCATCAAGAACGGCGCACTCAATGTTGACCCCGAAACCGGCCGCCCGCTCGTGACGCTCTTCGAAAAAGCGAAACGCGCCGGCATGCTCACCGGCCTCGTCACCACCGCGACCGTCACCCACGCCACGCCCGCCGGCTTCGTCGCGCACAGCCCGCAGCGCAACGCCGAAAAGAAAATCGCCCGCGAATACCTCGACGCCCGCGTGGACGTCCTGCTCGGCGGCGGCACCCAGTTTTTTGACGACGCTCTCCGCGCCGCCTACACCGCCGCCGGCTACGAAGTTTTTGAGAAACTCGCTACTCCGCGTCCAGTGCCCGAAGTCGGAAGTCCAGAGTCCAAAACCAAAAATCCCCATTCCCCAGTCCTTGGCCTTTTCTCCGAAGGCCACATGCCCTTCTCGATTGACAGCACCTACGCGCCGAAGCCCGACCGCCCCGTGCCGACGCTCGCCGCGATGAGCAAGTTCGCCCTCGAACGCCTCCACGCCGCCAGCACCGCCGCCGGCAAAGGGTTCATCGTCCAAATTGAGGCCGCGCGTGTTGACCATGCCGCCCATTCGAACGACGCCGCCGCGCTCGTTCACGACCTCAACGCCTTTGACGACGCCCTCGGCACCGCGCTCGCCTTTTGCGCCGCGCACCCCGACACGCTGCTCGTCGTCACCACCGACCACGGTTGCGGCGGCATGAACCTCAACGGCGCCGGCACCGGCTACTCGCGCAGCGCGCACGAACTCTCGCGCCTCGCCCGCTGCAAACGCTCCTTCGGCGCCATGCGCAAGGAAGCCCGCAAACTCACCGGCAGTGCCTTCGGCGACTACCTGCGCGAAGTCACCGGTTTGACGATTTCCTCCGGCGACCTCAAACGCTTTGCCGTCGCGCTCGACGCCACCCGCGCCTACTCGCCCGACGTGATGAAGTCCGCCCGCGCCGCCGGCGGTGCTTCGCTCGGTCGCCTCTTCGGTTCCTACACCGCGCTCGGCTGGACCGGCGGTCAGCACACCGGCGACCTCGCCGAACTCGCCGCCCTCGGCCCCGGCGCCGAACGCTTCACGCCCTTCCTGCGCAACGACCAAATCCACAACCTTCTGCTCAAAGCCGTGGACATCGGGTAGCGGCACCGGCGGCGCACGGCGGCACCGATGGCACCGCGCCACCGGTGGTGCTGATTCACCGCCGGCACAGTGGCGCAAAACTTTCTCTTGACGGTAGCCGGTGGCGCGGCTTTTATGCGCCACGTTCCTCGCGAGAGGGACAAGTTAGTTGCCCAGTAGCTCAGTGGCAGAGCAAGCGACTGTTAATCGCTGGGTCGTAGGTTCAATCCCTACCTGGGCAGCCATTCTCCGTTCAGCACACATCAGCAAATCCTCGAAGCCCCGCCGCAATCCGCGACGGGGCTTTTTGCTGCCCCAACCCCACCGCCGCCACAACCACCGGTGACGCCCACCGCCCGCTGGCCACTGACCACGGGTCACTGTCCGAACAAAGCCGCCCGCCGGCGGTCAGGGAGGGTGAAATGGGAAAAGTCACCACAAAGGGCGTGTGCGTCGCGCTCACGCTTGCCGCCGTGCTCGCGGGCGCGTGCTGGCTGCGCTTCGCCGACATCGGCGCGAAGCCGTTGCACGCCGACGAGTCGGAGCAGGCGTTCACGCTCTCGCGCCTCGTCGAAGGCGGGGGCTACCGCTACGACCCGCGCGAGCACCACGGACCGGTGCTCTACTACGCGGCGGCGGCGGTGATGCGTCTTGCGGGGCGGAACGAGTTCGCTGCGTTCACGGCGGAGACGCTTCGCCTTACGCCGGCGGTGTTCGGCGTGCTGCTCACGCTTTCGTTCCTGCTGTGGTGGCGGCGCAAGGACCCCGCGAGCGGCGCGTTCGGCGTCGGAATCGCGCTGCTGCTTGTCGCCGCCGGCTTTGCCGCCACCTCCCCCGTGGCGGTCTATTACTCGCGCTACTTCATTCAGGAGACGCCCTTCGTGGCGTGCTTCTGGCTCGCTGTCCCGCTGCTGTGGCGCGCGTGCTCGAACGCCGTCCGGCGCGATTTGCGCGGCGGCGGCGTGTTGCCGCCAGCCGTCGCCGGCGGCGTGTTTTTCGGACTGGCGCTCGCGCTGAAGGAGACGTGGGTGCTCATGGTCGCGGCGGGGGCGGCGGGCGGCGCGGCGGTCGCGGCGGACGAGTTCCTGACGCGCCGCCGCAACGCGCGCCCCTTCGTCAAGCCGGCGGTGGGCGCGCTGCGTCGCATGGCGAAACCGGCGGCGGTGGCGGCGGCGGCGGCGGCGGTGACCGCTGTCGCGTTCTTGTCGTCGTTCGGCGCGAACTGGCAGGGCGTCGCCGACTCCGTTCTGACCTACTTCGGCTACGCTGGAAAAGCCGCCGGTGGTGCCGGTCACGACCACCCGTTCGGCTGGTATTGGGACATTCTGTTCGGAAGCAGCGTCGGCGCGGGGCGCGGCTCGCTCTTCGCGCCGCGCGAGATTTTCGCCCTCGCCGGTGCCGCGCTGGCGCTCGCGCTGTGCGCGTTGCCGAAGCCCGGCGCGTTGAGCCGGCAGGCGCGGCGGCTCGCGGTGTTTTGCGTCGTGTGCGCCGCGACGCTTTTCCTGCTCTACTCGCTCATCCCCTACAAGACCCCGTGGCTGATGCTCGGCGTGCTGCCGCCGCTGTGGCTCGCCGCCGGCATCGGTTACGGCGGCCTGCTGCGCTGGTTCGTGCTGATGGCGCGCGACGAGGTGGCGGCGGTGTTTCGCAGCGCGCGCAACCCGCGCGGACCGGCGTCGCCGTCGGGCTGGCGGTTGAGCGCGCAACTCGCCGCCATCGCGCTGACGGCGGCGGGCGTCGCCGCGCTGCTCATCCTGCAATGGAAGTCGGCGTCGTTGCTTTCGCGCCGCTTTGGTTCGGACGAGCGCAACCCGCTCGCCTACGTCCACACCTCGGACAGCGTGCTGAACGTCGCGCGCCGCGTCGCGCAGTTCGACGCCGCCGAGCGCGAACTTGCCGCCGCCGGTGGTGGAGTTTCGCCGCTGCTCGTGCGCTCCTACTCGGCGGAATACTGGCCGCTGCCGTGGGAGTTGCGCCGGTGGTGGCGTGACGGCGACCCGCGCACGCGCGTCGGCTTCTGGCGTTCGCCGGAACTCGACCCCTCGCCCGCGCTCGACGCGCCGGTGGTCATCACCGGCAGCGAGTGCGACGCCGCCGTCCGCGCCCGACTGCGCGGGCAATACGTCTGCGACCCCTACGCGCTGCGTCCCGGTGTGCTCATCAACGTCTATCTGCGCGCCGACCTGTTGCGCATCGTCAACGGCGAGGCGAAGCGCGAGCACCGCCGGTGAACGCCGCCGCCGCCGGTGGGGCACCGCATTTTTTCTCGCCGCCCGCAATGAGCCGCGCACGCTTCGCGTCAACGTTCGCGCCGCCGGCGCGACCCGATTTTTCCCCACTCCCCCACAATGGAAGTTTTCATCAACGGAACGTTTTATCCCAAGGCGGACGCCAAAATCTCCGTCTTCGACCACGGCCTGCTTTACGGCGACGGCATTTTCGAGGGCATCCGTGTCTATGAGCGCTGCATCTTCAAACTCGATGAGCACTTGGAGCGCCTCGAATACTCCGCCAAGGCAATCGCGCTTGCGCTGCCGTGGAGCCGCGCCGAAATCGCCGCCGCGACCGTCGAGGCGTGCCGCCGCAACGGCGTCGCCAACGGCTACATCCGCCTCGTCGTCACGCGCGGCGAAGGCGACCTCGGTCTGTCCCCGCGCAACTGCCGCGCCCCGACGCTCATCATCATCGCCGACACCATCAAACTCTACCCCGAGGAGTTTTACCGCGACGGCATCAAACTCATCACCGTGCCCACGCGCCGCGTCAGCCCCGCCGCGCTGCCGCCGATGGTCAAGTCGCTCAACTACCTCAACAACATCCTCGCCAAGATTGAGGCGCTCAACCTCGGCTACCACGAGTGCCTCCTGCTCAACGACCAGGGCAACGTCGCCGAGTGCTCCGGCGACAACCTGTTCCTGCTGCACAAGGGGCGGCTGCTGACGCCGACGGTCGCCTCCGGCGCGCTCTCCGGCATCACGCGCCGCGCCGTCATCGAGGTCGCGGAGCAACTCGGCATCCCGTTCGCCGAGACCACGCTGACGCGCTACGACGTCTTTTGCGCCGACGAGGCGTTCCTCACCGGCAGCGCGGCGGAAGTTGTGCCGGTGGTCGAACTCGACGGGCGCGCGATTGGCGCCGGCGCCGCCGCCGGCCGCCCCGGACCGCTTACGGCGCGCATCCTCGCGGCGTTCCGCGCCAAAGTCACCGCCGACGGCGAGAAGTTTTAACGGACGCCGCCGGTGGTGGCGCGCTGGCGCACCGCCTCGAAGAGCAGCACCGCGCCGGCGACGCCCACGTTGAGCGAGTCGGACAAGCCCGCTTGCGGGATTGAAACCGGCTCGACGCGAACACCCGCCGCCGCGCCGCCGGTGGCACCGCCGGTGGAGGCGTCATCGCCGCCGGCACCGAGCCACAGCGGGGAGAGACCGTCCTTTTCGCCGCCGAGCAGCACCGCCGCGCCGCCACGAAAATCCGCGTCCCAGTAGCGCCGCCGCGCCGCCGGTGCCGCCGCGAAAACGCGACCGCCCCAGCGCGCGAGAAACGCCGCAATCTCCACCGCCGGCGCGACCGCGCACGGCATCGAAAAGAGCGCGCCCTGCGAGGCGCGGACGACGTTCGGGTTGAAGATGTCCGCCACGGCGTCGGCGACTAACAGCGCGGCGCAGCCCGCCGAGTCCGCCGTCCGAAACAGCGCGCCGAGGTTGCCCGGTTTCTCGACCGCCTCGACCACGAGCAACAGTGCCGACGGCGCGATTTCGCCCAGTGCGGCGAGCGAGACGTCCCACGTGTCCGCGACGCCCAGCAGTCCGTCCGCGCCCTCGCGTCCGCTGACTTTTCCGAACGCGCTCTCGCCGAGTTCGACGAGCGACGCGCCCGCCGCCCGCGCCGCGTTCAGGACGCGCGTCGCGCCGGCGGCGTCCTTGAACAGGGCGGGGCAGTGGAAAACTTCGCGCACGGCGACGGCGGGATGTCCGCCGGCGGTGCTGCCGGCACCGGCACCGGCGGCACCGGCAGTGCCGGCGGAAACACTGGCGGCGAGGGCGCGGGAAAGTTCGCGCGCCCCTTCGATGAGGAAGCGTCCCTGCTCGCGCCGCCCCGCGCGTTCGCGCAATCGCGCCAACGCGAGGACGCGCGGGTTCTGCCGGCTCGTAATCACTTCCGCAGTGGTTTCGGTCATCGCCGCCGACGGTAGGCGCAACACCTCGCGCGCGGCAACGCTGCGTCCGCGCGCTGCCGGTGGTTCAAAACGACAGGACGGCGCGGACGCCGGGGACGAGCGCGGGGTGGCGCGAGGCGGCGTCGTCGCGGCGCAGGGGGTCGAGGAGGAGTTGGAGGTCGGCTTGAATGGAGAAGTGCTCCGAAAAGACGGCGCGGTAGGAAAGTTCAACGGTGGTCTCGGAGGCGGCGACGGTGCCGTCGGCGCGGCGGAAGGCGCGGGTGTAGCGGGTGTGCGCGACGGCAAGGCCGAGGGCGTCGTCGGGGCGCGGCGGGAGCGGTGCGTTCCAGACAACGCCGGCGTCGGCGTAAAAGGCGACGACGCTGCGGTCGGCGAGCGGGGCGTAGCCGGCGCGCCAGAAAAGGCCGAGGACGGGCGGCTCGGAACTTTTGGCGGGGATGAGGGCGAGGTCTTGGGCGAGCCAGAAACTGACGAAGCCGCGGGCGGTGGCGTCGCGCTTGAAGTCGTCGAAGCGGCCGGTGTGGGCGTTGGCGCCGAGTTTGAGGATGGTGGCGCGGCCGCCGGCGACGGTGGTTGTCCACGCGGCTTCGAGGTAGAAGGCGGCACCGGCGTTGGAGGCGTTTTCGTAGGAGAAGCCGTAGTTGGAGCGGGTGTCGGCGCCGGGGCCGCCGTAATAGACAGCGCCGGCGAGGGAGAGGGCGTCGTTGATTTTCCACGCGGCGAAAAGTCCGGGCGCGGCGACGGCGTAAATGGGGAAGGCGGCGTTGCCACCGGCGGCGGCGGCGAGGGGCGTGGCGCACTGCGAGGGCATCGCGCCGAAGGAGGAGTTCAGGAAGAAGCCGGCGTGGTCGCTGATGGCGAACTCGTCGTCGGCGGCGAGTTGTCCGAGTTTGAGGACGAGGCGGTCGCCGGCGAGGGTCTGCGCGAGGTGGAGGTTGAAGACGCGCAGGTGGTCGGCGGCGTGAATGCCGCTGACGGGGTTCGCGGCACCGGTGGCGTCGGCGAAGGAGCGCGAGCGCGGCGGACGGTTCTCGACCCAGTGGGCGTTGAAGTGGAGCGACAGCCCGTCGGGCGCGCCGAGTTTGGCGAGGTCCTGCTCGAAGCCGAAGTCGGCAAGCGTGTTCCACCAACCGGTGTTCTTGACACCGCCGGCGGCGTTGTAAAACGCCTCGCCGTAGAGCGAGAGGAAGGGCTTGAAGCCGTGCAAAGCGTCCTGCTCGGCGGGAGTCGTGGCACCGGCGGCGGCGTCGGCGGCACCACCGGTGGCGGGAGTATCAGCGACACGGCTGGCGGCGTCGGCGGCGAAAACGCTGGCGGTGCCAGCACTGCCGGCGAGGAGCGTTGCGGCCGCCGCGAGACAACAGCGGGCGGCGAAGCGGCTTTTGTTGTTTCTGTTTTTGTTTTTGCGATTGAATTTCAACTTCATCTTGGTGGTGGATGCGAGCGGGAGAATGCTCTTTTGCGCCGGAAACTCAATCTCAATAATTCAGGCGACGGTTTCGTCCCCCTCCCTCCCAAAAAAACAGCCCGTTGCCGGTGAGGGCAACGGGCTGGAAGGAGAGTTTTTTGTTTTTGCGCGCTCCGCAACTTACTGTTCGTCAATGCGTTGCGGCAACTCGACCGGCTTGCTGCGAATGCCGGCGAGCGCGAAGTAGAGCACGAAGCCCACGACGAACGCCGTCACCGGCGGCACGGGGATTTTGTTGATGATGCCGGCGACATCGGCGGAGACGGAGTCCTTGCTGATGAAGTTCGCGAGCGCGACGGCGGCGGGCGCGCCGCCGATGATGAGACCGAAGAACCACGAAATCCATCCGGCGAGGTTCCAGCCCTCGCGCGGTCCAGACCATTTGCGGCCGCTCAAAATGTATTCGGCGGCGAGTGCGCCGCAGACCGGTCCGAACGAGGCACCGATGACGTTGAAGACGATGCTGGCGTCGGCGGCGATTTTCGTAATCACGAGCACGATTGCGGCGGCGGTGCCGACGGCGCACGTAATCAGCGGGTTAATTTTCGGGAACACCGTCTTGAACGAGTTCGCGCCAATCATCGAGGAGACGCAGGCGGCGGGGAACGCCGAGATGACGAGCGCGACGGCGATGACCTTCGGGAAGACGCCGCCGCCGAGCAGGGCGTTCAGGAAGTCGGTGGTCGCGGGGTTCGCACCGGCAGCGGCCTTGGCGAGCGCGGCGTCGGACGCGCCGAGCGTGCCGGCGATTGCCAGAAGCGCGATGACGCCGGTGGCGACCATCGAACCGAAGACGCCGATGCCGGGACCGCCGAGGGCGGACTCGCGTTCCTTACTGTTGCCGGAACCCATGTCGCAGTTCGCCGCGCCGAGCGTGGCGAAGAAGCCGACGCCGAAGGTGATAAGGACGTGGAACACGCCGAACGAGCCGTCGCCAAAGGCGTTCACCACGTCTTTGGAGAGTTTGGGTGCCGCCGCCGCGTCAAAACTGCCGACGCCGCCGATGGTCTTAACGAGCAACAGCACGAGCACTGCCACCGGAATAATCGGCAGGTAGGAGGCGACTTTGCCGACGTATTTCATGCCGCCGAGACCGACGAGCGCGGTCACAATTGTCCAAATGACGCCGACGGTCAGATGGACGACACCGTTTGCCTCCGCGCCAAAGGTCGTCGTCAGCAGCAATGCCGAGAAATAGCCGTTCACCGCGAGCCACCCGTATTGCAGGATGCCCATCAGCAGACCGGGCAGATAAAAGCCGCCGTCAACGCCGTAAACGGACGTGCCGACGATGTAGAGCGGCAGACCGGTCTTCGAGCCGAGCCGGAACGGGACGTAGGCGAACAGCGCGAAACAAATCGCCGCCGCCGCGATGAGTGCCGCGATTGCCGTGCCGAGACCGTGCGAGAGCACGCCGCCGCCCGGGACGGCTTGCCAGAAGACGAACCAGAGCATGACGCCCGCATTGCCGGCGGCGGTTGTCGCGAGCCAGCCAGCGCGCTTGTTCAGCGGATTTGGGGTGGCGGAAGCCACGTAGTTAGGAAGTTCTTGAGCCATGAGTGTTGAGTGAGAAGCGAGTTTGGTTTGTGGGTGAGTTGCGTTGCAACGCCGAGACAGACGGGCAACGGGGGCGAAGGAAACGCCACCGGTGGCGTTGTCAAGCGGCGAGGCGAAATGTTCCGGCGGCGGGGTGGGGCGGGGCGGGGCGGCGACGGTGCGGAACGGCGGCGAGACGGGACGGCGAAGCGGGGCGGCGGCGGGCTTTCGCGTTTTTCAAGTTTCCCGTCGGTCGCTTTGCCGCTTTTTTCCGCGGCATGCTCGCAAAGACCCCCGAAACCGCGCCAAAACGCTACGCCGCCGTTGACCTCGGCGCGGAGAGCGGGCGCGTAATCGTCGGCACGCTCGACGCCGGCCGCCTCGCGCTCGAAGAGTTCCACCGCTTCCCCACCGGCGGCGCGTTCGACGCCGACGGCTCCTACCGCTGGAACATCAACCGCATCCTCTCCGAAATCTTCGCGGGACTGCGAAAAGTCGCCGCCGA
>JAISSQ010000014.1 GCA_031273045.1 Puniceicoccales bacterium
GCGGTGATTGTGACGTCGGCGAAGGTGCCGGCGGGCAGGGAGCGCGGGACGAGCACGGTGCTGTCAATGTCGGGCGCGTCCCACTCGGAGCGGGCGACGCCGGCGCGTTCGACGAGGACGCGCAGCGTCTTCCCGATTTGGGCGCGGTTGAGGTCGGCGTAGAGCGTTTGGAGTTTCTCCATCGCGCGGCGCCGGCGGGCGGCGCGGGTGGCATGGTGAACTTGCGCGGGGAGCGCGAACGCGGCGGTGCCTTCCTCCCGCGAATACTCGAAGACGCCGGCGCGCTCGAAGCGTTGCTCGTCGAGAAATTCGAGCAGTTCGGCGAAGTCGCGCTCGGTCTCGCCCGGAAAGCCGACGATGAAGGTGGTGCGGATTGCGAGGCCGGGAATGCCGGCGCGGAGGCGTCGCAGAAGGCCGCGGATGTGCGCGCCGTCGGTCTCGCGGCGCATCGCGGCGAGCATCGGGTCGGAGATGTGTTGGAGCGGGATGTCCACGTAGCGGGCGAGATGCCGGGCGCCGGCGAAGGTTTCGATGAGTTCGTCGCTCCAATGCGCGGGGTGCGTGTAGAGGAGGCGCAGCCAGAAGTCGCCCTCGATGGCGTCGAGTTCGCGGATGAGCGAGGCGATGGACTCGCCGCGTGCGCTGTCAACACCGGCGCGTTTTCCGGGCTTTGCGCCGCGCCACTTGTCCATTCCGAAAAACGTCGTGTCCTGCGAGATGAGGTTGATTTCGCGGACGCCGGCGGCGACGAGTTGGCGGACTTCCGCGACGACGTCCGCCTGCGGGCGGCTGCGGTGGCGTCCGCGAATCTGCGGGATGACGCAGAAGGCGCAGCCGTGGTCGCAGCCCTCGGCGATTTTGACGTAAGCGTAGTGCGCCGGCGTCAGGCGAAAGCGCGGCGTGGTGTAGTCGGGAATGAAAGGGAGGGAAGCGGAGGTGGAAGGCAAAGGAGCGGGGAGCGGGGAGCGGGGAGCAGGGAGAGCGTGCGGCGCGCCACCGGCAGTTGCCCTTTGCCCTTTGCCCTTATCCCTTATCCCTTTGCCCTCATCCCTTTGCCCTTCTTCCCCCGCACTTCCTCCCTGCTCCCCGCTCCCTGCTCCCTGCTCCCCAAACAACCCCGCAATCACTTCCGCCACCTTCGCCACCTCGCCCAGCCCGATGAATGCGTCCACCTCCGGCATCAACGCCGGCAGTTCGGCGCGGAAACGCTGCGAGAGGCAGCCGGCGACAATTATTTTCTGCCGGTGCCGGCGCCGGCGATTGCTGCCGGCGGCGGCGTCGTTGGCGTCACCGGCGGCGGCGCGTTCTGCGGCGGCGTTGTGAATGGCGGCTATGGACTCGCGCTTCGCGGCGTCAATGAACGAGCAGGTGTTGATGATTAGGGCGTCGGCGTCGGCGGCGTCGGCGGTGAGCACCATTCCGGCGCGTTGCAAATGCCCCGCCATCACCTCGCTGTCCACGAGGTTTTTGGCGCAGCCGAGGGAAATCAGACCGACTTTGAGCATCGGTGCGCACCATGCCCGAAACCGCCCCGCGCCGCACTCCCAAACCTCGCGCCACCGGCGGTGCCGCCGGTGGTGTTCACCGCGCCGGTGCCGCGTGTGTGAGCGCGAAGGCAAGCGTGAGCACGGTCTTGCCGCCGAGGGTGATTTTGCCGTCAAAGAAATGAAAGCCCTGCATCTTCTCCTTCGCGCGCGCCTCAATGCGAACGGTGTCGCCCGGCCGCACCACCTGCCGGAAGCGCGCGGTCTCGACGCGGCACAGCAAGGGCGTCGCCGCCGGTGCCGCCGGTGCCGCGCCGCCATTCTCGCCGCCACCGGTGAGACCGCCGCCGCCGCCGCTTTCCGCGAACAGAATCGCCGCCGCCTGAAAGACCGCCTCGCACAGAATGACGCCCGGCGTGACGGGGTTTCCGGGGAAGTGACCGGCGTAGAACGGCTCCTCCGCGCGGAACGTCCGCTCACAGGCAATCCAGCCCTCGCCGCGCTCGCGCACGGCGTCAATGAACAGGAACGGCGGGCGGTGCGGAATGGCGGCGAGAACGTCCGCCCCGACGCCGCCGGTGGCGGTCTCCTTGGCTTGCTGCATGGGCGGCATGAAACCGCGCGCCGACGCCGCCGGCAAGCGCGCCACCGCCGGCGCGGCACCACCTGCGGCGGCACGGCACCGCCGGCGGCGCGGCACCGGCAGCGGCACTTTGGTTGTCGCGCCCCGCGCCGGCGGCGCGTTTCATGCGCGCCGTTTTCCCGCCGTCCCCGCTGTGTCGTCGTTCACGCAATACAAGAACATGCTGTTCACGGGCGCGGGCACGCTCGGTTCGCGCGTGCTCGGTCTGGCGCGCGACCATTTGGTGGCGCGTCTGCTCGGCGGCGGGTTGGTGGCGGACGCCTTCCTGTTCGCCTTTCAGGTGCCGAACCTGTTCCGCCGGTTGCTGGGCGAAGGCGCGCTGACGGCGGCGGCGGTGCCGGTGATGTCAAAGGAGAACGAGCGCGGCGGGCGCGCCGCCGCCTTCGCGTTTCTGAACACCGTGCTGACGCGCGCCGCGCTGCTGATGTTCGCGCTGACGGCGGTGGCGATGCTCGTCGCGTGGCTCTTGTCGGGCGCGGATTTTCTTGAGGACCGGCACCGGCTCGCCGCGTGGCTGACCGTGGTCTCGATGCCCTACATGCCGCTCATCTGCCTCGCCGCGCTTTTCACGGCGGGGCTGAACATTTTCGGCCGCTTCGGAATCACCGCCTTGAGCGCGGTCTGGCTCAACCTCGCGATGATTGCCGCGCTCGCCGCCGGTGGTCTCTTCCTCGCCGAGAACCCCGTGCAACTCGCCGCGCTGCTGTGCTGCGGCACGCTGGTAGGCGGGCTGCTGCAACTGTTCATCCCGTTGCTCGCCCTGCGCCGCGAGGGCTGGCGGGCGGCGTTCGCGCCGCGCCGCACTCCGGCGTGGAACGAGTTGCGCGCGCTCTTCCTGCCCGCGCTCGCCGGCGCCGGCATCCAGCAAATCAACTTCTTCGTCTCGCGCTTCCTCGCCCTCAACCTCGATGAGTGCTCGCTGTCCGTCTATTACTACGCGAACCGCATCGTCGAACTGCCCGTCGGACTGTTCGCAATCACGGTCTCGACGGTGATTTTCCCCGCGCTCGCGCGCCACGCCGCTGCCGGTGACACGCGGGAACTCGGCAAGTCCTACGCGCACGGAATGCGCCTCATCTTCGCCGTGAACATCCCCGCCGCCGCCGGTCTGCTCGTCCTCGCGGAACCGGTGGTGCGCGCGATTTTTGAATACGGCGAATTCCGCGCGGCGGAGACGGCGGCGACGGTGCCGGTGCTGCTGCTCTTCACGCTCGCGATGCCGTTCTACGGCGCAATCGCGCTGACGGGGCGCGCGCTCAACGCCGTCTCCGAGACCCGCGTTCAGGCGCGCATCGCCGGCTGGCTCTTCGCAGCGAACCTCGTCCTCGCGCCGGCGGCGGCGGCACTCTGGGGCGTCAACGGTCTGGCGGGAACTTCGCTGCTGCTGACGCTCGTCCAGTTCGTCTGCTTCCAGCGCGCCCTGCTGCGGCGCGACGCCGCGTTCAAACGTCAGCCGCTGCTGCTCCCGCTACTGCAAACCCTCGTCGCGGCGGCGGCGATGGCGGTCGCCGCGCGCGTCCTGTGGCTCGGCGCGGAACGCTTCGCGCTGGGCGGCGCGCGCCCCGAATGGCTGCCGCAATCCATCGCGCTGCCGGTGGTGCTCCTCGCCATCATCGCCGTTGCCGCCGCGCTCTATTTCGCGCTCCTTTCGCTCGTCCGCTTCCCCGAAACCGGACTGCTGCGCGCCGCCGTCGTCCGCCGTTTTTCGCGCACCGGCAGTGCCAGACACGCCACCACCGTTAACGCAAAAAAAGAGGAGGAACATCCATGAACGCCAACCCGCTGCGCTACCTCCAACTCGTCCGCACGTTCGGTCCGCGCTGGGTGCTCTTCCGCGCCGGCAACGCGCTGCGGATGCGCTTCGGTCTGCTCAAGCGCGCGACGCCGATGACGCCTTGGCGCGCGGTGCCGGCGGCGTTCGACGACGGCGGCGACGCCGAGCGCCGGTGGGTCGCGGGGTGGCGGGAGGTCTGGGAGCAAGAGGGCGGGGAGCAGGAAACGGGGAGCGGGGAGCGTGGAAATAATGACGCCGCCGGTGCCGGTGCTGCCGCGAAAATCGCCGCCGAAATTCTCGACGGGCGTTTCCGCCTGTTCGGCGGCGAGCCGCGCGAAATCGGGCGTCTCCCGCGCTGGAACGTCAGCCCGCTCGGCGGTGCCGCCGCGCCGGAGGGCGTCCACTGGACGCGCATCCGTCCGTTCGCGCACGGCGACATCAAGAACATCTGGGAACTCTCGCGCTGGCCGTGGGCGTGGCCGCTCGCGCTCACCGGCGGCAACGCCGCGGCGGACCGGTTCTGGGAACTCGCGGACGACTGGCTCGCGCACAATCCGCCCAACACCGGCGTGAACTGGTTCTGCGGGCAGGAGGCGTCGCTGCGGCTCTTCGCCGCCGTCGCCGCGCGGCTCACGTTCGACGCCTCGCCGGCGACGACTCCCTTGCGCCTCGCGCGCTGGCGGCAACTCGTCCGCGCCACCGGCGCGCGTGTCGCCGCGAACCTCGACTACGCGCTGTCGCAGTCGAACAACCACGGCGTGAGCGAGTGCTGCGGGCTGCTCACCGCCGGCGCGCTCACCGGCGGTGCCACCGGCGCGAAATGGACCATCATCGCCGAGCACGCGCTCGCGGCGCAATTGGCGTCGCTCGTCTATCCCGACGGCGGTTTCGCGCAGCACTCGGCGAACTACCACCGCTTGCTCGTGCACGACCTGCGCTGGGCGTCGCTCGTGTTCCGCTTGGAGAGGCGCAGCACGCCGCCGTGGCTCGCGGACGCCGCCGCGCGCGCCGAGGATTTTCTCGACGCGATTGACGCCGCCGGCGACGCCACCGGTGCCGCCACCGGCGGCCGTTCCGCCGCATTTCTCTACGGCGCGAACGATGGCGCGGACATTCTGCCGCTCGGCGCGGCGGAGCGGATTTTGCGCGGGTCGGGCTTGAAACGCCGCTCGGAGACCCGCGCCCCCGCCGCCCGCCATTTTCCCGATGCCGGCGTGCTCGTCTGGAACGGCTCCGCCACCGCCGGCGGCGACGGCTTGCGCCTGCTGCTGCGCTGCCCGACCGCGTTCCGGCACCGCCCGTCGCACGCCGACTTGCTGCACCTCGCCGCCCGCTGGCGCGGCGCGGACGTGCTGCTCTCGCCCGGCTCGTTCTCCTACAACCCGCCGCCGAACGACCCGCGCGCCGCCGGCGGTCCGCCGCTCTCGTCCGCGTTCTCGCACAACACCGTCACGTTCGAGGGGCACGACCAAATGGAAAAATTCTCGCGCTTCCTCTACCTGCCGTGGCCCACCGGCAGCGCCGTTTTGAGGAACGATAAAGGCGAACCCGTTCCCGCCGAAAACGCCTCACGGTTCGTCGCCTCGCACGACGCTTGGAAACGCTTTGGCGCGCGCCACGAGCGGTTCCTCTTGCCGGACGACGTCGAAACCAACGCCTCTGGCACCGACGGCGGCTTTTGCGTTGCCGACAATTTTTTCTCCACAACAGGAAAGCACCGCTGGCGAATCCATTGGCTGCTCGCCGACGGCGACGCCGCACTTCTCCCGCCTCCGCCAGACGCCCCCCCCAATGAAGGCGGTTCGCTCAAACTGCGCCTCGCCTCAACCGGCGCGCTGTGCGAACTGCACTGGACTTTTTATGTCATCAGCGACGACCATTGCGAAACCGCCCCCGTTGCGACGCTTGTTCGCGCCGACCCGCATTCGTTTCGCGGCTGGCACTCACCGCTCTACCAGACGCTGCGCCCCGCATGGTCGTTCGCGCTCGAACTGCCGCCGGTCTCGTATTCCCTCGTCCAGACATTCTTTTCCTTTACCGGCGGCGATACCACCGGCGGCGGCGATTAGTTCGCAAAAAACGCGGCGAGATTGGCGAGGAACGGTTCGCGCCAGTGGTAGGCGGCGAGCAGCGAAGGGTCGTCGTCGCCGAGAAGCCGGCGGGCGAGATAGAGCGCCTCGACGGAGGCGAGACCGCCGGCGGGGTCTTCGGCGATTTTGCTACGACGCGGGTAGGCGGTCGGCACCGCCGGCAACGAGCGCGCTACCGGCGCACCGTCAATGCGTCGCAAGAGTTTGGGCAGAAGCCGCCACGTGCTGTCGAGCAGGAGCAGCGGATGTCCGGCATCGGCGGCGGTCAGCGGCGGCGCGTCAACGACGAGCAGAATGAAACCGGTGGCGTCGAAGCGGAACTCACCGGCAGCGGACAAAAAGGTGATTTCGGGGCGTCCGTGCAGCGGCGTGAGGGAGCATTTGGACAGCCGTTCGGACGGGTGGCGGATGACGGTGGTCGGGATTGGAGAAATGATTGGCGAAATTGCGGACATGTTTTTCGGGAGGCGCGCCCTTATGAAGGAGAGTAATACTAATAGAATATAATCTCTTCTTCTTCTTCTGTTGGGCGAACAGTGTGAATGCTCTTACAAGGTGCTGATGGATGGCAGGTTAAGCGGGGAAGTGGGCTGTGAAGAAGGTTGTGGGTAAGGTGTTGATGGCGTTGTGAGCAAGTTGTTCACGCAGTTGTCAGCGCGCTATTCGGGAGTTCTTTCTCCGCTATTCACAGGGTTATTCGCCACCGGTGGTGCCCATTTTGCCTTCCGCGAGGGTCATTCGAGTTCTTCTTCCTCGTCCCACTGCTTTTCGTTCGCTACCGCGGCTTGCTTGGCGAGACGTTTTTTGCGGAACGAATAGAAAATTCCGTAAAGGATGAACGTGATGAAAATCAGCGGAATTGAATATTGATAATAATTGATGCTGAACACGATAAACCAAAAAATTCCGATGAACGCCATGATTTTTGTGCGCGAGTTCCAGTTGATTTGTTTAAAACTTGGGTAACGAATCGTGCTAATCATGAGGTAGGAGATGAGAAGCGTGATGGGCAGGAAAAGGGTCGTGATGTAGCGGAGTTTCTCCGGCGTGATGACGGTGGTGTCGGACTTCGTGAGGAACAGAACGATGGAGGCAATCATGCCGGCGGCGGTGGGGCAGGGAAGTCCGATAAAATCACTGCTGGCGGGCTTTTTCTCGTTTCCGGGGACGAGCGGGTTCGTCAGAACGTTAAAGCGCGCAAGGCGAATTCCGACGCACAAAAGGTAAACAAAGGCAAAAACCCACGAAAAATCGTGCCAGAAGTTCGCAATCGGCGTTGGATTCTGGTTTTGCGTCGGTTCGAGGACGATGAAGTAAAGCATGAGCGAAGGCGCGAGTCCGAACGAAACAGTGTCGGCAATGCTGTCGAACTCTGCGCCGAAAAGCGATTCACGCCGCGAGGCGCGCGCGACGCGCCCGTCGAAAAGGTCGAAAATGCACGCGCCGAGGATGTAATAGACGGCGAGGCGGTATTGCTCGTAGGAAGCGGGAAGGTTGCCGGAACAGGTGAATTTGGCGTTAAGGCAGGCGAGGATGGAAAGAAACCCGCAGAGCATGTTTCCCGCCGTGAAAAGATTGGGCAGCAAGTAAATGCGGCTCGCTTCCTGCGCCGAACGGTATTTCGGCGGCGGCGCGGACGGGGCGGATTGGGCGGGTTGCACGGACGGCACCGGTGCCGATGTCGGTTCGGAGGAAGGCGAGGAATTTTGCATGGCTACTGTGCGGGGCAGGGAGGGGAAGGGGAATGAGGCGGAAAAAACGCCGGAAACAACTGGGGCTATTTGTTCAGGGTTTCGAGGTATTTCCAGAAGGACTGCTCCTGCTCAACCTGCTGCTCCTCGGAAAGCGGAAGGCGCATGCGGAAGAAAAAGTCCGCCAACGAGTGCCGGTGCAGGATGTAGTGGCAGTGAAGAACGTTGTCATGAACCTCAAAATAAACCCGAAAATCAGCATGGCGCAGGCGGTAAAAAATCTTCCCCTCGCGGGCAATCGCACCGATGGACGAGCGGTCCGTGTTCAACCGTTCGGGGGTCACCGAACTGATGGCCTCGACGAGCGCCATCTGGTCGGTCACGGCGAGTTTGTTAATCTCGCTCATGCACTGGTTGCTGAAGTTGACCTGATACATGCGGACCGGAAAAACACGCGCCGCCACCGGTGCTGACAAGCACATTTCACCCCGCCGTGTAGGTGCCATCGGGTTGCTTGGTAAGCAATCCGTCGAGTTCCATCATGAGGAGGGTCGCGGAAAGAGCGGCGATGTGAATGCCGGTCTGCTCGGCGAGCGCGTCCATCGCGAGCGCGGTGCCGCCCGTGAGTTTTTCAAGAATCGCACGCTCATCGGGCTCGAGCGGACGCCCCGACGGCGCCGCCGCCGGCAACGCATCCTCACGCAAAACACCACCACCGGCGCCACCGGTGCCGTCACCACCGGTGCCGCTGCCGCCGGCAATGCCGTAATCCGCCGCCGGCGCGGTTCCGCACGCCTCCAAAATCTCGTCAACGCACGTCACCAACGTCGCGCCATCGCGCACTAATGCGTGGCAACCTCGGCTTGCCGGCGAGTCCACGCGACCGGGAACGGCGCACACGCCGCGCCCCTGCTCGCCCGCGCAACCCGCCGTAATCATGCTGCCACCGGCGGTGTCCGACTCAATCACGACCACCGCGCGGCTCATGCCGGAAACAAGACGGTTGCGCATCGGAAACGTGAAGGCGTCCGCCTTGCGTCCGAGCACAAACTCGCTGACCACCGCGCCGGCGGCGGCGATGCGCTCGCGCAGTCCCTTGTTTTCGGGAGGGTAGGAAAGGTCAACGCCGCAGCCGAGCACGGCGACCGTCCCGCCGCCGCCGGCACCGTCCGCTTCGAGCGCGCCCTCGTGGGCGGCGGCGTCAATGCCGCGCGCCAACCCGCTCACCACGCACCAGCCGCGCAGGGCGAGTTCGCGCGCCAGCACGCGCGCGGTCTGCTTGCCGTAGGCGGTCGCGTAGCGCGTCCCGACGATTGCGACGCACCGGCGGTCCCAGCGGAACGCGCCGTCGGTGTAGAGTCCCAGCGGCGGGTCATGGATGGCGCGCAACAGCGGCGGATAAGCGTCGCCGTCGGCGGGAGTGATGAACCGCAGTTGGCGCGCCGCGAGATGTTCGAGTTCGCGCGCGAGGTCGAAGTGCCGCTCCCAGTTCAAAAGCGTGTCGGCGATTGCCGCGCCGACGCCCCGCGCGCCGAGCAATTGCTCCCGCGCGGCAGCGAAAATCTCCCGCGCGTCGCCGTCGCCGCTGCCGGTGATGTGCTCGCACAACCGCCGCACGGTGACGGGACCGATGCCGGGCAGCGCGTTGAGAATGAGCCGCGCCTCGCGGGTGTCGTTGGGAATGCGCATGGGAAACGCCAACGAGTTTTCGCCGCACCACCACCGGTAGCGATATTTTTCACCACCCTTCATCCTTCATCCTTCATCCTTCATCCTTCAACCTTCATCCCTCATCCTTCATTCTACCCTTATCCCTTATCCCTTATCCTTCATCCTTTCTCCTTCCCCCTTCATCCTTTCTCTTGCGCGTTGCGGCGGCTCGGCGTTTTTTCGGCGGCGTTTCCACGGCGGAAACGATGAATTTCAACTCCCCTCCCGCCATGTTCAGAACCGCTCTCCTCACCGCTTCCAAAACCTTCAACCACCTCGCCGGCGCCGTGTGCGCCGCCGCTCTCCTCGCAACAATGGGCTGCTCAAACTCCTCCGAAAAATCCGCCGGCGACGCCTCCAAGCCCGCCGCGACCAAATCCGCGTCCGCCACCGGCAAGACCACCACCGGCACCGCCGGCGAAAAGCCCGCGCCCGCGAAACCCGCCGCCGCGCCCGCCGGCGCCGTCGTCAAGTTCCCCGCCGGTCCCGCCAAGCCGGTCACGTCCGAACCGTGGGGCAAACTCCCCGACGGACGCCAAATCACGCTCTACACGCTCGACAACGGAAAGGGGCTGCGCGTGAAGGTCGCCGACTACGGCGCGCTGCTCGTCTCCATCGAGACCCCCGACCGCACCGGCAAACTCGCCGACATCGCCCTCGGCTACGCCAAACTCGCCGACTACTTCGACGACGCCGGCACCAAGTCCGGCACCTACTTCGGCGCCGTCGTCGGCCGCGTCGCCAACCGCATCGCCCACGGTCGCTTCACGCTCAACGGCGTCACCCACGACCTCTTCAAGAACAACGACCCCGCCGGCATCCCCTGCTCGCTCCACGGCGGCAAGACCGGCTTCGACAAACAATTCTGGCACGCCGCCACCCCCACCGGTGACAACCCCACAATCGTCCTCGTGCGCACCAGCCACGACGGCGAGGAAAACTACCCGGGCAACCTCTCCGTCGTCGTCACCTACACGCTCCTGCCCGACAACACCCTGCGCGTCGAATACTCCGCCACCACCGACAAGCCCACCCCCGTCAACATCAGCCAGCACTCCTACTTCAACCTCGCCGGCGAAGGGAACGGCACGATTCTCAACCACGAACTGCGCCTCGTCGCCTCCAACATCACCCCCGTCAACCCCGGCCTCATCCCCACCGGAAAACTCCTCCCCGTCAAAGGTACCCCGTTCGACTTCACCACCCCGCACAAAATCGGCGAGCGCGTGGACGCCCTCGACAAAGACGTCGAACACCAACTCGAATACGGCGCCGGCTACGACCACAACTGGGTTCTCGACGGTGCCAGCGGCGGCGCGCCCCGCCTCGCCGCCGAGGTCTATGAGCCGACCACCGGTCGCGTCCTGACCATCAAAACCACCGAGCCGGGAATCCAGTTCTACTGCGGCAACTTCCTCAAAGGCGACATCACCGGCAAGAGCGGCAAGAAATACATCCGCCGCGGCGGCTTCGCCCTCGAAACGCAGCACTTCCCCGACTCCCCCAACCAACCCGCCTTCCCCAGCATCATCCTCAAGCCGGGCGACACCTACAAAAGCGTCACCGAGTTCACCTTCTCGGCGCGTTGAGCGCCGGCACCGGTGACGCCGCCGCCGCGCCATGACGCTCCTCCGCTCCGTCCGAACCGCCATTGCCACCACCGCCGCCGTCGCCGGCCTCATCGCCCCGCCGGCGGTCGGCGCGACGCTCGAAGCACCACCGGTGGCGGCGGCGAACGTGAACGTGAACGTGAACGCGAACGCGAACGCCACGCCGCCGGCGGAGGAAACCTTCGCGCCGCCGGCGCCGAAAACCCGCGTCTCGCTCGCGCTCGCCGAGGGACGCCCCGCCGCCGGCGGCGAGGTGCTCCTCGCCCTGCGCCTCGTCTCCGAACCCGGCTGGCATACGTATTGGAAGGAACCGGGCGAAACCGGAATGCCACCCTCAATCAAGTGGACGCGCCTCGAAAACATCGCCGCCGGCGGCGACGCCGACTGGCGTTGGCCGCCACCGGTGCCGTTCACGCAGGACTTCGACGGTGTCAAAATGAAGGCGAACCTCCTGCCCGCCGACGCCACCATCCGCATCCCCGCGCGCCTCGCCGCCAACGCCGCCGCCGGCGCGAAAGTCGTCCTCGCCGGAACCGTCTCGTGGCTCGAATGCGACGACAAATCCTGCCACCCGCAGGAAGCACCGGTCTCGCTCTCCTTCACCGTCGAACCCGCCACCGGTGGCACCATCATTGATTGGCAGCCGTGGTCGCCGGAGGCGCAACGCGCGCTGCTCGACGCCGGCCGCATCGTCTTCGTGGACTTCACCGCGCGCTGGTGCGCGACGTGCCAAGTCAACAAGCGGGTCTATTCCGACGCCGCCGTCGCCGCCGCGCTCGCCCGCCGCAACGTCGCCCTGCTGCGCGCGGACTGGACGCGCCCCGACCCGCGCATCGCCGCCGAACTCGCCCGCCACCGGCGCGCCGCCGTCCCCTTCAACGTCTTCCTGCGCGCCGGTCGCCCGCCCGTCGCGCTCCCCGAAATCCTCACCGCCGGCAACGTCCTCGCCGGTCTCGAAACCATCGCCGGCGAAACCACCGGCAACGCCGCCGACACCACCACCTCCTCCTCCGACGCTACCGTCGCCGGCGCACCGCCGGTGCCGTCTTCGCTTTCCCTCGCCGCGCTCGTCCTCGCGTTCCTCGGCGGCGTCGTCCTCAACCTGATGCCGTGCGTGTTTCCCGTCCTCGCGCTGAAAGCGCTCTCGCTCGCGCGACAGGCGGGCGGGGACAGCCGGCGCGTCGCCGCGCACGGTCTCGTCTTCACCGGCGGCGTGCTCGCCGGCTTCTGGACGCTCGGCGCCGCGCTGCTCGCGTTGCGCGCCGGTGGCGCCCGTCTCGGCTGGGGCTTCCAGTTGCAGGAACCGCTTTTCGTCCTCGCGCTCGCCGCGCTGTTGCTCGTGCTCGCGCTGAACATGGCGGGCGTGTTCGAGGTGGGCGGACGCGCCGCCGCCGCCGGCGAAAAACTGCGCGACGGCTCCGGCGCGCGCGCCGCGTTCTTCACCGGACTGCTCGCCGTCGCCGTCGCAACGCCTTGCTCCGCGCCCTTTCTCGGCGCGTCGCTCGGCGCCGCGCTGACGCTTCCCGCCGCCGGCGCGCTGGCACTGCTGACGGCGGTGGCACTCGGTCTCGCCGCGCCGCACCTCGTGCTCGCGCTCGCACCGGCACTGGCGTCGCGCCTGCCGCGTCCGGGCGCGTGGATGGAGTCGCTCAAACAAGGACTGTCGTTCCTGCTCTTCGCGAGCGCGGGCTGGCTCGTCTGGGTGCTCGCCGGACAAGTCGAGCCGCCGGTGCTGCTCGACATCATCTTCGGTCTCACCGGCGTCGCGCTCGCCTGCTGGGTGTTCGGACGCTGGACGCCGCCGGCGCGCCCGCGCCGCGTCCGCGTTGCCGGCGCTCTCGCCGCGCTCGCGATTTTTGGTGCCGCCGCCGCTTGGATGCTCCGCGCTGTTCTCGCCTCCTGACCTCTCTCCGTCTCACTTTTCCTCCGCCTCCCGCTCCCTGCTCCCCGTTCCCTACTTCCGAAATGTCCCACCTGTTCACAACCCTCCCGCTCGGTGCGCGAGTGCCCGACAATCCGCACGCCGTCGTCGCCCAACTGCCGGCGATGTCCGACGTCATCGGCTACGAGGAACGCCGCCCCGAAACCATGTCCGCCGTGCGCACGGGCTACCCGCGTTTCCGCCAGCACCCGCTCGTGACCCGCGCGGCGCGGACGGTCTTCCTCAACGCCGGTCTGCCGACGCGCGCTCTCCATCCGGTCGCGAGCGTCGCCGACGCCGAGCGCGTCGCCGCTCTCGCGGGTCTGTCCGACTACGGCGTCATCGCCGCCGGCGGTTGGGCGTTGCTACACCTTTTGCCAAACGACCCGGACGAGTCCGCCCGCGCCGCCAAACTCATCCAGCACACCGGCGTCGCGCTCTCCTCGCGCCAAGCCGAGGACTGGCTCGCCGAACGCGACGGCACCGGCACCGCCGGCATCGCCGCCACCGGTGGTGGTGATTTCGAGACCGCCGCCGCCGTCCGCGCGGCACTCGCCCCGTTGCTCGCGCCCGTGCCGCCGGCGGACATCCTGCCGTGCCGCTCCGGCATGAACGCATTCTTCGCCGCGTTCGAGGCGGTGCGCGCCGTGCAGCGTCCGCGCGGCCGCTCGCGCTGGCTCCAACTCGGCTGGCTCTACACGGACACGCCGGAGGTGCTGCGCAAGTGCCTCAACCCCGCTGCCGGCGAGGGATTCGAGCGCGTCGCCGACGTGCTCGACAAAAACGCCGTCGAAAAATTCTTCGCCGACAACGCCGGCAGCGTCGCCGGCGTCGTCGCCGAAACGCCCACGAATCCGCTCCTGCGCACGCCCGACCTCGCGTGGCTGCGCGCGCTCGCCAACCGCCACGGCGCGTTGCTCGTCCTCGACCCGTCGTCGAGCGGGCTGGCGAACGTCAATGTGCTGCCGTTCGCCGACATCCTCGTCTGCAGTTTGACCAAATACGCCGCGCACGAGGGCGACGTCATGGCGGGCGTTCTCGCCGTCAACCCCGCTACCGGCGATGCTCCCGCGCTGCTCGCCGCCGCGCGGAACACCGTCTCGCCCGCCTACTGGCGCGACCTCGCCCGCCTCGCCGAAGAGTTGAAAACGATGCCGGCGGCGGTGGCGCGAATGAACGCCAACGCCGCCGCGCTCGCCACGTGGCTGCACCGGCAGCCCGCCGTGCGCCGCGTCCACTGGACGCTCGCGCCGGACGTCGCCCCCAACTACGCCGCAATCGCACGCTCGCCGGAGTCGTGCGGCTGCCTCCTCACCATCGAACTGAACACGCCGCCGGCGCGCTTCTACGACCGCGCCCGCTGCGTCAAGGGACCGAGTTTCGGCACCGGCTTCACCATCGTCTCCCCCTACCTCTACATGGCGCACTACGACCTCGTGCGCGACGCCGCCGGCAGACGCGAACTGCTCCGCTGCGGCCTCGACCCGGAACTCATCCGCATCAGCGTCGGCACCGAGAATTTCACCGACATCGCCGCCATGCTCGCCGAAGCACTGGGGTGACAAACCCCCTGCTCCATGCGTGTATCGGCTTGGCGTGTGGCGAATGGGAGCGCAGTGCCGGACGCGCGCCACTGGGAGCGCCGACTTTCAAGTCGGCTCGCCCCCTCTATGCGGCGTAGCCGGCATTCTTTTTTTAGAGAAGGCACGGCGGCTATCGCCGCACTACCTCCAAGCCGACTCGGAATTCGGCACTTACCATGACATGTTAATCATGTTAATCATGTCTAAAAACCCCCGCCAATCATGTCTCAAATCACCGCGCCAACCCGCCCCTTTTTTTAGACATGATTAACATGATTTTTATGAGTTACAAGGAACAAAACTCATAAACACGCATCTCCACTGCCTACGCCACAGGACGCCACCGCGCCGTTCAAGCCATCAATGCCGCCATCACCGAAACCTACTGGGAAATCGGACGTCATATCGTCGAGTTCGAGCAAAAAGGCAACCTCCGCGCTGAATACGGCACAAGTTTGTTGGAACGACTTTCACACGATATGACGTTACTCCACGGCAAGGGATTTGACCGGAGCAACCTCAATCGGATGCGGCAGTTTTTCATCGCCTACCCAATTTGTGCGACACTGTCGCACAAATTGTCTTGGGGACACATTGTCGAACTGCTCTCCATCGAAGACCCGCTTGAACGCAGTTTCTACGAAAAGCAATCCGTCGCCGAAAACTGGTCGTTGCGCGAACTCCGCCGGCAAAAGAAATCCGCCCTCTTCTTGCGCCTTGCTGCGAGCAAAGACAAAACCGGCGTTCTCCAACTCGCCCAACAAGGGCAACTCGTAAATATATCTCGGTTATTTCGCGAACGAACAAAATGTCGAAGGCGACAATCCGCCCGTTGGCATTATTCTCTCGCGTGAAAAGGACGAACTGCTTGTCAAATATGCCACTTACGGCATGGACAGCCGCCTGTTTGTCTCAAAATACCAACTCTACCTGCCCAACCGTGAAGAACTCCGCCGCGAAATCGAGAACGTCCTCGCCGCACCAGTGCCTGTTCCAACCACGCCGTCTCCTCAACAAAAATAGCCAGAGACCATCTCAACCCCAACGGGGCTGCCCACCGGTGCCGGTGCCGGTGATTTTCCACGCCAACGGCGTCGCCCACGCAGGCGTTATCGCCAACGACAAAACCACAGCGTTCACAGAGACCGCAGAGGCGACGCAGAGGTCGCCAAACGCATTTGCCCTCTACGAAAACTCCCTCTGCGAAATCTCTGTGTCCTCTGCGCCCTCTGTGGTAAATTAGGAGTGCCATTATTTTTACTTTTGTTCAATGGCGTTTTGCTTTGATACATTCTATTCTGCTATAGCCGCTTCGGGCGGGATTTTGCCACCGGTAGCGCGAGGGCGAAAGACCCCCTTGTTTTTTGGCGTTTTTGGAGACCTCCCGCTTTCCCGACGCTTCCCGACGCTCTCACCGGTGCCACCGGCATCTTCCCCAAACTCGCCGAGTGATGAGATGGTCGCTGGTCGCCGGTGCCGGTGCCCGAAACAGGCGTTGTCGGCGCGCCGGCGGGGACCTTTCCTCACGCGCCGGCAATGACGAAACGCTTCCTCCCGTCCGCGAAGACGCTGCTCGCCGCCCTCGCGCTCCTGTGCGCCGGCGGCGCGGGCTCGGCACTCCGTGCGGACGCCGCCACGGGCGAGAGTTGGGCGGAAAGCGCGGTGGACGACCGACCGGACACCGTCGTCACCGCCACCGTCACCACCGCCGGCGGCGAGACCCTCACGCCCGTCATCGCCGTCGCCGAACCGGTGCCTGACTCTGCACAGGAACCGGCATCGGCATCGGTGCCGGCGAATTCCTCCGAAGCGACCGCGCCGGTCGTCCGCGCCCTCGTCGTGTGGACGCCCGCCCTCGAAGCCGAGCGCGGTGCCGACGGCGTTCGCGCGCTCGTCAACCGTTGCGTCGAGGAGACCAACGCCGCCTTCGAGCGCAGCGGCGTTTCGGGAAAACTGCTACTGGGCGAGAACGACGCCGGCGACACCGCCGCGCGGCGCGTCGAATACACCGAGAGCACGCGCGACTACATGGACGACCTCAACGCGCTCTCCGACTGGCATGAGGGGCGCAACTCCACGATGGTCGTCCGCAAGGACGGCGTCATGGACGAGGTGCACCTGTGGCGGAACGAGTTCCGCGCCGACATCGTCGTCCTCCTGCGCAAGGGCGCTGCCGCCGGCACCGCCGGTCTTGCGTGGACGCTCGACACCCTCAACGGCGCGCCCGACGGCGCGTTCGCAATCGTCGGTGCCGGCCTGAACGACTTCACCTTCACGCACGAAGTCGGGCACAACCTCGGCCTCTCCCACGACCACGCCAACGCCGCCGGCGTGCGCGGCGTCACCGGCTACGCCTACGGCCACACGTTCACCGGCGACGACGGCCGAAGATACGGAACCATCATGGCCTACGACGGCGACCGCTCCGCCGGCTACTTCTCCACCCCGCTGAAAACCCTCGCCGGAAAGCCGCTCGGCGTCGCCGAAGGTTCGTCCGACGCCGCCGACAGCGTCCGCGCCCTCGCGCTGACCCTGCCGGTCGTCGCCGCCTACCGCGAAAACAAGACCCTCGCCGCGCCGCGCTTCGAGACCGCCGCCGGCGAATATGCGGACACGGTGACGGTCGTCCTCGCCTTCGCCGACGGCACCGCCGGCGACGACACCGCGACGGACGACGAAATCCGCTACACCACCGACGGCTCCGAGCCGGACGAGAACTCCCCGCTCTACACCGGCGCCTTCACGCTCGCCGCGCCGGACACCGGTGCCGAGCGAACCGTAACCGTCCGCGCCCGCGTCTTCGCCGCCGACGCTTGGCCGCTGCTCGGTCCCGAAACCACCGCCGTCTTCCGCCTCCGCTCCGCCGCCGCCCTGCGCGCCGCCAACGGCTCGCAAATCGCCGCCGGCGACGCGCACACCGTCCTCGCCGGAGCCGCCGGCGAAGTCATCGCCTTCGGCGACAACGCGCGCGGACAACTCGGCGACGGCTCCGGCGACCCCTTCGCGGACGAGCCGCGCGAAATCGCCGCCGCCGGCATCGCGGCGGTCGCCGCCGGCGGCGCGCACACGCTCCTGCTCGACACCGCCGGCGGACTTTACGCCTTCGGGCGGAACGACCACGGACAACTCGGCGACGGCTCCACCGCCGACCGCGCCGCGCCGGCCGCCGGTGCCAACGGCGTCCTCGTCCCCGTTTTCACCGGCGCGCTTCTCGCCGCCGCCGGTGGCGCGCACTCGCTCGTCGTCGCCACCGACGGCTCGCTCTGGGTCGCCGGTGCCAACGCGCGCGGGCAACTCGGACTGGGCGGCAAGGCGGACCGCGACACCTTTGCGCGCGCGGCGGAAAACATCGTCCGCGCCGCCGCCGGCGGTGCGCACTCACTGCTCGTCGCGCGCGACGGCTCGCTGCTCGCCGCCGGCGCGAACGAGCGCGGGCAACTCGGCGACGGCTCGACCGACGACCGCGACACGTTCGCCAAAATCGCGCTGCCGGCGGCAATCCCAGCCGTCGCGGAAATCGCCGCCGGCGGCGCGCACTCGCTCCTGCTCGCCACCGACGGCTCGCTCTGGGCCGCCGGCGACAACGCGTTCGGACAACTTGGCGCGGACACCGGCGGCGCGGATTTCTCCGCCGTGTTTGTGCGCGTCGCCGTCCCCGAAAACACCGCAGTCACGGCCGTCGCCGCCGGCGCGCGCCACACGCTCCTCATCACGGACGGCGGCGACCTCTACGGGTGCGGCGACAACTCGGACGGGCAACTCGGCGCCGACCCCGCCGCGCTACCCCGCGCCGCGCGCCCCGTGCTCATCGCGCGCAACGTCATCGCCGCCGCCGCCGGTGGCGCGCACACACTGTTCACCGACCGCGCCGGCACCGTGTTCGCCGTCGGCGCGAACACGCTCGGACAACTCGGCGACGGCGGCGGGACGGAGCGGAATTTCGAGCCGGCGCGCGTCGAGAATTTCTCCGCCGCCGCGCCGCCGCGCATCACCGCGCAACCCGCCGCCGCCGCGGTCGAGCCGGGCGCGCGGGTCGTGTTCAGCGTCGCCGCCGAAACATCCGCCGGCAGCGCCCCGCTCGCCTACCAGTGGCGGCGCGACGGCGTGGAAATCGCCGGTGCGACGGCGGCAACCCTCGTCATCTCCGCCGCCGGTGCCGCCGACGCCGGCGTCTATTCGGTGCTCGTCACCGACGCGCGCGGCTTCGCCACGCTCTCCGAAGGTGCCGTGCTCACGCTGCGCTTCCCGGATGGATGGACCCCGGAGACCGGCACCGGCGCGCCGCGCTTCACCGGCACCGGCGCGACGCTCGCCCATTGCGCCTTGCCCGCTCCCGCCGCGCGCAACGCGCTGGAGGCGCTCTTCGACGCGCTGCGCGGAATCGCGCCACCGGCGGCGGACGGCTCCGCCGAAATCGAAGTCGCCGCCGGTGCCACGGTCACGTTCTCCGCGCCCGCCGCCGGCGGCGGTGTCCCCGCCTACCAGTGGTTGCGCAACGGCGCGACCGAGACCGGCGAGGGGGCGAACGGCGCGACGCTCGCGCGCGACGACATCGCCGATGGCGACACGTTCGCGGTGCGCGTGACGACGGAGTTCGGCTCGGCGGAAAGTGCGCCGGTGCGCGTCCGTGTGGCACCGGTGGCGCGCGTCCGCTCGGTCTCGTGGGCGGTGCCGGCGGACGCCTCGCTCGGCGCGGCACCGGTGAGCGTGCGCGCGGGCGGGACGCTCCGTCTCTCGGTCGTCGCGGAAACCGTCGGCGGCACCGGCAGCGCGCAGATTTTTTACCAGTGGTTCCGCGCGGCGGAACCGGAGGACGCGGACGGCGAAGCCGTCGCCGGCGCGGTCGGTCCGTCGCTTGAAATCAGGGACGTCGCCGCCGGTGACGCCGGCGAATACTGGTGCGTCGTCGCCACGCGCGCCGGCTCGCCCGCCGCCTCGCGCCGCGCCAGTGTGGAGGTGCTGCCATGAACGCCTCCCATCCCGCAACGCTGCCGCCGCCGGTGCCGCCGCCGTCAACAAACGCTTCGCCGGAGAAAATCTCGCCCGACGAAATCGCCTCGTGGGTGGTCGAGGAGGACGACGATTTTCTCGTCTTCAACAAGCCGGGGAACGTCGTGTGCCACCCGTCGAAGGACGGGCCGTGGTCGAGCGTCGTCGGCGCCGCGCGCGAGTGGAAGCAGATGGAGACGTTGCACCTCGTGAGCCGGCTCGACCGCGAGACGAGCGGCGTGCTCATCATCGCGAAGAACCGCGACGCCGCGCGGCGCAGCCAGACCGCCATCCAGAACCGGCTCGTCACCAAGACCTACCTCGCGATTCTGCTCGGCGAGTTGAAGGCACCGGTGCTCGTGGACGAGCCAATCGGGCGCGACGCCACGAGCGTCACCGCCGTCAAGCACTGCGTCTCGCGGGCGGCGGACGCGCGCACGGCGGTCACGTTCTTCGAACCGCTGGCGGTGTCGGCGGGGCACACGCTCGCGCGCGTGACGCCGCACACGGGGCGCACGCACCAAATCCGCGTGCACGCGCAGTGGCTCGGAATGACCATCGCCGGCGACAAACTTTACGGGCCGGACGAGCGGCTCTACTTGGAGTTCGTCGAGCGCGGCTGGACAAGTAGGCACGAGTTCCTGCTGCCGATGCCGCGCCAAGCGTTGCACGCCGCAAAACTCGAATTCAAGGCGCCCGATTTTCAGCGCGTCTTCTCCGCGCCGATGCCGGCGGATATGCGCGAGTTCTGCGCCTCGACCGGTCTGCCGGCGCCGGAAATCTGAACCACCGGCGGCGGATGACGTCCCCATTCCCCACTCCCCACTCCCTCCTCTCCACGCTCGTGAAACACCTCCTGCTCGACGGCTTCAACCTCGCCTTCCGCGCCTACCACGCGCTGCCCGAACTCACACGCGCCGACGGCTTCCCCGTCGGCGCAATTCAAGGGTGGGTGCGCATCATCTGGAAACTGCTCGCGCAGGAAGCCCCCTGCCAAGCGACCGTCTTCTTCGACAAGGACGGCTCGCGCCGGCACCGCGAACTCCACCCCGCCTACAAGGCGAACCGGCCGCCGACGCCGGAACCGTTCGCCCGCCAACTCCCCGAACTCAAAAACTCCGCGCCGCTGCTCGGTCTGCGCGTCGTCGAGCAATCCGGCATCGAGGCCGACGACCTCATCGCCGCCGCCGCCGTCGCCGCCGCCGTCGCCGGTGACGACGCCCGCATCGCCTCCGCCGACAAGGATTTCGCCCAACTCGTCAACGACCGCATCCACCTCCTCGCACCGCCACCGCCGATGCGCGGCACCGACGGCTGGCGCGAACTCGACGCTGCCGGCGTCCACGAAAAATACGGCGTCCGCCCCGACCAAATCGTGGACTACCTCTCGCTCATCGGCGACACCGTGGACAACATCCCCGGCATCGCCGGCGTCGGTCCCAAAACCGCCGCCGCATGGCTCGCCGCTCACGGCGACATCGCCGGCATCCTCGCCGCCGCCGCCGCCGGAAAACTCACCCCCGCCCGCTTCAACGCCGTTCTCGCCGGCACCGGTGCCGCCGCCGTTCTCTCGCTCAACCGCCAACTCATCACTTTCAAGACGGACTTCCCCGCCGAAGACGTCCCTGTCGCTGACATTCTCGCCACTCCGCCGCCCGCCCCCGACGACGCCGCTTTCCACGCTTTTCTGCAACGCATGGGACTGCGTGCCTTGCGCAAGGAATTCGAGAAGCGCGCGGGCATCGCCGGCGTTGACGAGAATGACACCGCTACCGGTGCCACCGGTGCTGCCGGCGGCACCACCGGCGACCTCTTCGCCCCGCTGGATACCCTTGAAAATAGCGGAAATAACGAAAATCGCGAAAAAGTGCCGCCGCCGCCGCCACCGCCAGTGCCACCGTCACCGGCACCGTCACCGCCCCAACCCCCACCACCGAATCCGCAGCCGCCGCCACCGCCGGTGCAATTGGAATTGCCGCTGTAGCCCTAAAAACCGCCGCCCGCCGCAAAACGCACCCGTTTCCTGCGAGGAAGCGTTTGTGCAAGCGCCTCTTTCCATAAACACCCGTTTTGGGGAAGTCGGGACTGGGAGCACCGACTTTTAAGTCGGCTCGCACACCCCATGCGGCGTAGCCGCCACTTCAAAAAAGAGAAAAGCAAGGCGGCTGCGCCGCATCTCCACCAAGCCGACTTGAAAGTCGGCGCTTACAAGGAACAACTACGCAACTTCTTTGGTTTCAATGGGTTAGTGTCAGTAACTTTTTTGTCTTTATTCCCGTCCGCACAAGTTCCCGCCCGGATTGTCCGGCGCGAGCGCCGGCGGAGGACTCCATGCGCGGTAGCCACCACGCTTTTTTTAGAGAAGGCAAGGCGGCTATTGCCGCACCACTGCCGAGCCGACTTGAAAGTCGGCGCTCCATACCGTGGTGCGGAGCGTCAGCAGGAGAAGGAGAGCGTGGCGCGGCATCGGCGTGAGCGAGGCGGCTTACGGTGGCGCGGAGCGCCGGAAGAGAAGGAGAGCGAAGCGCGAAGAAAAGCGTTTGAGCGGAAGGGGCATCAATTTCGAGCGAGGCCTCGAACGGCGGTTTGGAGTGCGGCGAGTTCTCGCCGCTTTGGTCGGCGGCGACTTGTCGCCGGCGGTGCTGGCAGGGCAGAGACCTGCATTCCCGATGCGGGGCAGAAACCCGCGCTCCCAGTGTCGCCGGCACCGGCACTGCGCTCCCATCCGCCACACGCCCATCCGATACACACATGGAGCGCCGCACACATGGAGCGCCGACTTTCAAGTCGGCATGGCAGTGATGCGGCGTAGCCGCCTTGCTTCTCTCCTCTCCTCTCCTCTCCTTTTCCTCCTCTCCTTTTTTAGAGTGGCGGCTGCGCCGCATAGAGGGGCGAGCCGACTTGAAAGTCGGCGCTCCATGAGTGCGGCGCTCCATGTGTGTGGCGCTCCATGGGTGTATCGGCTGGGCGTGTGGCGGATGGAGTGCGCCGCGAGTGCGCCGCCGCGCCGCCTATCCCCGCTCGTGCTGGCGTTCGTGGAGTTGCCGGTAGAGGGGGCATTCGGCGAGCAGACGCTCGTGGGGACCGTCGGCGATGAGGCGTCCGCGCTCGAACACGAGGATGCGTGTGGCGAAGCGAATCGTGCTGAAGCGGTGCGCGATGATGAAGGTCGTCCGTCCGCGCGCGAGTTTCTCTAATGCATCCTGAACGAGCGCCTCGGTGCCGGCGTCGAGTGCCGACGTCGCCTCGTCGAGAATGAGCAACGGCGCGTCCTTCAGGAACGCCCGCGCGATGGCGATGCGCTGCTTCTGCCCGCCGGAGAGGTTGCGTCCTTGCTCGCCCGCCGGCGCGTCCCATCCGCCCGGTGCCGCTTCGATGAACCCGCGCGCGCCCGCCCGTTCGGCGGCGGCGACGACCTCGGCGCGCGTCGCGTCGGGGCGTCCGGCGAGGATGTTGTTGTAGAGCGTGTCGTTGAAGAGCACCGGCTCCTGTGAGACGAGCGCCACTGCGCCGCGCAGTTCGCGCTGGCGCAGCGAACGGACGTTCGCGCCGCCGACGCGCACCGCGCCGTCCTGCGGGTCGTAGAAGCGCGGCACGAGGTTCGCGAACGTGCTCTTGCCCGCGCCGCTCGGTCCGACGAGCGCGACGACCTCGCCGGCGGCGACGCGCACGCTCACGCCGTCGAGTGCCGCCCGTTGCGCGCCGTCGTAGCGGAAGGTGACGCGGTCGAACTCGACTTCGCCGCACGCGGCGGGCAGCGGTAGCGGCGCGGGCGGGTCGGCGACCTCCTCGCGCGCGTCGAGCACCGCGCCTTCCAAGCGGTCGAGCGCCGCCTTGGCGGACTTGATTTTGTTGTGGATTGCGCCGAGGCGTTTGACCGGCGCGTAGGCGAAATAGACCGCCATCACGAGGGTCGTGGCGGTCTTGAGCGGGACGCCGGCGCCGGCGGCGTGGTAGATGGCGAAGGCGAGCGTGGCGGACGCGAAGAACTCGATGAGCGGCGGCAGTCCCTTGTCGTATTTGACCATCTTCATCTGCGCGTTGAAGAGCCGCCGCACGCCGGAGGCGAAGCGCCGGCACTCGGCGTCCTCCATGTTGTAGGCGCGCACCTCGCGCGCGGCGTGCAGGTTTTCGGTGAGCATCGCCGAGATGTCGCCGGTGCGTTCGAGCATCTCGCGCGAGCGTTTCGCCATGCGGCGTCCGAAGATGCGGATGGGCAGAATCACCGCCGGTGCCGCGCACAGTGCCAGCAGGAACCGCTCCATGCCGGGCGTGCTCAAGCATTGGTGCACGATGAACGCCACCGCCGCCAGCAGCGTGAAGGGCTGTATCATCAGGTCGTTCGAGATGTCCACGACCACCACGCGGACGTGGTTCGTGTCGTTGGTGACGCGGCTGACGAGGTCGCCCGCCTTGTGCCGCTTGAAGTACCCGAGGTGCAGCCGCTGCAACTTCGCGAACAGGTCGAGGCGCACGCCTTCGAGCACGCGCACGCCCACGAGGTTGAGCAGGTAGGTGTTCGCGTATTGCGCGAGGCAGCGCACGGCGAAGAGCAGCGGGATGAGCGCGGTGAGGACGGCGAGCGCGTGCCCCGCCGGCAGCGGCAGCGAGAGCGGTCCCCAGTCCGGCAGGAACGCCGGCCAGCGCTCCACGAGCGCGAGGCGTTGCGGCGGCGGCGCGACCCCGCCGCGCTCCGAGAACAGGAACGGCAGCACGCGGTCGGTCACGAACGGAATGCCGAATCCGCTGCCCGCGCCATAGACCAGACCGCACGCCAGCGCGCCGAGGAATTGGAGCCGCACGGGGCGCAGGTAGCGGTAGTAGGAAAAGATGCGTCGCATGTCTCTCTGTGCCGGTGGTGTAAGGCGCGCGGGGCAAAACGCAAAAGCGAAAGGCGTCGTGCGAGGCGTCGCGCGCGGAAATAGAAAGGGGGGCGCCCTACCCATGAGCGCCCCCCCTGTTTTTATCTGTCTTATCTCGTTGTATTACCCCATCTCCCTTATCGGGAGATATGCCCGCTTTGCCGAACGGACATGTGGGCAACGATGTGGATTGCGCCGGCGCAGTGCAACCCCTTTTTGCAGGTTTTTTCGTAAAACGTTTGTATCCAAAAACGCCCCCCAAAACGCCGCGCCGGTGCCTCGCTTCCGCGCTGCGCAACGCCGCCCAAAGCCCGCGCCACCGGCGTTCCCGCGCCTTTCCGTGCCCGCCCGTGCCGCGCCGCGTCGCCTCCTTCCTTGCCCCGCGCGCCGCACGCGCTAACAACAATGCGCCTCCGATGACCAAGCAATCCACTCGCTCCAACGGCACCGTCAACGGCAGCACTACCGCCGCCGCCGTCGCGCCGCGCCGCCCGCAGGCAATCCTCGCGCCCTCCCTGCTCGCGGGCGACTACGCCGCGCTCGGCTCCGAAATCGAAAAGGTCGCCGCCGCCGGTCTGCGCTGGATTCACCTCGACATCATGGACGGCCACTTCGTCCCCAATTTCAGTTTCGGTCCCCAGACACTCGCCGCCCTGCGCCCGCGCTCCAAACTCTTCTTCGACACCCACCTCATGCTCGACCAGCCCGCGCGCTACATCGCCGAGTTCGTCAACGCCGGCGCCGACGGCGTCACCATCCACGTCGAACCGCAGGACGCCGCCGGCACCGCCGCCACGCTCGCCTCCATCCGCGAACTCGGCGCGCGCCCCGGTCTCGCGCTCAATCCCGACACCCCCGCCGAAGCCGTCCGCCCCTTCCTGCACGACCTCCACCTCGTCCTCGCCATGACCGTCCACCCCGGCTTCGGCGGGCAGAAACTCATCGAGCCGGTGCTCGCCAAAGTCGCCACCCTCGCCGCATGGCGCGACGAACTCGGACTCGGATTCCGCATCGAGGTGGACGGCGGCGTCACACCCGAAAACGTCCGCCGGTGCCTCGACGCCGGTGCCGACACCATCGTCGCCGGCACCGCCTTCTTCAACGCCCCCGACCCCGCCGCGTTCGTCCGCCGCGTCCTCGGCTGACGCCCGCCGCACCGCCGGCGCACCGCGCGGGGTGAAGGCGCTCGCCACCACGCGCCGCCGCTGTTTGAAATCCCCGCCATGCCGCTCAACTCCATCCTCGTCAACGGCGCCAAGGGGCGCATGGGACGCGCAATCCTCGAAGCCGCCGCCGCTGCCGGCGTGCGCGTCGCCGCCGCCCTCGACCGCGACGACCCGCTGCCCGCCGACCTCGCCGGCGCCGACGTCGCCATTGATTTCAGCCAGCCCGCCGCCACCGCCGGTCTCGCCGCGCTCGCCGCCGCCGCCGGCAAGCCGCTCGTCATCGGCACCACCGGTCACTCGCCGGAGGAGCGCGACGCTGTCCTCGCCGCCATCGCGCCCATCCCCGTCGTCTGGGCGGGCAACTACTCCGTCGGCGTCACGCTGCTCAACCACCTTGCGCGCATCGCCGCCGAGACGCTCGACCCCGCCTTCCAAATCGAACTCGTCGAAATGCACCACCGCCACAAGAAGGACGCCCCCAGCGGCACCGCCGAGAAACTCTTGAGCGTCCTGCGCGAGGCGCGCCGCCTGCCGCGCTCATCCGTCCGCAACGGTCGCGCCGGCATCACCGGCGAGCGCGAGAACGACGAAATCGGCGTCCACGCCCTGCGCGGCGGCGACGTCGTCGGCGACCACACCGTGATTTTCGCCGGCGAGGGTGAGCGCCTCGAACTCACCCACCGCGCCTCCTCGCGCGCGATTTTCGCCAACGGTGCCCTGCGCGCCGCCCAATGGCTCACCACCGCCCCCGCCGGCCTTCACGGCATGGAAGACGTCCTCGGTCTGCGGTAGGCGGTGCCGCTGGGAACGCGCGGGTCAAAGCCCTGCGCCGCCGGCGCGCGCGGCGAGGGCGTCGCGCAAAAGGGCGTCGAAGAGGGGTTTGTTGGGATTGCGCGCACCGGCGGCAAGACGGCCGGCGCGCTCAAAGGCGGCGGCACCACCGGCAACACCACCGGCACCGGTGCTTTCGCGCATGGCGAGCGCGAGCGCGGCGGCGGCGACGGCAAAGCGGGTGTCGTCCGACGCGCCGTCCCACGCGGCAACGCCGTCAAGCGTCCACGCGCGTCCGCCAAGCGCGCCGCCGGCAAAGCGGAACGTGGCGAGCGGGCGGCGGGCGGCGGCGGCACCGGTGCCGGCACCGGCGAGGCGGATTTCGTAGAGCGTGGTGACGGCGGTGCCGGCGAGAAGCGTCGCGGGCGCGTCGAGCGCGGGCGCGCCGGCGGGAGCGTCCTCGTGTCCGAGAACGCGCCACGAGCGGACGCGCGCGGGGTCGAATTCGAGCGCGCCGCGAACGTTCGCGGCGACGACGGCGTCGGCACCGTCAACGCCACCGGTGGTGCCGGCGCGGGTGCGGACGGTGACGCGGACGACGGCGGTTCGCGCGGCGTCGGCGTGCGGCACCCAAGGCGCGGGAACGGCTTCCAACTCGACGCTCACGCCGCCGGCGGCGACGGGCGCGCGCAACTCCGAAGCGGTCGCGGCGAGCAGGTCGTTGACAATGCCGTCCACGCGCACGAGGCGGCGGTCGGGAAGGCGTCCGGCGGCGAGCGCGGCGCGCAGGTGCCCGACGTAGCCGCTGCCGGCGGTGAGCGCGACGGGCGCGCGCGGGCGGCGGCGGGTCTCGACGGGCGCGTTCGCGCCGCCGCCGGGATTGAGCGCGGGCAGGCGGGCGATGTCAGCGGCAAGGCGCGTGTCCGGCGTGAATGCGACACCACCGGCGGCGGGACGAACTCGGGTTTCGCCGGTGACGGCGGCGGTCTCGCGTGGGGCCGGCGTCGGCACGGACGTTGTCTGGCGCGGGGCGAGGACGAACGCGGCGGCAATGCCGGCGGCGGCAAGTCCGCCGAAGACGAACGGGATGATGTTGCGCGTGTTCGGACGCGCGGGGCGTCCGGCGGCGGCAAGCGTGGAGCGGGCGCGCGGAACGGCGGTGCTGCCGGCGCTGCCGGTGCTGCCGGTGCCGCCGGCGTTGCCGGTGGTCGCGGCGAGGATTCGCGCGCGCAGAGCGGGGTCGTCGCAGGCGGCGGTCTCGGCGTCGAAGGCGGTGCGCAGAGCGGCACCGGCGGCGTCGGGAAGGTCCGCGCCGAGGGCGTTTTCGTCAAAGTTGGGTTCGGTGTTATTCGTGTTCATGTTCGTAGAGTTTGCGCAGCGCGGCGACGGCCGTGTGCAGGATGAAGCCGACGTTGGTGACGGTCAGGCCGGTGGCGGCGGCGATTTCCTTGTAGGAGAAACCGGCCTGAAATTTGAGGCGGACGAGTTCGCGCTGACGCGGGGGGAGTTGGGCGACGGCGCGCAGGACGGCAGCGGCGGCCTCGTCGCGGACAAGCGCGTCGGCGGGAGTTCCGGCGGAGTCGTCGGGAAGGCGCTCGAAGAAATCGGAGTCGGGCGCGGAGTCACCGGCACCGGCGGTGCCACCGGCGTCGGGGCTACCGCCGACGGTGAACTCGCGCCGGCGGCGCCACCAGTCCACGGCGCGCGAGCGGCAGACGCGGAAGAGCCACGCGCGGGCGAATTCGGGGTCGGGGCGGTTTTTCCAGCAGCGCAGAAAGGTGTCCTGCGTGATGTCGCGGGCGGCCTCGTGGTCGCGCGTGAGCGAGCGGGCGTAAGCGAGCAACGCCGCTTGGTGCGCGCGCACGAGTTGCTCGAACCAAGCACCACCGCCGCCGGCGGTGGTGGGCAGGGCGGCGTCGAAGACCATTCCCGCAGGCGGGCGGCTGTTTGCCGTGAGGTGAATCATGCGCGTTGAGACCAACGCGCCGGCGACGGGTTTGTTAGGAAAATTTTTACACCCGTTCTGTGCTCGGCCGCTTTAACGCCGTTTCGAGGGCGCGGATGTTTTGCTCCATAAAGGCGAGGTAGTCGGGGGTCGGGGGCATAATCGGGAGGCGCAGCAACGTGGCGCCGGCGTCGGTGGCGAGGCGCGAACAGGTGCGGGCGGGGCGGTTCGGTTCGGCGAGGATGAGGCGGACTTTGTCGCGTTTCATTTGGGCGGCGAGGGCGAGCAGGTGCGAGGCGGAGGGTTCGATGCCGGGCTTGGGTTCGACGGTGCCGGTGAGGCGCAGGTCGAACGCGGCGAGCAGGTAGTCGTAGGAGCGGTGGTAGGTGACGACGCCGGCGTCGCGATACGGCGCGAGGCGGCGTCGCCAATCGGCGTGTTTGGCGGCGAGGGTGTCGGCGAATTTTTTGGCGCGGGCGCGGACGCGCTCGCCGGCGGGGGCGTCACCGGCGGTGCCGGCGATGGTGCCGATTTTCTCGGCGAGGGCGGTGGCGACGCGCGCGGCGTTCGCGGGGTCGAGCAGGAAGTGCGGGTTGCCGTGCGCGTGGACGTCGCCCTGCGAGCGGTCGAGGACGGCGGGGACGTCGCGCAGTTTGACGTGCGCGCCGGCGTCGAAGCGACCGGTGCCGCCTTCGAGGATTTTGCCGTTGCGGGCGTTGCGCGTGAGCGGCGGCAGCCAGCCGTCTTCGAGGTCGGCACCGCCGGTGATGAGCAGGTCGGCGCGGTTGAGCGCGCGCAGGAAACTCGGCCGCGCGTCAACGAAGTGCGGGTCTTCGTGCGGGCGGGCGAGCGTGGTGAGCGCGATGTCGTCGCCGCCGACCGCGACGGCGAGCGCGGCGAGGTCGGGCGTCGTGGCAACGACGCGCAGCGGCGCGGCACCTGCGGCGGGCGCGAGGGCGTTGCCGGCGATGCTGCCGGCGACACTGCCGGCGATGATGAGTGCGGCGGCAGTGCGAACGGCACAGAAAAGTTTTTTGATGACAGTGAGTTTCATTGGGAAAGAGATGTCCGACTAACGGTAATGTTTTTTAGCGTCACTGGCCACTGGCCACTGGCCACTGGCCACTGGCCACTGGCCACTGACCACTGGCACTGGCCACTGACCACTGACCACTGCTCTCAAAATTTGTGCGCGGCGTGGCTGCCGAGCAGGAATTCGATTTGGAGCCAGACGCTGTGCGCTTCGCGGAAGCCGGCGGCGGAGTGCGCGGCGGTGCCGCCGCAGCAACGGTCGTAGTTGTATTGGAGCCGCACGCGCGCGAACTCGGTCGGGAACCACGTCAGTGCCGGCGACACGCGCCAGCGGGCGACGCGCGACGGGTCGCGGGCGCCGTGCAGTTCGCGCTCGTAGTCGGCGAGGCCGCTCTTGACCGGCGCGGCGTAGTCGGCGCGCACACTCGCGACCCAGCCCGTGCGGAACCCGTAGTTTGCCTGCGCGTAAACGCCCCAGTCCCAGAGCGACTCGCGCGGCAAAACGTGCCCGTGCTCCTCCTCGCCGGCACCGGCGGCGTGGTCGTCCGCATCGCCCTCATCGTCGTGTTCGAGAACCGCGCCGGCGGCGGTGTATCGGCGCAGAAGCACCTCCGCCTGCGCCGACACAAACGGGAACCCCTTGTGGTGCGACGCCGGCTTCCACTTCCAAAAAATGTCCGCCCCGTAGAGTTGCGTGCGCGCGCCGCCGCCGGTGCCGTTCGGCGCCCACGCGCCGGAGACGCCCGCGAGCAGCGTGTGCTCGGAGTTCGCCCCGAAGTCGAACGACGCCGCGTAGCGCGCCGAGTAAAGCAAGTCGCCGGCGCCGCGCACGCGCGTCTCCACCAACGGCCGCCCGAACGGCTCCATCGCCCCCTCCGCGCCGCCGGTGCCGTGCTCGTGCTCGCTCTCGCCGGCGGTGCCGCGGAACGAATGCGCCGTCTCGCCCGCGCTGTTCTGCGCCGTCAAAAACAGTTCCGAGTAGAACGGCGTCGGCGCGAGCCACGACAACCGCGCCCCCGGATTCCGCAGCCCGTCCGGTCCGAGAAACCGCGCCGTCACCAACGGCGCGTCCACGAAATCCCACCCGTGCGGATGCTGCGCGTTGATGCGCCCGAACTCCGTGAAAAACTGCCCCGCCCGCAGTTGCAGCCCCGCCGGTAGCGCGACCGTCTCCGCGTAGCACTCCTCCAATTCGAGGAACGACTCGCCGGCGGTGTTCAACCCGAAGACCACATTCGCCGTCGCCCGCAAATACGGGTCAACCGCGCCGTCGAGTGTCAACTCGACCCCCTGCACCGTGAACCCGCGCTGCGCCGGGTCGTGCCCGCCCATCTGAACCGTTCCGGCGTCGCGCGCCGTCGAACCGCCGGCGGCGAAATCGGCGACCAACGACAAGTTCGCGTAAGCGTTCCCCGACGCCGACCGCGCCAGCACCACCGGCGCCGACAACGCCCAGTCCGCCGG
>JAISSQ010000023.1 GCA_031273045.1 Puniceicoccales bacterium
ATTCTGTCGTTGCTGACGCTGGTGCTGCTCGCGCTCTCCAAGATGACGTTCCTGCGCGAAAAGCCGCCGGCAGCAAAGTTGGCGCCGGCAGCGGTGCCGGTGCCGGTGGCGGCGGGCGCGGCGGCCGCGCTCAATCCGAACGACCCGCACACGAAGGTCGTGCTCGCGGCGGCGGCGCACGTGGCGCGTCACCTGCCGGTGATTGCGGCGGCGGCGGCGATTGAGGTGCTCGGAACGACGTCGTCGTTGCAACTGAATCCGCCGGACACGTCGTGGGCGGGTGCCGGCAGGCAGGCAATTTTCGCGTCTCACGCGACTCGCGGCTAATCGCTCCACTCATTTCTCGCCGCTCATTCCTTTCCAATCACTCCTCTTTTTTAACAACTCACCACTCACTTCATTTTTTTCAAAACTATGTCCAAGCAACTCCGCATCACCGTCGAAGGAAAAACCTACGACGTCACTGTTGAAGTCATCGGCGGCGCGCCGTCGGTGACAAGCATCGCGCCCAGCGCCGCCGTCGCCGCCGCACCGGTGGCTGTCGCCGCCGCGCCCGTTGCCGCGCCCGCGCCCGTCGCGAGTGCCGCGCCCGTCGCCGCCGGTGCCGGTGACGTTGTCAGCCCGCTGGCGGCCGTCGTTGTCGCCGTGAACGTGAAGGTTGGCGAGGCGGTCACCGCCGACACGAAGGTCGCCACGATTGAGGCGATGAAGATGAACACGGATGTGTTCGCGGGTGTCGCCGGCACCGTGAAAGCCATCCACGTCGCCGCCGGCGCCTCCGTTCAGGAAGGTCAGCCGCTGCTCTCCATTGGTTAATTCGGCTAATCGCCACCAACGACGACTCCCACTCAAATGGACAAAATTCTTGAACTCATCAACCTGACCGGTTTTCCGGCGCTGGCTGACAATCCCGGCATGCTCATCATGTGGGCGGTCATCGGCGTGCTGATGTATCTCGCGGTCTTCAAGGAATTCGAGCCGCTGCTGCTCATTCCGATTTCGTTCGGCGCGTTGCTGGCGAACCTGCCCAGCGAGAACCTGCTCGAAGAACCGGCGGGGCCGATTGTGGCGTCCGCACCGGGAACCGTCATCGGCGCCGCGCTGACGAAGGGCAAGGAAGTGCAGTCGTCCTTCGTGCCCATCGAAATCGCCGAGCACCTGTCGCGCTACAAAGACCCCGCCGCCGTCAAAAAACTCTTCGCCGAAGAGGCCGCGCTGGTGAAGGGCGCCGCCGTCAAACTCGTCAAAGCCGTCAAGGAAGCCGAAGAGAAGTGCGCCGCCGCAAAGGTCGCGTTCGACAAGGCCGTCGCCGACAAGGCCGCCGGCAAGGCGACCGACGCCGACGTCAAAGAGGCCGAGCGTCTCTATGGTCTCGCGCACCAAGCCCGTGACGCCGCCGCCGCCGCAAAGAAGGACGGGCGCACCGCCGTCATCGGCTTCGTCATCCGCCCCGAAGGCGTCGAAATCAGCAAGGACGCCGCCACCGGCAACGCCCTCGTCATCACCGACCTTTCCGCCGGCACCGCCGGCGAGCAGTGGAACAACAAAATCACCCCCTACGCGATTGAGGTGCCGTGGTTCCCCGCGACCGCCACGCTCGACGAAATCGCCGCCGGCACCGGCGCCGCCGCGCCCGCCACCGCGAAACTGCTCATCACGAAAAACGACCGCGTCGCCAGCGTCCCGCCGATTGGCACAACACCGGCGGCCGTCACCAAAGCCCTCGCCGTCGGCACCAAAGTCAAACGCGGCGAGCAAATCGCCGACCTCCACAGCACGCACGTCGGCGGCCTCTACCACTTCATCAAACTCGGCGTCCTGTTTGAAATCTTCCCGCCGCTCATCTTCCTCGGCATCGGCGCCCTGACCGACTTCGGCCCGCTCATCGCGAACCCGAAAACCCTGCTCCTCGGCGCCGCCGCGCAACTCGGCGTCTTCTTCACCTTCATCACCGCCGTCGCCGTCTTCGGCTTCACCGGCCCCGAAGCCGCCTCCATCGGCATCATCGGCGGTGCCGACGGACCCACCTCCATCTTCCTCTCGAACAAACTCGCGCCGCACCTGATGGCCGCCATCGCCGTCGCCGCCTACTCGTATATGGCACTCGTCCCGATGATTCAGCCCCCGATTATGCGCGCGCTGACCACCCTCGAAGAACGCAAAATCCGCATGAAGACCCTGCGCAAAGTCGGTCGCTTGGAGAAACTCGTCTTCTCGCTCGTCGTCACCGTCCTCTGCATCCTGCTCGTCCCCAGCGTCGCCCCGCTGATTGGCATGCTGATGCTCGGCAACTTCGTGCGCGAAAGCGGCGTCGCCGAACGCCTCTCGAAAATGGCGCAGAACGAACTCATCAACATCGTGACCATCTTCCTCGGCACGAGCGTCGGCATCACGATGACCGCCGACCGCTTCCTGCGCTTCGACACGCTGGCAATCCTCGCGCTCGGCATCGTCGCGTTCTCGTTCTCGACCGCCGGCGGCGTCTGGATGGCGAAAATAATGAACCTCTTCCTGAAAGAGAAAATCAACCCGCTCATCGGCAGCGCCGGCGTCTCCGCCGTCCCGATGGCAGCCCGCGTCTCTCAAAACGAAGGCGTCAAATACGACCGCAGCAACTTCCTGCTCATGCACGCCATGGGACCGAACGTCGCCGGCGTCATCGGCACCGCCATCGCCGCCGGCTTCTTCATCGCGCTGTATGCGCACTGATGCATCGGGAAGCAAACGCCCGCCCAGCATGCCCGCAGACCGCCTCTCCGAAATCATCGCGTGGAAAGCCCGTGAAATCGCGCCCCGGCTCCGTCCGGTGCGCGAAAGCGAACTCGCCCGCCTCGGCGAAGTTCGGCGAGAGGGACCGGCGTTCCGAGACGCGCTCCGCAAGAACGGACGCCTCGCAATCATCGCCGAAATCAAGCGCGCCTCGCCCAGTGCCGGCGCGATTCGCGAGGGGGCCGACGCCGTCGAACAGGCGCGCCTCTACACCAACGCCGGTGCCGACGCCTTGAGCGTCCTCACCGACGAAAAATTCTTCGCCGGCAAAATAGAAGACCTCTGGGCGGTGACCGATTTCCAGCGCCAGCACGACCGCCACCTTCCCTGTCTGCGCAAGGACTTCATGCTCGACCCCGTACAAATCGTCGAGGCGGCGGAAGGCGGCGCACGCTGCGTCCTGCTCATCGTCCGCGCGCTCGACGACGACCGGTTGCGCCAACTCTACGACGCCGCCACGCTCGCCGGTCTCGACGCGCTAATCGAAGTGCACGACCCCGCCGAATTGGAGCGCGCCCTGCGCCTCTCGCCAAAAATTCTGGGCGTCAACAACCGCAACCTCTCCACTTTCAAGACCGACCTCGCCTTCTCCGAACAGTATCTGCCGCAAGTGCCGGCGGAGATTGTCAAAGTCGCCGAAAGCGGCGTGCGCACCCCCGAAGACGCCGCCCGAATGCGCGCCGCCGGCGCCGACGCCCTGCTCGTCGGCGAAGCCCTCATGCGCGCCGCCGACCCCGACCAACTTCTGCGCGAACTCCAACAGGCGGAGTGACCGCCGCCACATCAAAAAAGCGCGCTTGACCACCGACGGTGGCACCGGCAACGTGCACGTCATGTTCCTTGAAAAACGCCCGCCGCCCCAACATCAGCGGCGACGCTTTCCATGAAAGGAAATCAACACGGGAGACAGCCCTTCCGAAAAAGGGGGTGTTCTGGATTCGATTTCAATCAAGAGGGCGCGATGGCACGCGGAGGATGATGCTTGGCCTCCTAAATCACGCATCACGACGATAACTGGCAACACCAACAACGTCATCGCGTTCGAGCGCCCGGCTGTGGCGCTCGCTGCCTAATACGCAGCAACGCGAATTCGCGGCCTAAGTCCGCGACGGTCCCGCCGCCGACTCCTGCTGAGCCGCCGGACCGTCTAACAGCAGGAAAAACCTCCCGTTTTCGCGAGGGCTTTCGAGGTTAAAGGAAAGCCGCCGCTGGACTGCGCGGGCGCCCCCGCCCAACCGCATTCGAGACCCAACCGGGGTGCTAAGCGTGTAGATGTCGTGTTCAACGGACTGAAAGACGGGGGTTCAAATCCCCCCACCTCCACCAAAAAACCCCCCGCAGAAAGCCGTTGCAAGTGTTTGAATTTGAGCGAGTTGTAACAAAAAAACAGGGCTTAACGGAGGGTTGGCGTTTTTTGGCGTTTTTTGGGCGTTTTCGCCCTTTGAACTTGCAGTGCTTTCACGTTGCGCGGCGATGGACGCCAAGACCGCAAGGACGCGAATCGGCAAGGTGCCGGTGAAATGGGTTGAGGAGAAAAAACGGTGGCAAGTGAGTTTCTGGTTCGATGGGAAAAACCACCGCCGCTATGCGCGGACGCGGGGGGAGGCGGAACGGATGTGGAAGGAGCATTGCGGGCGTCGTGTGGAACTGGGCGCGGCGGCGAAGGCGTATTCGGTGGCGGAGGCGACGGAGTTCTTGGAGGCGAAGCGGTTGGCGCGGGGGGCGGACTTGCGCGAGGTGGCGCGGTTCTGGGCGAAACACCATCCTGCGGATGTCGAGCGGGTGAGCGTGGGCGAAGCGGTGGAGCGGTTCTTGGCGCACAAAACGACGGTCGGGATTTCGGTGGCGCATGAGAAAACACTACGAAAGCATCTGGTGCCGTTCCGCGCTTCGTTCGGCGAGACCGATTTGCGCGAGGTGTCGAAGGACGCGGTGCTGGCTTGGTTGCTGGGGTTGCGTAATGGCGGGGCGAGCGAGCGAACGGTGCAAAACCATCACAGTTCGGTGAGCAACTTCTTTAGTTGGTGCAAGCGACGTGGACTGGTCGTTGAGAGCGCGACGGCGGTGGTGGCGGTTGATGACTTGCCGGTGGTGCCGAGGAAACCGCGAGGGGTGTTTTCGGTGGACGAGTGCGCGGCGTTGATGGGGTGGGTGGAGGAACACGCGCCGAGGTTCGCGGCGTGGTTCGCGGTGCAGTTGTTCGGGGGGATTCGGAATGCGGAGGCGGGGCGGTTGCGGTGGGGCGAGAACTTCGACTTTACGCAGCGCGTCATCGTGATGCGCGGTTGGCGTATTGTGGACGGCGAGGCGCGGAGGGTGGTGAAAACGGGGGACGATTGGGTGCTGCACGGGTTGCCGGAGAATTTGTGGGCGTGGTTGCGGAAGTATCGGGGCATGGATGGAATGGCGGTGACTGCACCGGGGAACCGTGCGCTGTCGGTGATTCGGTCGGCGTTGCGCGGGCTGTCTCCGCCGGTGGTGTGGGTGCACGATGCGCTGCGGCACACGTTCTGCACGATGATGATTTCGCAATACTCGGACGCGGCGCGGGTTGCGAATTGGTCGCGCCACGCGAACGCGCGGCAACTCTACGACTCCTACGTGGCGGCTCTGGTCACGCCGGCGGAGGCGAAGCGGTTCTGCGAAATCATGCCGAAAGGATGAGGGGACGGCGGGAGTGCGCGGAACGGCGCGGGGTTGCGATTCGGGGGAACTTGCCGGAGCGGACGGTTTCGAGGAGGGCGGAAAGTTGCTCGGTCGAGTAGGCGCACAGGCGTCGCTC
>JAISSQ010000044.1 GCA_031273045.1 Puniceicoccales bacterium
GCCAAGAAAGCGATGCGTAATGACCATTTGCGGGGAAGGAGGAGGCGACAATAAAAGTGAGTTCGAGGGCATTCGTGGAGTTGTGAGACAACATTGAAAAGAGTGAGTTTTGGCAAAAATGTCAAGCGGTTTGGAAAAACTTTTTGCACCCCGCTTCGGGTGGAATTTTGCCACCGATAGCACGAAGGCGGAACCGGTCTCACGCGAAGACGCGAAGACGCGAAGGGAGCGTCGGCGCGGCAGGCGCGAGGCACACGGACGCCGACGCCGTCGGCGTCGGCAGGGTTTTGTCAATGGAGCACACGGAAAGATGCGGAAGGCGTGACACGACCGCCGGTAGCGCAGAACTCACGCAGAGGCGCGGCGCGGTTCCGGCAAGGTTAACAGACCTCGACGAGGCGTTCGCCGGCGGTGAGAAGCGCGTCAATCTTGGGGAGTTGCGGCAGGAACCATTCGCGAAGGAAAGCGTTTGTCGCATTTCCAAGGCGCAACCAGACAACTTGCGGACCGGTCGGGTCTCGCTGGGAAGAAATCGCGAAGTCCGCATCTTTCGTGACAACGACCATCTCGTGTGTCCGCGCCCAACCCCAAATTTCCTCGTCGCTCGCATCGCGCAGTCCGACGTCGCGCACCGCTTGCGCGCCCTCGCTTCCGGCGTCGCGCAACCACGCGGCGAGCACCGGTGGCAACTGTGCGTCAACGAGGTAGTTCTTCACGGGCGTTATGCGGCGAGGCGGACGACAGGGTGGTCAACTTGGGCGGCGGCGTAAGCGACGCAGGCGCGGATGTCTTCCGGTTCGAGGTCGGGGAAATCGGCAAGAATCTCTTCTTGACTTGCTCCTGCCGCGAGCAGGTCCAGCACGTCACTGACGCGAATTCGCATTCCACGGACACACGGGCGTCCGCCACATTGGGCGGGATTGGAAGAAATGCGATCGGTCATCGAAATCATCGTTCTGACAGTGGCACGAGAGACGCGAAAGTCAAGGCACCGGCACCGGCTGGCTGCTTCCCGTTCCATGCTCGACGGTGTGTTCTGTATTTTCTGCGGCTGAAAAAACGCCACTTTGCACGGCGATTATGTCCCTTTTGAAATTGGTTGTGCTGGCGTTGCTGTCGGCGTTCGGACCGCTCGCGATTGATATGTATCTGCCGGCGTTCCCGCAAATCGCCGCCGACCTCGGCGCGGACACGGCGGCGGTGCAGATGTCGCTCTCGGCGTTCCTCGTCGGCGTGTCGCTCGCGCAACTCGCTTACGGGCCGCTGTCGGACAAGTTGGGGCGGCGCGCGCCGTTGCTCGCCGGCGTGGCGTTGTTCGCGCTGACCGCCGGCGGTTGCGCGTTCGCCGGTGACGCCGCGCAACTCGTCTGGCTGCGCGTGGTGATGTCCGCCGGCGCGGCATCGGGAATGGTTCTGTCTCGCGCCATCATTCGCGACTTGGCGGAGGGGCGGGCGGCGGCGAGCGCGTTCTCGCTGATGATGCTGATAATGGGCGCGGCGCCGATACTCGCGCCGGTGCTCGGTGCGCAGATTTTGCGCGTCGCCGGTTGGCGGTGGATTTTCGGGGCGATGGCGTTGTCGGGCGTCGTCGCGTGGCTTGCGGCGTGGGCGGCGTTGCCGGAGTCGTTGCCGGCGGAGCGGCGCGCCACCGGCGGCGTGGCGTCGGCGTTCGGCGATTACTGGCGGCTGCTGCGCAACCGTGAATACCTTGGCTACCTGCTCGTTCTGGCGGCGCACGGCGGCGCGTTGTTCTCGTTCATCACGTGCTCGCCGGTGGTGTTTCAACGCGGCTTCGGAATGACGCCGGCGGACTTCTCGGCGGTCTTCGCGGTGGTGTCGCTGGGAATGGTTTTGATGACGGGGGCGAACTACGCGCTGCTGCGGCGGTTTGCGCCGGGGCGGCTCTTGAAGACCGCGCTCGTCGTGATGGCGGTGGCGTCGGCAACGCTGCTCGGCTGCGTGCTCGCCGGCGTCTTCGACAGCGCAACGGCTGCCGGCGCGACTGCCGGCGGGGCAGTTGCCGGCGGGGCGGCGAACTTCTGGCTTTTCAGTGCGCTACTCTTTGTGCCGCTCGCGCTCGGCGGAATGATTTCGCCCAACGCGACGACGCTCGCGCTGATGCCGTGCGGACGAATGGCGGGCGCGGCGTCGGCGTTGATTGGAACGGTGGTGTTCGCCGCCGGCGGCGTTGCCGGCGGCATCGCGAGCCGTTTTGCGGCGCACCTGCCCCTCGGCGGCGCGGCGGCAATGTGCACCTCAATCGCGCTGTGCGGCGCCACCGGTCTCGCTTCCTTCTACCTCGCCGGCGCCGGCAAAACGCACTCGGAGGAGTTTTGAAAAAGGCGCCGGCGGCGGCGGTGCTACGCCGGTTGTTGCTGGCTGAGGCAGTGCAGGGCGCCGCCTTCGATGAGGAGGACGCGGCAGTCGATGCCGACAACGGCGCGACCGGGGAAAATCTCGCGCAGGATGCCGAGCGCGGCGTCGTCGCCCGGAGCGGCGGTGCCGTCGGTGCCGAGGTCGCCGGCACGTTGACCGTAGATGGGGACGATGACGCCGCCGTTGACGATTAGGAAGTTCGCGTAACTCGGCGGCAGGTCGCGTCCGGCGAGCGTGAACGGTGCCGGCAGCGGCAACTCGACGATGTTGAACGCGCCGCCGGCGGCGGCGTTGCCGGTGGTGCCGCCGGCGGTTTTGAACCCGCGCAGGCGTTCGAGGTTTTCGGCGAGGGCGCGGTGGTTGGGCGAGCGCGGGTCGGGCGCGGTGGCGGCGACGATGCCGTCGGGCGCGAAGAAGCGGGCGATGTTGTCAATGTGGCCGTCGGTGTCGTCGTTCGCGAGACCGCCGGCGAGCCAGAGGATTTCGCGGGCGCCGAGGATGTTCGCGAGCGCGGCGCGGAAGGCGGCGTCGTCGCGACCGGTGGCGCGGTTCGGGTTGTTGAGCACCGCCTCGGTCGTGAGCAGTTGACCGGTGCCGTTGACCTCGATGGCGCCGCCCTCCAACTCGAAGCCGGCGGCGATGCGCGGCAGTCCGAGCGCGTCGGCGACGCGGCGCGGGACGGCGTTGTCGAGCGCGGCCTCGAACTTTCCGCCCCAGCCGCGAAACTCCCAATCGCTGACGGCGAGCGCGCCGGTGGCGGTGTTCTTGACGAAGAGCGGTCCGTGGTCGCGGCACCAGACGTCGTTCGTCGCGTGGTCGTGGAGCGTGATGACGGAAAGGTCGGCGCCGGCGGCGTTGAGTTGGCGCAGCGCGAGCGGCTGCAACGCGCCGGCGCAGTTGATGCGCACCGGCTCGAAGCGCGAAATGGCGGCGGCGAACTCGGCGAACTTCGGACCGATTTCGTCGAAGTGACCGGGCCACAACTCCGTGTTCGACGGCCACGAGAGCCACACCGCGCTCTGCGTCGCCCACTCCGGCGGCATGGCGTATTGGACGGCACCGCCACCGGCAGTGTCGGCATCGGCAACACCTCCACCGGCGGCGCGCTCAAATTTCGGGGCGTTTTGCATGTTCAGCGTGTCGCGCCGGCGGGGGCGTCGAGCAGTCCGTAGATGAGGAAGTAGAGGACGGTGTTAGCGAGGGCGAGCGGCAGCAGGCGCGTCCAGCCGAGACGCATCACTTGGTCGTAGCGGAAGCGCGGCAGCGTCCAGCGCATCCAGATGAAGAAGAACACGAGGAGGAAGAGTTTCGCGAGGAAGACGGCGACACCGAGTGCCGCCGCGAGCGCGCCGCCGCCGATGTCCTCCTGCGCCACGAACGGCAGGTTCCAGCCGCCGAGGAAGAACAGGATGAACAGCGCGCTGCCGATGAGCATGTGGCCGTATTCGCCGACGAAAAACAGTCCGAACTTGAAACTGCCGTATTCGGTGTGGAAGCCGCCAACGAGGTCGGTCTCGGACTCCGGCATGTCGAAGGGTTGCCGGTTCGACTCGGCGAAAATAGCGGTCAGGAAGAGCAACGCGCCGAGCGGTTGCGTGAAGGCGTTCCACGCGCCGCCCTGCGCGTGGACGATTTCGTAGAGGTTGAGCGGGCTTGCCGCGCCGGAGTGCGCCGCCGGCAACGCGGTTGCGAGCACCACCGGCAGCACCGAGAGCGCGAGCGTCAACTCGTAGGAAATCACCTGCGCCGCGCCGCGGACCGCGCCGAGAAAGGAGTATTTTGAGTTCGACGCCCAACCGGCGAGCAGCACGCCGTAAACGCCCATCGCCGACACCGCGAAGACGAACAGGAAGCCGGCGTCCGCATTGCAAAGCATCAGCGGGCGGGCGGCGTTGCCGGTGCCGGTTTGTCCGAACGGCAGCATGACGAGCGCGACCAGTGCCGGCGCGAGCGCGACGCACGGCGCGGCGAGGTAGGGGAACGTCCGCACGTGCGCCGGCAGCGGGTCTTCCTTGAAGAGGAATTTCGCGCCGTCGGCGGGCAGTTGGACCAGACCAAGCCGTTGCACCCAGCGGCCGACGAGCGGGATTGCGGCGAGCAGCGGGACGGTGGTGCGGTTCGGTCCGGGACGCCCCTGAATCCAAGCGGCGACCTTGCGCTCAAGCAGCACCGAGTAGCCGGCGCAGGTCATCACGACCGCAATCATCGCAAGCGCGTAGAGCGCCGGCAGCGCGACGTTCTGAATGGCTTCCTGCCAAAACGGACTCATGGGCGCGATTGAGCGGAAAATTCCCGCCACCGGCAACAACGCGAACAGCGGCACCACCGGTGGCGACCACCGGTGGCGACCGCCGGCGGGCGGGTAGCGGGCGGGCTACATTTTGCCGAGTTCGGCGGCGCGGCGGGCGGAGGCGGCGACAGCGGCGGCGAAGGTGTCGCGCAGGCGGTGTTCCTCGAAGACGCGAAGACCGGCGTGGGTGGAGCCGTTGGGGGAGGTGACGGCGTTGCGGAGTTCCTCGGGCGCGGTGCCGGTGCGTTCAAGGAGTTTGGCGGAGCCGATGAAGGTGCCGCGAACGAGGGCGGCGGCGAGGTCGGGGGGAAGTCCGGCGCGCTGCGCGGCGAGTTCAAAGGCGTGGACGAGTTCGAAGAAGTAGCCGGGGCCGCAACCGTTGGCGGCACCGGCGGCGTCCATGAGCGCGGGTTCGACCCAGACGACGGTGCCGCACGAGGCGAAGATGCGTTCGGCAAGGGCGGCGTCGGCGGGGGCGATGGTTTTGGCGGCGGCGTTACCGGTGGCGGCGGCATCGGCAGCACCGTCACCGGCGTCACCGGTGGCGGCGTCACCGGTGGTGGCGGCGGCGCAAAGGGTGGTGACGCCGGCGCCGATTTGGGCGGGGGTGTTGGGCATGGCGGCGACGGCGGCGCGGGCGCGGGGGAAGGTGGCGGCGAGGCGCGCGGCGCTGAAGCCGGCGAGGACGGAGACGACGAGTTTGCCGGCGGCGAGGTCGGGGAGGCGTGGGTCGAGGGCGGCGAACTGTTGGGGTTTGCAGGCGAGGAGGACGATGTCGGCGCCGGCGAGCAGGTCGTCAACGCCGGTGGCGAGGCGGATGCCGGTGTCGGCGGCGAGGCGTGGCGCGGTGGCGCCGGTGCCGCCGATGCAGGCGAGTTGCGCGGGGGTGGCGGTGCCGGAGGCGAGGAGTCCGCGGACGATGGCGGACGCCATTTTTCCGGCGCCGACGAAGGCGATGGGGGGCAGGGGTGGGGTGCTCATTTTTTCATCCTTCATCCTTCACCCTTCATCCTTTTGCCGGTGTCGCCGCCGGTGCCGTCGTCGCTGCTGCCGCTGCCGGTGCCGCCGGTGGTGGTTCCGGCAGGCGGCGTTCGCGGATTTCGGCGAGGAGGAGTTGCTCGAATTCGGCGAGCGGGCGGGTGCCTTCAAAACTTTTCGCGGCGCGGCTGCGGACGGAGACGGCGCCGGCGTCGCGCTCCTTGGCGCCGATGACGAGCATGTGGGGGACTTTTTCGAGTTCGGCGCGGCGGATTTTCGCGCCGAGTTTCTCGCTGTGGGTGTCAACGGTGACGCGGACGCCGGCGGTTTTGAGACGGGCGGCGACGGTGGCGGCGTGTTCGTTGAGGTCGTCGTTGAGGGGGAGGATGCGGACTTGTTCGGGGGCGAGCCACGTGGGGAAGGCGCCGGCGAAGTGTTCGATGAGGACGCCGCAGAAGCGTTCCATCGAGCCGAAGGGGGCGCGGTGGAGCATGACGGGGCGGTGCTTCTCGTTGTCGGCGCCGGTGTAGGTGAGGTCGAAGCGTTCGGGGAGGTTGTAGTCAACTTGGACGGTGCCGAGTTGCCATTCGCGGCCGATGACGTCTTTGACGACGAAGTCAATCTTGGGGCCGTAGAAGGCGGCTTCGCCGGGTTCTTCGCTGAATGGGACGCCGAGGGTGGCGGCGGCGTCGCGGCAGGCGGCTTCGGCTTTGTCCCAATTTTCCGGCTTGCCGGTGTATTTCTTGGAGTCGGGGTCGCGCAGGCCGACGCGGACGCGGTAGTCGGCGATGCCGAGTGTGCCGAGGACGATTTTGACGAGTGAGAGGCAGCCGCGGATTTCGGCGGCGACTTGGTCTTCGGTGCAGAACAGGTGGGCGTCGTCCTGCGTGAAGCCGCGCACGCGGGTCATTCCGTTGAGTTCGCCGGACTGCTCCCAGCGATAGACGGTGCCGAACTCGGCGAGGCGCACGGGGAGGTCGCGGTAGGAGCGGGATTGGCTGGCGTAGATTTTGATGTGGTGGGGGCAGTTCATCGGCTTGAGCAGGAAGCCGTCGAGCAGGTCGGCGTCGGGGCGGACGCGGTCTTCGGTGATGGTGTCGGCACCGGTGCGGGCGTTGACCTGTTCGCGGAACTTCGCGGAGACGGCTTCGAGGCGGTTGGCGAGTTCGCAGCACGGGCAGTGCTCGTCGGCGAGGCGCGCGAACTGGTCGGGGTCGGCGATTGGCGTGAACTGCGACGCCTTGTAGTAGGGGAAATGGCCGGAGGTTTTGTAGAGGGCGAGTTTGCCGATGTGGGGCGTGAAGACCTGCTGGTAGCCCTGCTTGGCGAGTTCGCCGGAGATGAAGCGCTGCAACTCGTCGCGCACGACGGCGCCGTTGGGGAGCCACAGGACGAGGCCGGGGCCGACGTCCTCGTCAATGTGGAACAGGTGGAGGTCTTTGCCGAGTTTCCGGTGGTCGCGCTTCTTCGCCTCTTCGAGGTTTCGCAGGTGCTGTTCGAGTTCGTCGCGCGAGGCGAACGCCGTTCCGTAGATGCGCTGGAGTTGGGCGTTGGCGGCGTCGCCGCGATGGTAGGAGCCGGCGACGGAGAGCAGTTTGAGCGCCTTGACCTGCGAGGTGTAGCGGACGTGCGTGCCGGCGCACAGGTCGAGGAACTCGCCGTTGCGGTAGAACGAAATCGCCTCGCCTTCGGGAATGTCCGCGAGACGACCGAGTTTGTAGCGCTGCTGACCGATGCCCTCGATGAGGCGGACGGCCTCCTCGCGCGAGCACTCGCTGCGTTCGAACCGCTGGTTCTCCTTCACGATTTTTTTCATCTCCGCCTCGATGCGCTCAAGGTCTTCGGCGGTGAATTTGTGTTCGAGGTCGAAATCGTAGTAGAAGCCGGCGTCGGTCGGCGGTCCGATGTCGAGTTTTGCGTCCGGGAAGAGGCGCAGCACCGCCGCGCCGAGAATGTGCGCTGCGCTGTGCCGGAGTTCTTGAAGCGGTGTCATCATAAGAGGAGGGATTGCGGAGAGAGTTCGGGAAAGATTGCGAGTTGAGCGGGGCAGGGAAATGGAAAGCCGGCGGCTGGGCAAGGCGGATGGCGGCAGTAGAAAGGATGAAGGATAAGGGATAAGGGATGAGGGATGAAGGCGGTTACTCAAAACCTGTGGGGCACGCCATTTTCGCCGCTAGGCATTTTCATCCCTCATCCTTCATCCTTTCCCCGCTTGACACCCTTGAAAAACAGTTCTTTCTCGCGGCACCGAATCGAGTTCCGCATTCCTTTGACGCTCTTTTATTCGCATTCGCACCCGCTTTCCGCCTTTTCGCGTCCACCCGCAACCCCCTGCCGTCTTCTCCCGAAATGCTTCCTGTCCTCGTCATCAACCTCGACCGCTCGCCCGAACGCCTCGCAAAAATCGGCGCGCGCCTTGCCGAACTTGGCGTCGCGTGGGAACGCCTCCCCGCCGTTGACGGACGCGAGTTCGCAAACGGGACACTTCCCGAAAATTACTCACCGGCACTTAACCGCGCGCGCTACCATCGCGAATTGAACGCCGGCGAAATCGCCTGTTTCCTCTCCTTCCGAAAAGCGTGGCGGACAATTTTGGAAAAGAAATGGGACGGCGCGGTCGTACTCGAAGACGACGCCGTTTTGTCGGACGATTTTCCCGCCGCGCTCGCCGCCCTTTCGGCAAACATTGGCAAGTGGAACGCCGTAAAACTTTGCGCGCCGAACACGCGCTTGTTCCGTTCGCAAGTTCCGCTCGCTGCCGGTGGTGTTGCCGGTGACGCCGGCGGCGGCGACACTTTCGGTGGCGGCAGCGGCACCCCGCCGCGCTTCCGCCTCGTTTCGCCGTTCAAGATTCCCAATCTCAATCCCGCGCAAGCATTCACCACCGGTGCCGCGCGCGCGCTGCTCGACGCCACGGAAAAATTCGGCGCGCCCGCCGATGTCGAAATCAGAAACTACTGGCGGACAGGAGTTTATTTCAACGTTTTGGTGCCGCCACCGGTGGCGGGGTGCGACGACGCCACCAGCGACATCGAGCGGGTTGAACCGCGCGCCGGCGAGAAATTCAAAAAACGGGGTTTCTCCAAAATCAAAAACAAACTCCTTTTTGCGCTGAACACGTTCGCAATTTCGTTCTGCCGCGATTACGCCGCCCGCGCGCTTTCGCCGTTCTTCTTGTTTTGTCTCGCCAACGGCGTGCTCTGGGCGTTGCTTGGGCTGCGCGGCGTCGCCGGCGGCGCATGGTCATCCGATTTGCGCGGGGCGATTTTCGCCATCACCGCAGACATCGGACACTACGGAATTGTCGCGCTCGCGCTGCTCGTCCTGCTCGCGCCGTTTGTGGTTCTTTCGCGCAGGGCGGGTGCTGTCGCCGGAGTCGTTCTGTCGTCGCTGCTCACGCTGTTTCTTGTCGCCGACGGCTTTGTTTTCGACCAGTTCAAACAACACATCAATCTTTCCTATGTGCAGATGTTTTTGTCTCCCGACGGGCGCGATATTTTTGTTTTTCCGCCGGTGTTCTGGGTTCTGTCGGCGGTCGGGGTCGCGCTGATAATCGGCGTGGAGATTGGAATGTTTCTCGTTTCTGGGAAATTCACAATTCGGCAGCCGAGTTGGTTGCGGCGGGTCAGGATTGCGACCACCGGTGGCGTGCTTCTTTGCGTGCTCGTTTTTGAGTCGCTTCACGCATGGGCGGCGTTTGTCGCCTACCCGCCGGTGCTTGTCCGCGCCGAGGCGTTTCCTGCGTTCTATCCTCTTACGGCAAAACGATTTATGCGCTCGCTTGGATTCAAGCAAGCCAACCTGCAAAAAGTCCCGGACAGTAGCGGAACGCTCAATTATCCGCTCGAAAAAATCACACCGCCACCGGTGGCGGAATCGGCACCGCCGCCGGACATTTTGTTCGTGCTTGTGGATGCGTGGCGCGCGGATGCGCTGGCACCCGAAGTGATGCCGCGATTGAGCAAACGCGCCGCCGCCGGTGCCGTGCGTTTTGAAAACCACGTGAGCGGCGGCAACGCGACCCGCTGCGGTCTCTTTTCGCTGTTCTATGCAATACCGGCGACGTATTGGAACTCATTCTTTTCCGCGAATCGGCGTCCCGTTTTCATGGAAACGCTCGACGCGCTGAATTACGAATTCGCGATATTCGCCTCCGCCGGTCTGCTGAACCCCGAATTCGACCGGACGGTCTTCGCTGGCATTCCCAATCTACGCATTCGCACGGAGGGCGAAACGGTCTTTGAGCGCGACGCCCGCGCGCAGGAGGAATTCTTGCGTTTTCTGGACGCGCGGAACGCAAAAACGCCTTCGCAAAGCAACGCCGGCAGTGCCGGCGGCACCGGCGGCGCGTCGGCAAAACCATTCTTTGGTTTTTTGTTTTATGACGTGTTGCACTCGTTCGCGCTCGCAAGAGACGCCGAGCGAAAATTTCTCCCCACCGTGGAAGGCGAGAACGGTGTCAATTATATGGCACTTTCAAACCGCACCGATCCGCTCCCTTACATCAACCTCTACAAGAACAGCGTTTTTCATTTGGACAAGCAGTTGGAAACACTCTTCGCCGCGCTCGAAAAACGCGGGGTGTTGCAAAACACAATCATCGTCGTCACCGGTGACCACGGTCAGGAAATAAATGACACGCGCACAAACACTTGGGGGCACAACTCAAACTTTTCCAGTCACCAGACGCACGTTCCGCTCCTTGTGTTTTGGAAGGGAAAGCCACCGGCAGTGCTGCGACACCGCACAACGCATTTCGACATCGTGCCGACGCTCCTCGGCGAGGCGCTCGGTGTTGCGACGCCACCGGTGGCGTATTCGTCGGGGCGTTCGCTTTTCGACCCCGCGCCGCGCCCGTTCACCATCCTCGCGAGTTACAGCAAGACCGCCCTGCTTTACGAAGGTGCCGTTGCCGGTGCGGAGTCCATTCCCGCCGGTCACGTTCTTGTTCTCAACAAATACGGTTTCGGCGAACCGCGCACGTTCGACTATCGCGCCACCGGCGCAAAGCCGCCGCCCCACGTTTTGCGCGAGGCATGGACCGAAATGTCCCGCTTCTTCGCGAAGTGATGTAGTGCCGCCGATTATGCGTCGGAGCGGAGCCCGCATCACAGTTTGAAATCCCCGCCGAGGTAGTGCTTGCGGCACAGCGGGTCGGCGGCGACTTGCGCGGGCGTGCCCTCGAACGTCACCCGTCCCTGAAAAATCATGTAGGCGCGGTCCACGATGGAGAGCGTCTCGCGCACGTTGTGGTCGGTGATGAGCACGCCGATGCCCTTGTTTTTGAGGTCGCGCACGATGCCCTGCACGTCGGCGACGCTAATCGGGTCCACGCCGCTGAACGGTTCGTCGAGCAGCATGAAGCGTGGGCGTGTCGCGAGGGAACGTGCGATTTCGAGGCGCCGGCGCTCGCCGCCGCTGAGCGTGTAAGCGGGTTGGCGCGAGAGTTTGAGCAGACCGAGTTCGCGCAGCATGCGCTCCGTGTGCGGTTTGCGTGCCGCCTTCGGCATCGCCATCGTCTCGACGACGGCGTGGACGTTTTCCCAGACGGTGAGTTTGCGGAAGATTGACGCTTCCTGCGGCAGGTAGCCCAAACCGAGCAGGGCGCGCCGCCACATGGGCAGGTCGGTGATGTCGCGCCCGTCGAGAAACACCTTGCCGCTCGTCGCCGGCACCAGTCCGACGACCATGTAGAACGTCGTCGTCTTGCCCGCGCCGTTGGGACCGAGCAACCCGACGACCTCGCCCGCGCGCACCGAAATGCTGGCGTCGTGCACGACCTCGCGCCCGCTGTATGTCTTGCACAGTCCTTCCGTCGTGATGATGCCCGCCGGCGGTGGCGCGGCGTCTTGCGTCTGGGGAGTGCTGTTCGGTTGCGCGTCGGTCATGGTGTGTTCGGGGAGGCAGTAAAACCGGAGCGCGTTCGACGGCGACAAGGTTTTTGGCGACGCGGGGAAACGCGCCGCCGGCGGCGTCAGTCGCGCGAGACCTTTTCCGCGAACACGCGCTCCAGCGTGGCGCGCGAACGGCCGATTGAGGCGACGCGCAGCCCGTGCCGCGCGAGCACCGCTCCGACCTCGGCGCGCGCCGCCGGCGGAAACTCGGCGTCACCGGTGGCGTCACCGGTGGCGTTCCCGACCTCCAGCGTCCACTGCCCGCGCCGCGACAGCACGTCCGCCAACGCGCCCTCGAGCACGAGGCGGCCGCGGTCGAAGATGGCGACGCGGTCGCAGACCTCCTCGACTTGGCTGAGCAGGTGCGAGCACAGCACGACGGTTTTGCCGCGCTGCTTGAACGCGAGCAGTGCGCGCGCGATGTCCGCCGCGCCCAGCGGGTCAACGCCGGCGGTGGGTTCGTCGAGGATGACTAACGGCGGGTCGTGCACTATCGCCTGCGCCAGCCCGATTCGTTGCAGCATGCCCTTCGAGTAGGTGCCGACGCGCCGCGACGCCGCCTCGCTCATGCCGGCGAGTTCGAGCGCGCGTCCGACGCGCTCCTCCAACTCGCGCTCCGGCACGGCGGACATGCGGGCGTGGAAGCGCACCAGTTCGCGCCCGCTCAAGTGCCGCTGGAAATACGGCGCCTCCGGCAGAAAGCCGATGCGTGCGCGCGCCTCGACGCTGCCGGCGGGGAAGCCGAAAACGGAGCACTCGCCCGCCGTCGGCGACACCAATCCGAGCAGCACTTTCAGCGTCGTGCTTTTGCCGGAGCCGTTCGGACCGAGGATGCCGTAAATCGTGCCCGCCGGCACCGTGAGCGAAACGTTGTCCACGGCGCGCAACTTCACGCCGCGCAGCCCGACGCGGAAGTCCTTGATGAGGTGGCGCGTCCGCACCGCCGGCGGTTCGGGGGTTGTTTCCATGACGAGTGTTTTGGGGCGCGCGTTATTGGATGATGTGGAAGCCGCCGCGCCGCGTCTCGCCCCAGAATTCGCGCTCCTCCGTCGAGCGGATGTAGGCCGCCTGCTGGCGCGCCACCTCGGCGAGGAACGCCGCCACCTCCGCCTCGTCGCCCGCCGCCTGCACGAGGACGCGCCCGTCGGGCAGGTTTTGGACGCCGCCGGTGACCTCGTATCCCCGCGAGACGTGCAGCACGGACAGCCGGAAGCCGACCCCTTGCACGTGCCCGGAATACCAGACGTCCTTGTGGAAAACCTGCCGTGGTTGCGCGTCGCTCATGCCCCGCCAAAACAACTCCGCCCTCTGCGTTGGCAAGCGCGGAAGCCCCTCGGCACGTCACCGGTGGCGGTTGCACCGGTGGCACCGGCGGCACCGGCGGCGTCGCCGCTTCCGTCTTTCCCGTTGCCGGTGGCGGAGGCGGGGCGTTTGTTGGCGCGCATGCCGCAGGAGCACGCCACGCGCCGCATTTTTCTCTCGCCGCCACAAATCGGCGAACGGGAGCGCGAATTCGTCAAGGACGCCTTTGACTCGAACTGGATTGCGCCGCTGGGGCCGCACGTGGACGCCTTCGAGCGCGAACTTTGCGCCGCCACCGGCGTCGCCGCCGCGTGCGCGCTGTCCTCCGGCACGGCGGCAATCCACCTCGCGTTGCGGCTGCTGGGCGTCGGTGCCGGCGACACCGTTCTGTGCTCGACGCTGACGTTCGCGGCGTCGGCGAACCCGATTCTCTATCAGGGTGCGCGGCCGGTGTTCGTGGACAGCGAGCGGACGAGTTGGAACCTCGACCCCGCGCTCGTCGCCGAGGCGTTGGCGCGGTTGCGCGCGCGCGGCGAGCCGCCGCCCAAGGCGCTCGTCGCGGTGGACTTGCTCGGACAGTGCGCGGACTACGCGGGGCTGCGCGAGGTGTGCGACGCCGCCGGTGTGCCAATCGTGCAAGACGCGGCGGAGGCGCTCGGCGCGACGTGGCGCGGACGCCCCGCCGGCGGTCAGGGACGCTGCGGCGTGTTCTCGTTCAACGGGAACAAAATCATCACCACCTCCGGCGGTGGCGCGTTAGTGTCGGACGACCCCGCGCTCGTCGCCGAGGCGCGCTTCCTCGCGACGCAGGCGCGCGACCCCGCGCCGCACTACCAGCACTCGACCTTCGGCTACAACTACCGCTTGAGCAACGTCCTCGCCGCCATCGGGCGCGGGCAGTTGGAGCAACTGCCGGCGCGCGTCGCCGCCCGCCGCGCCAACGAGGCGTTCTACCGCGCCGCGCTCGCCGGCGTTGAGGGCGTGTCGTTCATGCCGGAGGCGCCGTGGGGCGTGAGCAACCGGTGGCTGACGCACATCCAGATTGACCCCGCGCGCACCGGCGGCGTCACGCGCGAGGACGTGCGGCTCGCGCTGGAGGCGGAGAACATCGAGAGCCGCCCGCTGTGGAAGCCGCTGCACCTGCAGCCGGTGTTCGCGTCGTTCGTGTCGGACCTCGCAGTCATCAACGGCACCGCCGGCGAACTCTTCGAGCGCGGCCTCTCGCTGCCCTCCGGCAGCGCGCTCACCGAGGACGACCTCGCGCGCGTCGCCGGCATCGTGCGCCGGACGTTGCGGGCGTGACACCACCGGTGGCACCACCGGCACCGGCACCACCGCCACCGGTGGCGGCGGCGCGTCTCAAATTCCGACCTTGCGGAGGAGTTTGGAGAGCAGTCCGCGGGTGCCGGCGCGGACGGCGGCGGCGGGGCGGGGGGCGTTCTGGGGCGTCCGCGCTTGGGCGAGCAGTCCGAGCGCGGCGGAGTATTCGGGCTTCTGCAACTCCTCCGGCACCCAAGCGGGGAAGTCCTGACGACCGGCGACGCGCGTTTTTAGCCCGAACGTGCGCTCGGCGATTTCGGCGGCGCCGCGCAGGTTCGCGCCACCGCCGGTGAGGATGACGCCGCGCGGGATGAGTTTGCCGTCGGCGTGGCGGCCGAGCCGGCGGAGGATGAAAACGAAGAGTTCCTCCAAGCGGGCTTCGAGGATTTTGGCGATGACGCGCACGGGGATTTTGGTGTCGCCGACGGAGTGGTCGCCGTAGCGCCACGTCGCCGCCGCCGGTGTCGCGCGCAGGACGGCGGGGTCGAAGTTGCGCTTGATTTGCTCGGCGCGCTGGAACGCTTTTTCGGTCTGAGGGAGGCGCAGTCCGGCGCACAGGTCGCGCGTGAGCAGTTCGCCGCCGACGGGCAGCGAGCCGGTGAGCGCGACATGCCCGTCGGCAAGCAGGATGAAATCGGTGACGCCGGCGCCGATGTCCACGACGAGCACGCCGTCGCGCGCGGCGTCACCGGCGGCGAGCAGCGAGCCGGAGGCGTAACTGGACACGACGAAGCGGCGGTTCTCAATGTGGCGGCCGACGAGCGAGCCGAGGCGTTCGAGCACGGCGGAGTCGGCGGCGACGCCCCAGTAGGAGGCGGTGAGCGAGGCGGCCTTCATGCCGCGCGGGTCGCCTTCGACGATGTTCCGGCCAACGCGGAAGGGCTGGCGGAAGTAGATGACGGGGACGTGGTTGGGAAACTCGGCGCCGGGGAAGCGGGCGCGGTTCTTGGCGGACTCGCACGCTTCGGCGACATCGCTGTCGCGCACGACGCCGCGCACGCCGGTCACCGGCACCGTTCCCTGACAGCACGCGCTGATGAGGTGGGCGCCGGCGAGGGTGACGAGCGTGGAGGAGAGTTCGACCGTGGCGCGCAGTTCGCGGGCGGCCTCGCGCTCGGCGAGCGAGATGGCTTCGCGCAGGGCGGCGTCGGCGGCGTCGAGGTCGCGCACGACGCCCTTTCGCATTCCCGCCGAGTCGGCGATTCCCCTGCCGATGACGCGCGGGGGCGCGCTGCCGGTGGCGGGGGCGACGGCGATGAGAGTGACGGTCTTGCTCGTGCCGATGTCGGTGCCGGCGAGGATGCGGAGTTTCGGGGAGGCGGGCATGGCTCACAGGTCTTTCAGCGGGATGAGGCGGAATGTCCACTTGGGCTGCTTGGCGGAGGTCGAGAGGCGGCGGTCGCGCAGGTGCATTTGGGCGGCGAACTCGCGCGGTTCCGGCTCGCCGGCGTCGGCGGCGGCGCGGCGGACGAGTCCGATTTTGTAGCGCGCCCACTCGCGGAAGTCGCGCTTGAACCAGTAGGCGAGTTCGACGAACGAGTCCTCGGGGTTCGCCGAGAAGTAGAGGACGCTCACTTCGGGCAGCGCCGGCAGCGCGCCCGGCGCGGGGGATTGGGCGCGGACGGCGACGCGGCGCACGCGCAGGCACGCGCCGGCGGCCTTGACGTCGCCGGTGGCGAAGTCGCGCACGGAAATGCTCTCCCAGTCGTAGAAGAACTTGGGGTCGAGTTTGCGGGCGCGGCCGAGGAAGGCGGCGATTTCGGGCATGCCCGGAACGTCGAGCGCGCCGGCGCCGGCGTAGCGTTTGCTCGGACGCGGCTCGGCGTCGGTGAGCGGCGGGAGGCGGATGAGGTCGGTGTCGCCGCCGTATCCGTGCGCCGTCCATGCGACGCCATCGGCGGCGACGAGGAGGGTTTTCGCGCCGGAGCGTAGTCGGGCGACGGGGACGCGCTCCTCGATGACGATGTCGAAGCCGTCGTCGAGGCGGCGCTGGTCGCACTTGGTGACGCTTTTGACCTGCGGGACGGCGAGGAGGCGTTCGCGGATTCCGAGCGTGCCGCCGTCGCCGGCGCGGAAGATGTTTTTGAGGAACCATTCGCGGTCGAGGCGTCCGCCGTTGCTCGTGGCGTAGGAGACGAGGTGCGCCGGCACCGGCGCGGTGCGTCCGCCGAACATTTCCTGTCCGATTGCGAAGACGGAGGAGACGAATCCGGCGAGGACGAGCAGGATGAGGACGGCGCGTGTCCAGCGGCGGCGGCGCGCCCGCGAGCGGGCTGCTTCCAACCGGCGGCGTTCCGCATGGCGTTCGGTGAGTGCCGGCGCCGGTTGTCCGTCGCGGGCGAACTCGGCGTCGAACGTGAGCGCGCTATTGTGTCCGGTCGCAATCATGTCGTTGTTGGTGCTCTATTGGGAAACGCGGGGGCAGGTGAAAAACGGCGGGGAGCGGGTGTCAATTCGCAATTGACCACGCTCGCTCGCGCTCTTTCCTGACGCCGCTCGCGGGTGCTCCGGCGTGGTGCCGGCGCGGTGATGGAGCGGCGGCGGCTCCGTTGGGGACAATTGTTTTTCGCGAGCATGCCACCGGTCGTTTTCGCGACTGTTTCAAAGACGGTTTTAACACACTCGTTCCAAAATCTGTTTCACAACTGTTCAGTAAAACGTTCATTTACCGCCCTCGCACAAACTCCATCTCATGAGCACGAAGAACAACTTCCCAAAACTGCACAACGCCGCCTGGCCGGGCGTCGTCGGCAAAGGCGTCGCCGGTGCCGAGCCGTTCATTGACCTCGACACGATGCTGCGCCTGACGGCGTCGGCGGATGTCGGCGGCGAGCGGTTTGACGGCATCAACCTGAACCTCGACGCGCCGCATTTTGACATTAACGGCGGCGACGACGCGGTGAAGCGTCTCGCGGAGAAAGTCGCCTCGCACGGGCTGGTCATCGGTTCGGTCGGGGCACCGGTGTGGGCGCCGTCCGGCGGCGGCTCGGCGATTGGCGAGGACGAGGAGCGCGCGCGCTTCCTCAACGCGGTGCGCCGCGCGTGCGCTGTGGCGCGCCGGTTGCGCGAACTCGGAATCCGCCCCTACGGCGTCGTGCGCATTGACTCGGCGGCGAGCGTCGCCGAATGGGCTGACCACTCGACGCTCGCGACGCGCCGGTTGATTGAGACCTTCGCCGAGGCGGCACGCATTGCCGCCGACCACGGCGAGGCGCTCTCCGCCGAGGGCGAGATTTGCTGGGGCGGAATGCATTCGTGGCGGCACATGCTCTACGTGCTGGAACGCGTCGGCGACATGCCGCACCTCGGCTTCATGGCGGACATGGCGCACACGCTGCTCTTCGCGCTCGGCTACAACGCGCCGGAGTCCTACCGCCTCGTGCCCGACGATTTTCACTGGGAGCCGACGCGCTTCCACAGCGCAATGCGGCAACTCACCGAGCGGCTGCGCCCGTGGACAAACGATTTCCACGTCGCGCAGAACGACGCCACCGTCAAAGGGTCGGGCACGCACGACAAGACCGGCCGACACTGCCTGCCCACCGACCCGAACGGCAAACTGTGCATCGTGCGCGACGCCGGCTACTGGCTGCGCGACCGCAAGGGGCGCGTCACGAAGCGATGCCGGCACATCTGCTGGGACGGTTGCATGTTCCCCAACAAGACCCTGCTCGACCCGCGGACGTGGAACGACGTTCTCACCGTCATGCTCCAAGTCCGCGAGCACCACGGTTGGGCGGAGTAGCGGAGGCCGCGCCGGTGGTGCCGCGCCGGCGGCGACATCGGCACCGGCGGTGGTACCGGTGGCGGCGGTGGCATCGGTGGCGGCGGTGTGGTGTTGTCGGTGTGGTGTCGGCGGTGTGGTGTCGGCGGTGTGGACGAGGTGCCGCCGGTTTCGCCGCCGGTTTCGGTGCCGCCGGCGTTGCCATTTCGCCACCGGGAGCGCGGTTGCAGAAATGTTGTTGTGTTTCGTCAGGGGCGCGCCACTGTGCCGGCGGTCAAGTTGCCACCGCCCATGAACTCCCCGCCTCCGCCGCTTGCCGTCAACGCTCTCCCGCCGCGCGTTCGCCGCGCCGGTAGTGCTGTTGCTGTGCTCGTCGCGCTCGTGCTCATTGCGGCACTGGCACCGGTAGTGGCGGTGGTCGGCACCGTCGAGGGGGCAACGACCATTCAGCCGCCTCAGAGCACCCAGCCGCGTTTGAACCGCGCCGTGACGACCGCCGGTCCGGCTTGGTGGGAAACGGAGAATCTGCTTCTCGCCGGGAAGCCGGCGCAGGATTTTGCCGCACTCAATCTGGGGCAGTTGAAGAACATCGCAGCCAAGGCGCGGCACGCGCTCGATGTCGCCCACGCCAGCACCGGCGGTGCCGGCGCGACTGTCCAAACAATGGTGGATGCATGGCTCGCGCCGAATGTGCTGGGGGCGGTGCGCAACGACTATGCGGTCGCAACGGTTGGACAGTTGAAGGCGGTCGCCCTGCCGTTCTACCAGCGGTTGGAACAATTGGGGCTGTGCACGGCGGCGGATTATTCGTGGGCGCAACAGGCAAGCGGCACGAAGGAGAATTTTGCCGCCGCAAATATCGGGCAGGCGAAATTCCTGTTCTCGTTTGAAGTCACCGCGCGCGAATTTTTGTCCGTCGAGGAGTTTTTGATGACGCGCTACTTCTGGCGATACGCCATCGTGTTCCCCGGAACCAATTGGGAACATGATTGGGGAAAGACGGACACCGACGGCGACGGCATCCCGGACACTTGGGAAACGGAAATAATATTGGATTACCTCCTTTGTCGCCTATTCGCCCTTGGACCAGGACAGCGACGGAATTCCCGACCAGTGGGAGATGACCGACTTCGACACGAATTGGGTGGTTGCGGACTCGCATCTGGACACGTTCGGATTCCACGACAAGTATGGGCGACGGTTGAACAATCTCGAATTCTACCAACTCATGCGGCGACTCTTCCTCGAAAATCTCGAATACGACTCCGACGGTGACGGTATCTCCGACTTCTGGGAGCGTGTGATTGGTAGCAACCCGCACGTCGCGGACAAGGACGCTATCAATGGCGCGACAGGAAAAACAAACCTGCAACGCTACGAGGAGGAGGTTGCGAAAGCGGGCACGCTCTTTTCGCTGAACGCATTCCAAAATTTCGGAGGGGTGCCGTCTGAAAATCCAGAAAACGATGAGGACGGGGTTTCCGTCCGACCATTCTACGCCGTGGTGGACTTGGGGGTGCTGCCGCGACAAGAGGGATACTCCTTCGATGCGCAGACGCTCCTCATCTCCGAAAAGAACGCTTGGGTCGCAACAGACGATTTCCACCGTTGGCACGAGGGAACGTGGACGCGCATGCCAAATTCGGAACGGTTGGTTATCCCATGTTACATATCGGTCCGTGATATCGGGAATGATGGCACTGTCTTGGTCAACACCCGACCGGGGCATTATTATTGTAATGGAGATGACCTGACGCAACTCGGCGTGGCGTCCGCATTTTATTGGAAAAACTACGCGGGAATAATCGCCGCGCCGAGTGTTGGTTTGGGCGGCATTGATTATCTGTCCTCATGGGGACTGAAAATCTTGGGCGAATCCGAACCAACGGCCTACTCTCGCGCGGCGGAAAGTGCCGAATGGCTTTTGACTGTGGCAAGGACATATCGCGGTCATTCCAATGGAATTTCATTCACGGTTGCACGCCCCCGAAACGCAATCCTTGGGAATTTCGTTTTCCAAGGCACCGACGGAATGCGACTGTGGAACGCCGATGATGTCAACGCTGATGTTCTCCTAAACGCCACTCCGACGCCATGTTGCAGCGAAGCAAAAATACAGTATATACCATTCTGGGACAAAGTTCTTCAGGACTTTCCAATAAGCATCAATCGAAATGGAACGTTCCTTGTAAGCCAGATATCCCATGATGACAACCATCCGCCTGTCCAAGGCAGTTTCCTTGTCCGCAGAGGAGATTATCCGAGAAAGTATGCCCGTTATGCATGCGCATTGCATTATCCGGAAATTGATTACAGCCAACTTCTGGAAGCCGCCGCTTCAACGACATTTCTCAACTATAACCTTATCTGCGTGAACAATGAGGAGGTTTTGGTCGGTTCCAATCGCACAACGGGTGCCCCAGTTGTCGTCTCAAATGTGAAAGGAGAGGCAAACAAAGAAAACATTCTTCCGCCTGCGTCCAAAACACACTGGCAAAATGACACAGATGAGGCATTTTATGAAGAAGACGGGAAGAAGTTCTACAATGTTTTCCCGCAATTCATCAATGCTCCAGTTGGGATGCGTGCGCGTTATTACACCATCGCGGGAGCATCCCATGTCTGGTGGCGAAAGGTAAGCGGTTCGTCTGATGAATTGCCAGCAAGATTGGAATTTGCACCACCGGCGCATATCTCCGACTTGGTTGCCATCGGAAACAATGCAAAAACCGACGATGAACCGGAGGACGACACATGGGAACGTCGCAAATGGTGCATCACCGCGCTTAATGACGACGGTCTGCTCGCCGCCAAGGGCAAGAAGCGCGTCAACGGAATCAACGAGGAACACGGCACCCTGCTCATTCCCGCAAACATGTTGCGCCTCGTGCCAACGCTCGAAAAGGACTTTTGGGGAAAAGAAAAAATGGTTGGGGCAAAAATCAAGCGCGACCGTATCTTCTCCGAACTCAATGACCCGTATTTCAAAAAAGCAATAGAACAGAATGATGAACTGTATTTCTATAAAACCGAACCGCTGACGTTGCGTCTCACCGTAATCAACGGTTGGGAAAACAATCCGAATGTCAAAATCCGCGTCGGGGAAAAGAATTTCTATCTGAAAGTTTTTGAATTCGAAGATGTTGTCACGAAGAAAATCGAAAAGTTTCTCTATCCGGTCGCGAACATGAGCGACAAATACCCGCAATGCTTTATCCCAAGTAGCATGGAAATTCCCGAAAAGTTCAAGGCGCATGGATACGTCTCGGGTTCTAAACGATTTAACATCAAAATCGTCGTCGGAAACAACGAAAACATCGCCGCAACGTTCCGAGAACTGGAAGTGTTCCTTCCTGACGCCAACCGAGACGGCGAAATTAACGATGCCGACAAGGGTCTCATCTCCAACGCAAACCCGTGGCGATTCTGGCGAAACGACGATGACGACACGGGCGATGTGGGAATTCTATATATGGGTGGTTTTGCAAACATTTCCGAACGCGACATTCCCGTTCCCAAGAGCAATGCAAACGGACGACTGCGCGATGGAATGAATGGCAGTGTTGACGGACGCTGCGATTTCATTGACTTTTTCCCTGTCTGGCTCGACCTAAAAATCTTGCTGCGCCGGTTCCCACCGTCAGAATATGATTATCGCCTAAAACAAGAAGATGGAAATGTAAATGTCGTTTTCACTCCATTCCTAAAATCACATGCATTAGAATACCAGCGGACAGACATGAATACGCTCGGATACAACCTCACACGTCTATTACATGATGCGAAAACGACCCAAGTCACAAAAAAGGGCATTGTCTTCGACTGGAAAATGCCAATAGCGGAAAACGATGGTCTGCTAATCCTTGTCGAAGGGCGCGACAAAACGCAAAAACCACTAACCCTTGAAATCAAGAGGGGCAAGGTTGCCGTATTCCGCGCCGAGTTGCCAATGAACATCAGTTCAATCGAAGAAATGTATCGCTGGATTAACCTGCGCCCCATCCTGAACCAAACGGCAATTGTGGAGACCGACACATCCGAACCGATTAACTGGCCGGACTCGAAGACCAACGGAAAACAATTTGTCTTTGTGCACGGGTTCAACAGCAATGAACGCGATGCGCGCGGCTGGGCATCCGAAGCATTCAAGCGCCTCTATTGGAGCGGTTCAATGGCAATGTTCACTATGGTGACATGGCGAAGCAACAGGGAAGTCGCAAATTACTGGCTCAATGTCGAAAACGCATTCCTATCTGCGCAAGCGATGGCACAAGCAGTCAATGCCCTGCCCGGCAACGAAAAAATCCTCGCCGCCCATAGTTTGGGGAACATGATTGCCAGCACCGCAATCAATGATTACGGTCTGAACGCCTCAAAATTCTTCATGCTCGGCGCGGCCGTCCCACTCGAAGCGTATGACTCTGCGGAGCCAGAGGATGCACTGATGATACCTGATGCTTGGAACGGTTACTCCGAAGACCTGCGCCCGACAACTTGGTGGCGTCTCTTCCCTGAAAACGATGCACGTTCACGCCTCACATGGCAAAACCGCTTCTCAAATGTTCCTCGAAATACCGAAGTGTTTAACTTCTACTCTTCCGCAGATGAACTCTGCGAAAATAGTAATGGTGATGCTGTCTCTCCATTAGAACGTCCATGGGTGTATCAAGAAATGAATAAGGGAGGGAATATTCAATTAGGATTTAGAAATAACGTTGGCACGATGCTCGGTATAGCAATAATCGACAATTTCGTTAGAACGGAAACAATACGCGGCGGATGGGGATTTAACAATTTCTGGATGGAAAGAAGGTTCGTAACCCTTACCCGAAGAACTCCTGCCGAAATTGAAACCGCAATAGCCACCATCGTTGCAGAATCGTCCGGCACATTGACACGAAATTCCGTTCTCACAACCAATCCATTCTTCGCGCCTTATTCTGACGGGGGACAAGCAATTAACAACACACAAAAGGCAGTGCTCTTTGCTTGGGAAATTCCGGCAACAACAAAAGCGATGGGGCGGAATCCCGTAAAGAATACTCAGAACGGGCAAATTATAAGTTATGACATGAATCGCCCCTCGTTTCGTAGCGGATGGCCACAAGAACGACTTACTAACAAGAAATATTTTGATAGTTATCTTCACAGCGACCCTCGTGATGTCGCCTACTTCTTTACCTTTCCTCTTTACGACAAATGGGTAGAACTCGCAGAACTTAAAACAGAAGGAAACCAACCATGACAACATTGAACAAACTCACACTTACTCTCGTTCTCGTGCTCATCGCTACTTCCAGCGCGTGCACGTTGCTCTTCGCGACTCGCCCCAAGGCGTGCATCACAGTCGTCCTCATGGACGACCTTGGCAACCCCGTGCCCAATCAAGAGGTTGGAATGGTGACATTCCACCACCATGTCCCCGGTCCAGAACTGGGGAAGAACATTTACAAAGAATTCAATGGGATAACAGGGAAAGATGGTAGCGTAACATTGCATGGAGAGGGAGTAAATCCAAAATTCCTCTGCGCAATGTCGTATCGGAATGATTTTTATCTTTCTTACGGGGAAACTTTTACTTTCAAAAAAGTGAAATTGGGGCGCTGGGAACCGTGGAATCCTACCGTTGCAGTTGTTGTGCGACCAATATTAAATCCAATCCCAATGTATCATAAATGGGTGGAAACAAAAATTCCGCGCGTCAACGAACAATTTGGTTTCGATTTATCCATTGGAGATTGGGTTGCGCCAGCAGGGAACGGCAAAACGGCAGATATCCTTTTCAAAATGTTGGAAATCCTTCCGATGACCCAGAAGAAAGACAAATGGGGACACATGCGTTCTTCATATGATTTTCGCTTTGAAGTTACATTTCCAAACAAGGGAGATGGTATTCAGCAATTTATTGAGCGTGACATAGCAAGCACGGAGACCCTAACCATGCCACGTTTTGCGCCAACCGAGAAATATTCCGAAAAGTTGGAACTCCGCGAGTATATTGACGAAAAAGGATATCGCCGCGACATGATGCGCGAGGACATGAACTATTTTATTCGCGTGCGCACAGTCCTCGACAAAGATGGGAAAGTCAAAAGTGCTCTTTATGGCAAAATCCCCGGCGGCATAGAATTCCGTCCTTACGGCGACGTTCGTTTCCGATACTACCTTAACCCAACCCCAAACGACACAAACATGGAATACGACCAAAAGCGGAATCTCATTCCTCCTGATAAACCAGCGAATCGCGCAAAAACCAGACCGAAGAAGACCAACAGTTAACACCGCACCTTTTCCCTCAACACAGAACTTAAGCAAGGAGAAAACCAACCATGACAACATTGAACAAACTCATACTTACTCTCGCCATCGTGCTCATTGCTACTTTTAGCGCGGGCATGTCGCTTTTCGCGACTCGCCCAAAGGCGTGCATCACTGTTATCCTCAAGGACGACCTCGGCAACATCATTCCAAAACAAAAGGTCGGAATGTATACGTTCTCCCACAACATTCCTGGTCCAGAATTTGGGAGGAATATCAACGCTAAATTTACCGCGATAACAAACAAAGATGGGGTGGCAACCCTTCATGGAGAAGGAATACGGAGAAGATTTTTTTGTTACATGGCTCGCGATGAGAGATATTATCTGACAGACCCTGTGCCAGTCGTTTTCAAGGAAGCAAAAGCGGGGCGCTGGGAACCGTGGAATCCAACGGTTACAGTTGTTGTGTGCCCAATACTAAATCCTATCCCAATGTATCACAAGAGAGTTGATGTTAAAATTCCAAAAATGAACAACCAACATGGCTTTGACTTATTAGTTGGTGACTGGGTAGAACCGATTGGGAAAGGGAAAACAACAGATATATTCTTCAAAATTTCTGAAGTTGTTCCGTTGACAAAGAAAAAGGATGCGCGAGGTCACTGGCACGTCACATACGATTTTCGACTTGAAGTAGCATTCCCCAACAAGGGGGATGGCATTCAGACGTGGTTGGAAAAGAACTCTGATTCATCTTGGCAGTTAACAATGCCTCGTTTTGCTCCAACCGAAAACTATAATGACAAATTGGAAGTTCGTGACTTTCTTGATGAACAAGGGAATCGTTTCAGCATACAACGCGCTGAAAATTTGAACTATTTTATTCGTGTGCGAACTGTTCTCGACAAAAATGGAAAGGTGAAAAGTGCCTTATACGGAAAGATTCCCAGTGGAATTGATTTCCAACCACACAAAAATCTACGCTTCCGTTATTACCTCAACCCGACCCCGAACGACACAAACATGGAATACGACCAAAAGCGGAATCTCATTCCTCCTGATAAACCAGAGAGTCGCGCGAATACCAGACCGAAGACGACCACCCGTTAACACCACACCTTTCCCCTCAACATCGTCCCTCTCAACACACTTCATACTCAACACCGACTCATCATGGAACACACCGTCTCAAACATCTTCACATTCTTCCAATCCCCGCTCGGAACGCTGAACGGGACGAACGCCGCCGCCGTCCCTGACGCCTTGCTTGCGCGGGTAGTGCGTCCGCGCCCGAAACGCCGTCCCGCGCTTTTCTGCGCGCGGGTGCTCGGTCTCGCGCTCATCGCCGTTTTCGGGGTCGCCGGAACACTGCGCGCCGACGGCGAGAACGAGGGCGAGACAGAAGCGAACCAGCCCTCCGGTTCCGAGACCGTGACCGGCAACATCGCCGTCGGGCAGAACCTGCATGTTGCGCAACTGCTTGCAATCGGTTCGTCCATTGTTGGCGAGACGGTTTTTCCTGCCGCGACTTGGGAGGCGGTTCCCATAAGCGGAACACTGCGCGCAACGCAGTTCCTTCATGGAGAGAATGTCGTTTGGGAATGGGTGCAACACAATCCGTTCCAGAGCGATGCTTGGGGAAATAGTGGCGTCGAGCAGCGCATTATGACTCTTTCCGGCGACGGACGCCTTTCGCTTTATCCCAATCCGCCAAACTCTGGCGGTGCCTCCTATATGCCCGCCATTGTTCTCGATGCGAGCGACCCGTCGCTTCCCAAAATCCTTCTTGGCGGCGAAGTTGTTCTCACCACCGGAAACCTGCGCGGATTTCTCACAAGTCCAGCCGCCCAAAACGGCGGAACCGGTCTTGCAATCGGCGATTCCGCTTCCACCAATTATTATGCGTCCACCGCGGTCGGCGCGTTTGCATATAGCAATGATTACGGGACATCGCTCGGTTATAACTCGCTTGCCAATGGTCACGGTGCCACCGCCCAAGGTTATTCCGCCATCGCGGAAGGTTACTACACAACCGCCATCGGGTGTTCCGCAACCACAAAGGACAACGCTTCGTCCGGATATTATGATTCGTGGGGAAATTGGATTTACGGCAGTTTCATCGCGTCTTCCGCCACGGCCGTTGGCGCGAGTTCGCGTGCCACCGCCGATTATTCCACGGCGATAGGGTATTATGCGAACGCCTCGCGGAATTCCACGCTTGCAGCCGGTGAGAACGCCGTCGCGAACGGACAATACGCGACCGCGCTCGGTTCCTATGCAAGCGCGGGGAATGACTATGCCACTGCCATTGGTTATTATGCGAACGCCTGCTCCCGTTACGGCGTTTCCATTGGCTACGGCGCGTCCTCATACGTAATGATGACAAACAGTTATTTGTATAACTCGAACATCGCCATCGGCTATTTTGCAACGGCAATCGCCGAATACGGGGCGCTTGCGATTGGTTCCAATAACTATGCTTGCGCCGACTATTCGCTTGCGCTCGGAACAAGCGCGAGCGTCTCCGGCGCGTCGTCAATTGCCATTGGCGGCGCATATATGACCATGATGAACGTCAGCGGTTCGTATTCCATCGCCATCGGCAAGGAAATCGAAATTCCAACAGACAATACTGTAGCCATCGGTCGCGGATTGAACACCGCGCAAACGGATTACTCCGCGCCGGTGTCAAATTCTCCGCGCGTCATCCTTGGTTCATATAACAAGTTCGCGAATGACGCCGTGCTTGTGATTGGCGACGGAACGGATGAGTGGGTTTATTCTCCGGCGACAGGCACTTACGGCCAAGGACGCCACAACATCCTCGTATTGCAAAACGCGGGCGTCTTTGAACTTTACAACAAGAATTCCGCTTCGCCGGAAATCCCCGCTATCGCATTTGATTTTTCCGACACGGAAAACCCGCGCATTCTGTTTAACGGAGCGGATGCCTTTTCCAGTTCGATGAACACAAGCAACATCGCGTCGGAGGAGAGCACCGCCATTGGCAATTCCGCTCTCGCCTACGGTGCGAACTCAATCGCCATTGGCAATTTCGTCAGTGTTTATGCCGACGAGACAATCACCATTGGAAATTATTCCTACTCGACCGCCTATGGTTCCGTTCTCATTGGACACAATTTGCAAACATCGGGCGACAACTCTCCGCAAGTCATTTTCGGACGCAACAACGAACCCGTTGCCGGCGGCGTGTTTTCCATTGGGAATGGCACCGGCGCATGGCTGTTTGACGAGCAAGCGGGATACTACACGCAGGACCGAAGCAATCTGCTTCTCATCATGGAAGACGGGCGAACCATTTTGCGCCATCGGGACTACCCCGCGCCCACCGGCACCGGCGCGAACGATAGCGCAACACCGCCCGCCCTTCCGACGCCGCAAAAAGAAGCATTGCGCGTTCAAGGGAATGCCACCGTTGACGGCATTTTTCGCGTTCGCCCCGCCGGCGACATCGGCATGGGACCGTTCACCGAGGATGACGGACTGTGAGTGCCGACTTTCAAGTCGGCTTGGTGGAGAAGCGGCGTAGCCGCCATTTCCAAAAAGCAAGGCGGCTGCGCCGCACCATTGCCGAGCCGACTTGAAAGTCGGCGCTCCATGTGTGTGTCGGCGCGGCGGCGGCGGCGCGGTGCCGGTGGTGAACTTCCCGCCGGCGCGCCTGTCCCCGTGAGACCATGCTTTCCGCGCCATCCCGCAGTTTGTTTTCCCGCCGCGTGTTCTTGACGCGCGCCGCCGCCGCGACCGTGGCGGCATTCGCCGGCGGCGGTGCCGTCTTCGCCACCGGTAACGCAATCGCCGCCGGTGCCGGCACCGGTGCCGGCGCGCTTCAACTGCGCGTCGTCTCGTTCAACATTCGCTACAAGAACGCTAACGACGCCCGCGACGGCAACGGCTGGGACGAAGTCCGCCGCGATGCCGTCGCCGCGCTCGTCCGCCGCCTCGCACCCGACATTCTCGGCACGCAGGAGACGTTGCCGGCGCAACGGCGCGACCTCGAAGCCGCCCTGCCCGAATACGGTTCCGCCGGTGTCGGGCGCGGTGCCGGTGGTGCCGGCGAGCAGTGCGCGGTGTTCTTCAAAAAGAGCCGCTTCGCGCTGTGCGAGACGCGCCATTTCTGGATTTCCGAGACGCCCGACCGCCCGCCGGCAGCGGACGAGAAACCCGCGTGGGGCGCGGCGTTCACGCGCATCGTCACCGCCGTCCGATTGCGCGAAAAGCCCGCCGGCGGCGGTGCCGGCAGCGGTGCCACCGGCGGCGGGTTCTGGTTTTTGAACACGCACTTCGACCACATCTCGGAGCGGGCGCGCGTGAAGGCGGGCGAACTCGTCATCGCACGGCTGAAAACCTTCGGCGGCGGCGTGTTGCCGGTGGTGCTCACGGGCGACTTCAACTGCGTCGCGGGCGTCGCCGACTCCTACAAGACGCTCACCGGCGCCGGCGCGTTTTTAGACACGTGGACGCTCGCCCGCGAGCGGCGCAACGCCGGCTACAACACCTTTCAGGCGTTCTCGCGGACGCCCCGTCGGCGCGGTCGCCGCATTGACTGGGTGCTCGCGCGTCCCGCTGACGGCGCGCCGGCGCCGCGCGTCGCCGCGACGGAAATCGTCATTGAAAAGCGCCCCGACGGCGGCTTCCCCAGCGACCACTTTCCGTTGCTCGCCGACCTGTCGTTCCCCGCGAAATAGGGCGGGGCGGGGACGGGCGGTGCTTCCTTGCGCCGGTGGCGCGTTTCCTGCTTCTTCGGGCGTTGTTATGCCGAAGAAGATACTTGTCGCGACCAGCGGCGGCGATTGCCCCGCGCTCAACGCGGTGTTGCGGGCGTTCGTGAAGGCCGCCACCGCCACGCCGGGCTGGGAGGTTTACGGGAGTTTGCAGTCGTTCAACGGGCTGCTCGACACGCCGCAGCGCGTCATTCCGCTCACGCGCCAGACGGTCTCCGGCATTCACGTGCGCGGCGGCACAATCATCGGGACAACGAAGGAGTCGGGGCCGTTCAACTGGCCGGTGAAGCGCGCCGACGGCACCGTCGAATACATTGACCGCTCCGACGATATGGTGCGCCTGTGTCGCGTGGGCGGGTTCGACGCCATCGTCAACATCGGCGGCGACGGCTCGCAGCGGATGTCGCTCGCGCTCTTCAAAAAGGGGCTGCCGGTGGTGGGCATTCCGAAGACGATTGACAACGACTTGTGCGCGACGGACGTGACGTTCGGGTTCCAGTCCGCCGTGGACGTGGCGACCGAGGCGGTTGACCGTTTGGTGAGCACGGCGGAGAGCCACAACCGGATTCAGATTTTGGAACTGATGGGGAAGCATTCGGGCTGGATAACGCTGCACGCCGCAATCGCCGGCGGCGCGGAGATTTGCCTGATTCCCGAAATTCCTTACCGCATTGAAAAAATCAAGGCGTGGCTCGACCGGCGGTTTGAGGCGGGGAAACGGTTCGCGGTGGTGGCGGTTGCGGAGGGGGCGTTCCCTGCCGGCGGCGCACCGTCGGAGGAGAAAAAGGCGCACTCGAACATCAGTGAAAAGATGTCGGGCGCGGCGGAACGTTTTATGGCGGAGTTGAAGGCGACGGGCATCGAGGAGGGGCTGCGGTGCACGATACTTGGGCACGTGCAGCGGGGCGGGACGCCGGCGGCGTTCGACCGTGTGCTCGGCGCGCAATACGGCGTGAAGGCGTTCGAGATGGTCGCTGCCGGCGAGTTCGGGCGAATGGTCTCGTGGCAGGACGGGCAGATGACTTCCGTGCCGTTGGGCGAGGCGGTTCGGGCGTTGAAGACGATTGACCCGAACGGCGAACTCGTGCGCGTGGCAAGAGCGGTAAACGTGTGCTTCGGGGATTAGCGGGGACGGCGGCGGTTGGTGGTGGCGGCGGCGGTGGTTAGGGCTTCGGCGGTTGGAGTGCCGTTGGTTGGCGCGGTGGCGGTTGGCGTGCCGGTGGTTGGGGCACCGGTGGTGGTGTTTGGGGTGCCGGTGTTTCGAGAAAACGGTTGCGTTCCCAATAACTTGCACCATGTTCCGCGCCATGTCTCGCCACGCTTGCTCCCCAGAAGTTCGTTTTCCTGACTTGCACCGCTTCCTTGCTCGCGCGGCAACCACCGTTGGCGGCGTGCTTGCCGTTGGCGTGGCGTTCGCGTTGTCCGCTTGCTCGTCCGTGGCGGAAAAAGATGCGGCAGGGCAGGGCGATTCCCGCGTTGCCGGAGATGGTTCCGCTTCTGCGGTCTCCGGTGCTCTGGTGCCGGCAACGCCACCGGCAACATCGCCGTTGCCGCCGGCGGTGCGTTTCGACTCCTCGTGGAAATCCCTCGAACAATACCGGTGCCCGGAGTGGTTTCGCGACGCCAAGTTCGGCATTTGGACGTGCTGGAATCCCTACACCGTCCCCGCCATCGGCGATTGGTATGCGCGCGACATGTATGTCGAAGGTTCGCGCGCCTACAAATACCACGTCGCGAATTACGGGCATCCGTCGAAGGTCGGCTACAAGGACATCATCGAGATGTGGAAGGGCGAAAAGTTCGACCCCGAAAAACTCGTCGCCCTCTTCAAGGAAGCCGGCGCGAAATACATCGTCGCGATGGCGGCGCACCACGACAACTTCGACCTCTGGAACTCGACCCATCACGAGTGGAACAGCGTCAACCACGGCCCGCGTCAAAACATCATTGGCAAATGGGAACGCGCCGTCCGCAACGCCGGCCTGCGCTGGGGCGTCACCTCGCATTTGGAACGCGCGTGGAACTGGCTCGGAACAAGCAAAAACGCCGACAAAAAAGGACCGCTCGCCGGCGTCCCTTACGACGGTGCCGACCCGAAAAACGCCGGTCTCTATTTTCCAAATTACGCGGGCTATCGCGACGACGATATGCACTACGCCGTCAACCCGCCGCCGCCGGTGATTGTTGATTACGCGCGCCGCATAAAAGACCTGCTCGACCAGCACAAACCGGACTTGTTCTACTTCGACGGCGGTGTGCCGTTCGGCGAAACCGGACGCCGCCTCCTCGCCTATTACTACAACGCGAACACCGCGTGGCACGGCGGAAAATTGGAAGCCGTGATGTGCATCAAAAACTACAACAACGGACGCTACCACGGCGACGGACTGCGCAACGGCATCGGCGTCCCCGATTTGGAGCGCGGCCAGATGGCGTCAATCAGCGACGTGCCGTGGCAGACCGACGACTCCATTGGCGACTGGTTCTGGACGCGCAACGACCGCTACAAAACAACGCGCGAAATGGTGGACTTGCTCGTGGACGTCGTGAGCAAAAACGGCTCGCTGCTGATAAACGTTCCGCCTCGCGCCGACGGCACGCTCGACGAGCGCGCCATCACGCTGTTGAAGGAAATCGGCGCGTGGCTGCGCATCAACGGCGAGGGCATTTACGGCACACGCCCGCACACCATTTTCGGCGAGGGGCCGACCGTCCAGCGCGGCGGCTACTTCACCGCCCGCGCGCCGCTCACCGCGAAAGACATCCGCTTCACAACAAAAGGCGACACCGTGTTCGCGTTCGTCTTCGGCGCGAAAACAACGACGCCGCCGGAACTGCGCACCGTCACCATTCGCAACTTCGCCGCGCGGAATTACCACAAAGTCGCGAAAGTGGAACTGCTCGGCACCGCCGGCGAATTGCAATTCACCCAAGCCCCCGACGCCCTGCACATCACGCTGCCGGCGACCCTTCCCTGCGACCACGCCATCTGCCTCAAAATCACCCCGCAACCACCGCCGGTGCCGGCGG